>JALOQR010000358.1 GCA_025459365.1 Fimbriiglobus sp.
CCCGCCCGCGGAGCGGGCGGCGACTCTATTCCGCCGCGGCTTCTTCCGGCACGGGTGTCGGGTTTCGCAGGAGCATTTCCAGCCGGCCCGGTGGGGTGCGGAATGTTTCGATCGTGATGCCGTCGGCCAACACCATCGCCAGCGCTTGCCCCAGTATTTCCTGGGTATCGGCGGCCAGACGAAGCCGTCGGCCGGTCACTTCCACCTCGACGCCCTTGCCCAACCGCCTCCGCAGCCCCTTCACAAAGAAGTGCGGCAACGGCTCACGGAGCTGGCCATAGAGCACCGCCCGGCTGGTCGATTGGTGGCGGATCAGTTCGCATGGTCGGCCGGCCGCCGCCACGGTGCCGCGGTTGAGCACCACGATGCGATCGCAGCCGGTCTCGGCTTCGTCGAGGTGGTGGGTGGTGAGCAAGATGGCGTGGCCGGCATCGCGGAGGCGGTGCAGGTCGGCGAAGAGCGAGTCGCGGGACTTCGGGTCGAGCGAGGCGGTCGGTTCGTCGAGGAGCAAGAGCGGCGGGTCGTGAAGAAGGGCGATGGCCAGGTTCACTCGTTGTTTCATTCCGCCGGAGTAGGTGCCAACGCGATCCTGCCCGCGATCGGTCAGCCGCACACGATCCAGTGCAATGGCGACGCGGCAGCGCAGATCGTACCCACTCAGCCCGTACAGCCGGCCGAAGAACAGCAGGTTGGCCTCGGCCGAGAGCTCTTCGTAAAGCGCTGGTTCTTGTGGCACCAGCCCGATGGCGCGGGCGTAGGCATCGGGGTCGGCCTTCCGTTCGACGCCGCACGCCATCACGGTGCCGGCCTCGGGGTCGAGAATCCCGGCGGCAACAGCCAGCGTCGTACTCTTCCCGCTCCCGTTTGGCCCGAGCAGGGCGGCAATCTCCCCGCGGTTCAACTCCAACGACAGCCCATCCAGGGCGAGCGTTTTGCCGTACCGGACGCGGACGCCGGCCAAGCTCAATGCCTGGGCGTTGGTCATGACCACCCCGCCGCGAAAGAAAATCGGCACCCGTGCCGTATCGATCGGGGGGTATAGCGGGAGTGGTCAAGGGGAGTCAATGCGAACTGGCGAGAGGAGTCAGCGCACGAGTAAGTCCGGCACCTCGTAGCTTCGCCCACCGATGGTGAACCGCTTGAATGGCCAGCCTTCAGGCACGGTCACTGCCACGGCCCCGGTCGGCCCGACCACGACCGTATCGACCACCGCCGCCGCTCGGACTCGCGGTTGCCAGACGATCGGTTGGCCGTCCACGAGCGGTTCGTCGGTCCCCGACCTTCGTAGTTCGTCGGCCGCCACCCAGCCGGTCGCGTAGCCGGCGGTACTCAGCCGCCACTCGTGCTCGAACGGGCCGTTCTTCAACAGTTGGTATCCACTCTCCACGGCCGCTGTGACGGTGGCCGCCGGCTTCGTCGCCGAGCGGAACACCGCCGCGAGTTTGGCCGCCGCCTCGAACGCCGCCCGGAATCCATCGTCGGGTGGGCCGAAGCAGACGGTGCGGGAGGCCGTCACGTGCAACCCGCCCCGCACAGCCGTCACTTGCAGGGTGCAGCGGGTATCGACCCTGGCCTCGGTGAATCCGGTGCGGCGGAACTTCGCCCCGCGGTCGTCGGCGGCGACGCTGATCGTGTGAACGTCCGCCCCGTGGTGGTACACCCGGTGGGCAAGTTGGCCGGCGATCTCCTGCTCGCTGTCCCCACGGTTCAGCCCGCGGGCGGTGGCTTCAAGGGCGTGGGCCACCACCCGCCCGAGGTCGAACAGCCGTTCGCGGTCGGTCGGGTAGAGCGAGCGGAGTTCCTGGCGGAGACGTTCGGCCAGTTGCGGCATGCCAGGAAACGGGCGATCCGAGGCGACCTTCTTGTTTGCCACCAGGTCGCCGAGCAACTGGGCACGCCCGCCGGCCCACGGCCACTCCTTCAGCATGAACCCGAGGCCGTCGAGTTCCTCGTCGAACAGCCGCTGAGTGTCGGCGTTGCCGCAGACGAGCCAGCGGGTGCGGCCGTTCGTCCAGATGCCAGGGCGTTCGGCCTCGGCGTACAGCCCCCGCAGGCTCATCCCGCCGGTGAACCAGGCGATGTGGGCGGGTACGAGCAAGATCGCCGCCTCGCACCCAACTTCTTTGAGGATGCCGGCGAGCACTTCGGTCTTGGCATCGATGTCGGCCCGGCGGGCGGCGGTGTCGCTCATGGGGGTATCCTGGGGGAAACCGCGGGGGATTCGAGATGGTCGTGCCGCTTCAGCAAGCCGAGGCCGACTTGACAGGGCTGATGAAGGACGGTGGGTGCGAACCTCCGGGGCGGTGGGTGCCGTCCGTACAATGGCCCTTCCCACACCATACCCGGAGCCGGTTCGATGAGCGAGTGGCAACGCACCGTGACGTGTAATGACATCCGCCCGACGCACGTTGGCCAGTCCGTCACCCTGAACGGGTGGGTGCTCACCTCCCGCAACTTCGGCAACCAGACGTTCATCGACCTCCGCGACCGTTACGGCCTCACGCAGGTGGTGTTCGAGGCCGACGATAAGACCCTGTTCGACGCCGCCAACAAGCTCGGCACCGAGTTCTGCATCTCCGTCACCGGCACCGTCCGGCCGCGAGTGGCGGGCAAGGAACGCGCCGACATCGACACCGGGGCAGTCGAACTGCTGGCAACGAAACTGACGGTGCTCAACACCTGCCCGCCGCTCCCGTTCCAGATCAACGAGTTCGGCAGCGAACTGGCCAACGAAGACATCCGCCTACAACACCGCTACCTCGACCTCCGCCGGCGCAGCCTGCAAAAGACGCTCATCCTGCGTCACCGCGTCTGCAAGACCATCCGCGACTTCCTCGACACCCGCGGCTTCCTCGAAGTGGAAACCCCACTGCTTGGCAAGAGCACGCCCGAAGGCGCCCGCGACTACCTCGTGCCGAGCCGCATTTCGCACGGCGAGTTCTACGCCCTGCCGCAATCGCCGCAGCTCTACAAGCAACTGCTCATGGTGAGCGGGTACGACAAGTACTTCCAGATCGCCAAGTGCCTCCGCGACGAAGACCTCCGCGCCGACCGCCAGCCGGAGTTCACTCAACTCGACCTGGAGATGAGCTTTGTCGAACGCGACGACGTGCTGAGCCTCATGGAGCAACTCGCCGCCGAGATCGTGAAGCAGGTTCACGGCATCACGGTGCCCACGCCGTTCCCACGACTGAGCTACGCCGACGCGATGAGCAAGTACGGGTCGGATAAGCCCGACCTACGTTTCGGCCTGGAAATCGTGGACGTGACCGACCTGGCCGGGGCGAGCGAGTTCGGCGTGTTCAAGAACGCCCTTGCCGCCGGTGGGATTGTGCGGGCGATCAACGCGAAGGGGGCCGCCGAAAAGTTCAGCAACACGCAACTGAAACCGGGCGGGGAACTGCCGAAGGTGGCCGAGACGTTCAAGGCGAAAGGGTTGGCCTGGATGAAGGCCGAGGGGGGCAAGCTTACCGGCACCATCGAGAAGTTCTTTTCGGACGACCTGAAGGCGAAGCTGAAGGAGCGGCTCGGTGTGGCCGACGGCGATCTGCTGCTATTCGTCGCCGACAAGGAAGCGGTGGTGTGCGACGCTCTCGGCGCGGTGCGGAGCCACCTCGGGGCGTCGCTCAAGTTGTACCGCAACTGGTGGGACGAGAAGGCGGAGGCGGAGAAGGAGGGGAAGCCGTTCGCGGTGCGGCCCGAGCACTTCAACTTCGCCTGGGTGGTCGATTTCCCCATGTTCGCCTTCGACGACGAGGAGAAGCGGTGGGTGGCCATCCACCACCCATTCACCGCCCCAATGGACGCTGACCTACCTACGATGGAAACCTCGCCCGGCACCGCCAAGGCGAAGGCCTACGACATGGTGCTGAACGGGTACGAAGTGGGCGGCGGCAGCATCCGGATTCACCGCCAGGATGTGCAGGCCCGCGTGTTCAAGATGCTCGGCATGGAGATGGAGGAGGCGAAGGCCCGGTTCGGCTTCCTGCTCGACGCCCTGAACAGTGGCGCCCCGCCGCACGGCGGCATCGCCCTGGGGCTGGACCGCTGGTGCATGATCATGGCCGGCACCACGAACATCCGCGATGTGATCGCCTTCCCGAAAAACAAGCAGGCCCGCGACCTGATGAGCGGCGCCCCGGCGGCGGTGGAGCCGCGGCAGCTCCGCGACCTGGGCATCAAGGTGGGGTGATGTGGCCAAGCCATTCGATGCCGCCCTGAACGCCCTCATCGACACCCGACCGGAAGACTGGGCGGCGTTCCTCGCCGCCCGCGTCGGCATCCCGCCCGGCCCGGCCGAGGTGCTCGACACCGATCTGTCTGTCACCGCCCAGGCGGACAAGTTGTTCCGTGTCAACGGCCCGGCCCCGGCGCTCATTCACCTGGAGCTGGAGTCGAGTTCGCGACGGGGCAAGCCCGACCAGTTGATGTGGTACAACACACTGGTGCG
>JALOQR010000078.1 GCA_025459365.1 Fimbriiglobus sp.
CGGCGAGCAGTCGTGGATGAGCTTGGCCAGGTGCGTCTTGCCGGTACCCGTTTCCCCCTCGATGAGCACCGTTACGTCGTGCGTGGCGGCGATCTCCAGTTGCTCGGTGAGCGACGCCAGGCTGGGGGTGAGGGTGAGCAGCCGGGAGCGGATGCGGTCGGCCGTTGTTTCTTGAACGGGGTCGGGGAAGGCCGGGCCGGGCACCACTGCACGCCGTACCCACGTGTTCAGCTCGCGGGTGTGGCCGGGCCAGGCGAGGTTCGCTTCCAGAAAAGTGGAAAGCGCCTCCAGCCGCTTGCCGGCGGGAAATCGCTCGTTCGCCAGTACGGCGAGCCGCGGCGGCAACTGCTGGAGCCGCAGTTCCCGCACGGCCGTCTCGATACGATCGGCGTCGTGCGGGTCGGACGCGAGCAGCAGCAACGCCCCGTCGGTGTCGCGGCGGACCACCTTCGGCAGGTCGTCGAACCGCACATGCGGGGCGTGGACGAGGAACGTCTTGTGGATGTGGGTCTGCACCAGTTGCGCGAACTGATGATCAGATCCCACGAGCAACATCCGGCGGTGGAACGTCATGGTCGGCGTGGCTCCGCTCCGCGGGGTGAGTCGCGGGGTCGGGATAGAACGCGGACGGGGGAACACAACCGCGAAGGGGGGGAACCAACAGCCGGGGGGAGGGGGTGCTGTTGGATTTTCCCACCGGCGTTAACCGGCGGGTGCGGCGAATCAACCGTAGTGAACGCCGACACCCGGTGCAAACGTCCGCCGGCAAATTCGGAGAAACCGGCACAAGCGGACCCGTGAAAATTCTGCCGGGAGTGGTGCCGCGCCCATACTTATGGACGCGGCGTCATTCTCAACATGGCCAGCATTTCCCCTCACCTCTTCCGGCAGGGCCGGGGTCGCACTTTTTCGGTTTTCTTGTCCACTTTGGGTTGCGAACGGCAATTCCTTGGGGGGGGTGTCTGCCACACTGCCACCTGCCACGCACATACCCCCCCTGTCAATGGCCACACCATCAGCCGCGTGAAACTTGAATAAATCCGCTCGCGCGCACAACTTTTTGCTTGCATAGCCAGCCGGGTTCAAGTTTACTTTCCACTGGCGGTGCGAACGACCGCCGTTTACACTTCCACCCACGGGCACGGAGAACGACATGAGCCGGAACAATCGGCCCGCTCGTCAGACCTTCGGCCGTCTGAGCCTGGAGCAGTTGGAAACTCGTGAGGTGCCGGCGTGGTTCGCCGTCGGCCTGCTCAGCCCGGCGAGTGGAGATGTGGGCGACAGCGCCGCCACCTTCTCCGGTGGGCTTACACTGAATCCGGACCTGCCGACTCGCTACGGCAAGGTGTTCGTGGACGCTCCGAACGAGACGGTGGCGATCCAGGCGGCGCTCGTGAACAGTATCACCGCCAGTCTGGGGGGGCTGTCAGCGAACTACACCCCCGACAACGACGCAGTCGGTTCCTCCACCAGCACCCACCTGCCGTTCGTCATCAGCCCTGGCATTTCTTCCGGGCAGTACGAACTACGCCTGGAAGATTTAGCCTCGATGCCGGGTCAATCACCGGACTGGGACTACAACGACCGGGTTTGGAAGATCACCGTCACTCACGTCGATGATGGCCCTCTCGGAGTGGTCGGAGTCGGCGGTCAGGTGTGGGTTGAAATGGGGACTCCAGACGGCATCCGGCAGGATGTCGAACCGTTCCGGGGTGGGGTCAAGGTGAAATTGTTCAAGGCGGACGGCACACAGGTCGGCGACGAACAAACAACGGACCAGAACGGGAATTACAGTTGGCTCGGTGTCCCAACGGGCGTGCCCCTTTACGTCCAATTCACGAGCCAGCCAGGCTATCGGTACACCGCACAGAACGTCGGTTCGGACACGACAAGAGACAGCGATGCCAACCCCAGCACGGGGAAAACCCCTCAATTCACCCTCTCTCCAGGACAGGGCAAATCGAACCTTGACGCCGGATTGGTCCGCACCTACACGGACCTGAGTGTGGGTACCATCTCTGGCCCGGCGGTGGTACCCGGCAACTCACAATACCGTTACATCGCGGTCATCGGTGGCGATGCCACCGCCTCGAACTCGATCGGTTGGAGACTGACCGATACCACGGGCCAAGTCACCTTAGACGTCGGGGGAAGAGAATATGACGCCGCGACCAATAAGACGGTTATCACTGCCACACTCACCTTCAAGAACGAAGCGCCGAGTAAGTTCAAACTTCAAGTTTACAACGTCGCCAGTCAGCAGACACTGGCGGATCGCGAGCTAATCCTGGTGCAGGTGATCGTCACGGATATCGCCCCCTCGTTCACGTACTCAACACCGAGTCACGTCACACCAGCTGTAATCCAGCCGACAGGACAAACGATCCCGGGTGCCGCCCAATTCCTCTCGTTCACGCCAAGTACTGATCCTGATTATACAAATTGGCAGGCCCAAGTTCAATTTGTGGGTCCTGGACAAAACGAAGGGGTCGACAAGATCAAGGCGGGAATCATCCAGCGTGGAAAAGTGAGGATGTTGAAAGCAGAGTACGGGTCTGGCAAGTGGCTTTTGAACTCCATGGACAACCAATCGGCGTATTATCTGGATCGCGCTCAAGGCCCGTATGATCCACTCAACCCTTATTACATCGGGGGGTACGTGAACGCTGTGGGGCAACAGAAGTCGGGCATCACGGCACTTGCCGCGGGGCCGCCAGGGTCAAACACGATATTCACACTCTCGGGGAAGGACGGCCCGAACTTCATGTTGCCCATCACTCAGGAGCAAGAATTCGGGGACAACTTCAGAACGGGTTTTGCGGGCGGAACGAATTTCACCTGGCTCACCAAAACGTACGTGTACGTCGAGTTCAAACTCGATGTCGCGGCCCAAACTCTAGACCCCACGGACGACGCCAACCGCTTCTTCTGGTCACAGGCGAACGCGGACTGGACATTCAACGGTAACGGGACGGCCAGCGTGAGCACAACGCAGTTGGTCGATGGTCTGCCGACGGTCTCGTGGACGGCGGACGCGAACCGCACCATCGTTCCGAGTGCCTGGACAATCACTACCGGCCCGCATTCGGTCGAGTTGATCGGCCCGACGCTCAACGAGCAAGGTGCCAAGGCGAAGTTTTCCATTCCTCCCGCTCCCTAACCCAGGACGCGTAAGGTCAACATGCTTCCTGCAATCGCGTTTGCCATGATTGCCTCCACATGCCATGACCTGTGGCAGGAGGAGGTGTATGAATACGTCCACCTCCGATGTATCTCGTCCGCTTCGAACCAATCGGAGCAGAGGCGTTTACGGGAGTCGATTCAGAAACTCGAAGGGAACGATCCCCGGCTCGCCATTTCGATCAGGGACACGGAGTTGTTTCCGCTTTCCACCTTCGAGGTGGAGTCGAAATTCCGTTTCGTCAAGGTCATCGCCGGGCGAGGCCGCTGCACCCGCGATGAAATCCGAGGTCAATTCCGTTCGATGCTCCCGGAAAAACCACCGGCCGACCAGTCCGTCGCCCCGTTCGCACATCGGATTTCCACTCACATTTGGCCCAGAATGGAAAGCCGCATGTTCTGCGACCCGTGGATCGAAGCAGATGAGGAGGGATACTTTTGGGTGCGGCGGGGTGCGCTCGTCGGCCGTGCTGGACCGGACGAGTGGGGGGTGGTCACCGAGCGGCGCGAACTGGCCCGTCTCACCCCCTTCCCCGACATGTGCCTCCCGTTCGGGGACAACGTCAATCTGGCTCAACCCCGGCCCACGAAGCGTGAGAGTGAGGAGTGGGGCCGGGGGATGGCGGTCGCCATCAACGAGGGCGATCTGGGCAAGCGACGGAAGCACCTGCTGCGGTATTCCACCTCGGATAACGAGCTGCTCGCGTCATGGGCGGTGCACTCCTTGACCCGATTGCCGGCCGACCCGTCGACTGCCGCCGCCGTACGAGAACTGCTCGACGACGCCGCGATCTCCCCGCTGGTGGTCATCACCGCCGACCGGCTTCTGTGCGCGTACCAGCCCGATTCATGGCCGTCGTCCGCCGACCGAGTAAACGTACTCGTAAAGACCCTCCAGCGGACGCGGTTGACCGAACGGCAGATGCTTGAATTGGTGTACTTCGTGAAAACGGAACTCAGTGATCCTGTACTCATGGAAGTTTACCGGAATGCTTACAAGTTGTCAGAAAAAGAGTTCTGGAAGCGGCCAACCCTTGTCAAGTGCATCGATGTGTTGGGTAAATTGCCGCCGCGGGGTGTGAGGAGCAAGGTTCAACCCGAGCCGGAAGAGGAACTTGTTGCGGCAGGCAAGTTCTTCAAAGCACTCTGTTCGCAGGAATACCCCCCGTTGGTGCGACTACGTGCCGAAAAACGATTGACAGATCCCGAATTTCAACGCTAAATAAGACCACGTGAATCGTCATCTGTCCCTCCATCTTGACGCCGCGAAACTCCCGGGTGCGTCATGACATATCCGCCGAAGTGTTGCCCGGACTATCTCAACCCGTTCACGGGATGCCGCGGACGATCACCGGGCCGAGCACCTGCGTCACCTTCAGCGGCAGCTTCTGCCACAGCTCGATCGCCTTGCGGTACCGCGGGTTGTCCGGCCGCATCTCGCCTGCGTCCCCGGTGCGGGTGTGGTACTGCCACGCCGCCGGGTGTGCCTCCGCCCCCCACTGCTTCTTGAACTTGAACGTCGGCCCGTCGGTCGTGCTACGCCCGAAGTCGAACACCTTCTGCCCACGGCTCACCGCCCGGTCGAGCAGGTGGCGATACATGAGCATGTTCGCACACGTCGGGTTGTACGCTCGCAGGCTGGAGGCCGTCGGCACTTCGGTCACTCCCGGCCCGTGCAGCAACAGCGCCGCCGCGATCGGCTTCTCCCCGTCGCTCACCACGCACAGTTCGGCGTTGGTGGGAAACGTCTCCAGGATGGCCGCGAACAGGCGCCGGCCGTACACGGGGGTGCCGAGGTCCCGCATGTTCTCGCTGAGCACGGCGTAGAACGGTTCGAGTAAATCCCGCCCGCCCCACCGCACGGCGAAGTTGTTCTTCTCGCCCTTGCGGATCTGGTTCCGCACCTTCGTGTCGAACCCCTTCCAGAGCACGTCCGGGCAGGTGGGCAGTGGCAGCCGCATGTGGACTTTGCTGGTGTTCGTCACGTTCAGTTGTGGGTGCTCGATCGGCGTTTCGTGCCGCAGTTCGAGGTGCTTGGCCCCCAGTTCGTCGGCGAGTTCGACCGCCCGCGACACCAGCGCCGCTTGCACGTCGGGCGAGTCGGCGATCACCCCGTTGCTGTTCAGGTACGGCAGGCTCACGAGGAACCGGCCGAACAGCGGGGTGTTGAGGAAGGAGAGCGGGAGGAACCCGCAGGTGCGGCCGGCGGCGCGGGCTTCGAGGGCGAAGCCTTCGTGGCCGAGGGCGTCGCGGAGGACGGTCAGCCATGCCGGGTGGCGGCTGAGGGCGGCCGGCCCGCGGGCGAACACCCAGTCGGCCAACGGGGGCAGGGCGGCGGCCAGCGAGCGGCCGGTGTGCGTCCAGACGTCGAGCGTGTGTTTCACGGGGCGGATCATGTGTGCTGTGACCGGCCACAAAGTAGGGCGTCGTACTCCCGCTTCAGCACGCCCATGCGGGCGGCGAAGCTGTACCGGGACTCAATCGTAGTGCGCCCCGCGGCCCGGTACCGCTCGCGGGTGGTTTCGTCCGTCAACACTTCCCGCAGTGCGGCGACGAGAGCCGGCAGGTCGTCGGGAGGAATGAGCCGCCCGCTCTCGCCGTCGGCGATGAGCCGCGGGATGCCGGCGATGGCGGTGGCCACGCAGGGCACACCGAGGGCCATTGCTTCCAGCAGTACGTTCGGCAACCCCTCACGGCGACTGCTCAGGGCGAACACGTCCATCGCCTCGAACCAGCCAAGTTCCGCGATCACCGCTTCGAGCCGCGGGCGGTCGTGGCCTTCCCCGACGATCGTGAGGCGGCACCCGACACCGGCGGCGTTCAGCTCGCCGACCGCCCGGATGAGCAGGTCGAACGCCTTCTCCGGTTCCAGCCGGCCCACGGCCCCGATGTGTAACTGGTCGGCCGGCAGGTGCAGGGCGGCCTTCGCTTCGGCGGTGGTCCGCCGCCGGGTGTACTCGGTGGTGTCGATGCCGTTTTCGAGCAGGAGCAACTTCGACTCTTTCACCCCGGCGTCGCGGCAGGCGTCGATCAGATCGGGCGACACGCAGTAGACCCGCTCGTACCGCTTCAGGCAGAACTTATCCACTTTGTAGTAGAGGGGAGTGCGGGTGGTGTGGTGAACCCAGCCGTGAACGGTGGTGACGAGCTTCATCTTGTGAAACGGCCGCAGGGCGAGGCCGAGGGCGTTCGTCTTGTAGTCGTGCCCGTGCCAGATGCGGACGTCGTGCTGGCGGCAGACTTTCAGCAGCGCTTTCACGACGCTCACGTCCGTCGGCCCACGATCGGGGATGGAGAGGAGCGGTGCGTTGTACTTCGCGGCCTTCGCCTCGATGTCGGCGTAGCCGGGGTCGCCGGGCGGGTGGAGGTACCCGCACAGCATCGTGTACCCGAGCGGTTCGAGGAACCGCGGGGAGTTCAGGATGGTCTTGTCTGGCCCGCCGCCGGAGCCGGTGACCACACGGGTGTCGAAGACGGTGGGCATGGGTGGTGGTTGGGTTCGCCGTGAGCCGACGGCGAGCGATCAACGTCGGCTCGCGGTTAACCGAGCAGGTTCATCTTCGCCACGAGCGGCCGCAGGCACTTGTCCCAGTGGTGGTGCTCTTCCACGTATTTCCGGGCGTTCGCGCCGAGTTCGGCCTGCCGGGTTGGGTCGGTGAGCAGCGCCGTCAGGGTGCTCACCCACTCATCGACGGTCGTCGGGCGGAGCAAATCCCGCCCGACTTCGGCCTTCAGCGCCGCCACCGCCGGCGGGGCAGCGACGGTCGGCTTGCCCATCGCCATCGCCTCGATCACCTTGTTCTGCAGCCCACGGGCGATCCGCACCGGGCAGACCGCCACGGCGGCACTGGCCACATGGGGGCGTACATCGGGCACCTGCCCGACCACGTTCACCCCGCCCTTTCCGTGCAAGCGTAGCACGGCCGGCACCGGCTGGCGGCCGATCACGCGAAACTCGGCTGTGGGATGAACCGCCCGCACCCGCGGCCAGATGTCGGCGGCGAACCACACGGCCGCATCGACGTTCGGCGGGTAGTCCATCGCCCCGACGAACGCGCAGGCCAACTCCTGCTTCACGTCGGGCTGCGGGCAGAAGAACTCCAGATCGACGCCGTTGGTGGCGGGGGTGGCGGTGCCGGGGGCGGTGAAGCCATCGAGCAACTTCGCTTCCGCTGCGCTCACCAGGAACACGCCCTTCGCCCACTGGCAGAGGTCTTGCTCCAGTGTTCGCACCCGGCGGCCTTCGAGGGAGTAGAGCCATCGCTTCGGCCCGCGGGCGGCGGCGGCGTAGTCGAGCCACTTCTGCGAATCGACGTCCACCAGGTCAAC
This sequence comes from Fimbriiglobus sp., assembly GCA_025459365.1. Classification (GTDB taxonomy): domain Bacteria; phylum Planctomycetota; class Planctomycetia; order Gemmatales; family Gemmataceae; genus JALHQU01. Next base: position 7,510 of record JALOQR010000078.1, read on the forward strand.
GAACGCCGGCACCGTCTCCCAGCCATTACGGCGCTGATATGGGGCAAGGCTCGACGCCGATACCAGGCTGGCGGCGAAGTCGGCCTCGGTGCGCCACCCGGCGAGGAGGGCATCGAACGCCGGCTCGCAGAACAGTCCCTCGGAGATACTCCGCCCGCCGAGCAGGCTCCGCCCGCCGCGCCCCCACCGCCGCCCACCGGGCACGAACGCCACCCGCTCACACAGCCCGCCGAGGTGGTGGCGCTGCTCATCGGTGACCGGTTCATCGGCGAGGGCCGCGAGCCAGACGCGGGCATGGCGAGACAATTCCCGCAAGACGTGGTAGTTGCGGATGCGATCGCCCTTATCGGGCGGATAGGGGACGCGGTGGGTGAGATAGACCACGCGAGGGGGCATCAGACCACCGGCTCGGCGACAGCCTCGGCGTCACTCGCCGGTTCCACCAGCAGCGTCAGGAAGTGTTGGCGGACCTGCTCGGCGGTGGGCAGGAACAGGAGCTTTTGCAGTGTCTCGGGTGCCAGGAAGCACTTGAGTACGGTGCCCACACAGATGCGGAAATCGAGCCAGGCCGTCTGGTGGGCCAGGTAGTACAGGTCGTAGTAAACCTTGTGCCGCACGCTCGTGATGTCGCTGTCGGCCGGCAGTTGGATCTGCGCCAAGCCAGTGACGCCAGGCCGTACCTGGGTACGGAGCGTGTAGCCCGGCACCTCGTCGGCCAGCCCTTTGAGTTTGATGACTTCGGGCCGCTCCGGCCGCGGGCCGACCAGGCTCATCTCGCCCCGCAGCACGTTGATCAGTTGCGGGAGTTCGTCGAGGTGCAGTTTCCGCAGGAGAGTGCCGACGCGGGTGATGCGGGGGTCGCGCTTCTCGGCCCAGTTCAGGTTCTCGGCGGTCGCCTTGTCGTTCCGCATGCTGCGGATCTTGAAGATGCGGAACGAGCGAGAGTTTCGCCCGGTGCGAGTCTGGATGTAGAGGCCAGGGCCGGGTGAGGTGAGCACGATCGCCGCCCATCCCGCCACCATGAACGGGAACAACAAGATCGAGAACACCGCTGCGGCAAGCAGGTCGAATGTCGGCTTCAGGGAAGCATACCACCCGCTTGGCACGGAGAGGTACACCGCCGCCGAAGGGGGGACATCGTCCACGTCCGGCCAGCGCGGGGTGGGTTCGGTCTCGATGGGCGAACTCGATTCCATATCTGGCGACATTCTCGGTGGGCGTCCGGGTGTGTCAGTGGTTGGGTGAGGTCACAACAGTATCGAGCCGGCGAAGAAAGGCCGGGACGAACGATTCTAACGCGCCCCGATCCGGTGAGAAGGCCGTGTTGGTGACGACTTGCTGGGCGTACAGCTTGAAGATCTTCCGGTGTCGGGCAAACAGGAACCGCGGATTGTCGGCCGCGTGCCAGTCGCCGGTGGCCGTCCAGCCCCAATAAACCTGCAAAAGCTCCTCATTTCGGCGGAATCGGGCCGACCATAACTGCACGTTTTTTTTCGTGTCGGTTTCTCCGACGTCGGCTTTTGCAGGTATCCCATCCAATGCCCAGCCGCTGCCGGCGTAGCACACCCGTGGGTCGTGCGCGCCCAGCTCGCCCGGATCGCCGTAGAGCAACAGCACCACTGCGGCTTCTCCGGTGGCCGCACGGGTGTAGGTGCGGCAAAGGTACGCTTCCACCCCGCCAACATTCACATCGCGTGCCGAAAGGGGGGAATCGTCGGCGTTCACCCAGTTGTCGATGACACGGGGGATCGCGCTCAACTGCCGCTGCACGTCGGCCGGATCACGGCCGGGGGCGACTCCCGGCCGAAGCAACCCGTAGGCCGCCACCCCGGAAAGGGCGATCAAGACGCCAGCGATGGGGAGCCAACGGGGCATGGGTTTGGTTTGGGTTGCAACCGATCACGGAGCGACCGGGCGAGGTTCCCCCACCCGGCCACTCCGTGAACGCTTCGATTGGGTCACGCCGGCAGTTGCTTGACGTAGTTGTACCCGTAGGCCTGGATGTCTGGCTTGATGCCGTTGACCACCGCCCCGAGGAGCGGGATGTTCAACTGGGTCAGCCGTTCGGAGGCATCGTGGACTTTGGGCAGTTGGCTGACATCTTGGAGGATGCTGAATACCACACCATCGACGTGTTGCGCGACGAGCAGGGTGTCGGCGACGGGCAGGATCGGGCAGGAATCGACGATGATGATGTCGAACTGCCCACGAACGCGGTTCAACAGCGCCTCGATCGGGTGACCCTGAGCCAGCGCCGCAATGACCCGGTGGTTGCACTGGCCGGCGGGGATGATCCAGAGGTTTGGCACGCTCGTCTGTTGAATGGCGTCGGAAATGTCGATTTCCTGAAGCAGGATTTCGGCACAGCCGGGGGCGACGGGCACGTCGAACAGTTTCTGCATGCTCGGGTTGCGGAGGTCGCAATCGAGGATGAGGGTGCGAAGGCCGGCGGTCGCCATGCTGGTGGCGAGCTGGCTGCTGAGGCTGGTCTTGCCTTCGCCCTGCATGGCACTGGTCACCAGCAAAACCTGCATTTGCTGGGTGCGGGCGGTGTGCAGGAGCATGGTGCGGGTGCTGTTCACGCTTTCGTTCAGAATGAACCGCCAGTTCTGGTTGGCCCCGGCCTCGCCCGACCGCAGAGCGGCCCGACTGGGGAACGCCGGGATGGTACCAATGACCCGCATGCCCAGTTCGGCCACGACCTGATCGACCCCGTCCACCCGTCGGTTCCGCCATTCCAGATAGCAGACCAACAGGCAGACCGCGAGCAGGCCGGCGATGGCAGCGACGCCGGCGAACGCCGACTTCGTCTTCAAGTTCAGGTTGCGGTAGATCTGCGGTTCTTCGAGCACCACGATACGGGCAGTGGCGTTCCGCTCTTGCGATTCCAGGTCCACCTTCTGCTGGCTGAGTTGCTGCCGTTTGTTGGTGAGTGGTTCGAGCGCTTTCTGGGCCAGGTTGATGTCCACCGTGTCCCCGCGGGCGGCTTTGTTTTCCTGCTGCAGTTTCTCCAGTTCGGCCTTCGAGTCCTCAGCGTTCCGGCGGGCCACCTGGAGGTTCTCGACGAGGGCCGCCCGCTGCTTGAGCATTCGCCCCTTTTGTAGCCCCTTGAGTTCTTCGGCCTTGGACGAGGCCACGCCACCCTGGGCGTCGGCCACGGCCTTCTCGGCCAACATCACGCGGGCCTGGGCGTCGGCCACGGCGGGGTCGCCCTCTCGCACCGTCTTCCGGATTTTCTCCAGTTTCAGGCGTGCGGCGGCCAGATCGGCCAGCTTTTCGTTGACCGCTGCGCTGCCGGCGTACTCTCGCTGAACGTCTTCGGGGTCGGGGGTGAAGTCTCCCTGTGCGATCCTCTCATCCAGCGTTTGGAGGCGGTTCTTCAGATCTTGAGCGTCGGTTTCGGCTTTGCGGAGGTTCTGCTGGTGGGTCTGGATGCGGCCGGCGATCAGTTGGGGTACGAGCGGGTCGGTCGCGCCCCCGAGCCTCTGCTGCAACTCCTTCTGTTTGGCTGCGATGTCCTCATCCACGGCCTTCAGCGACTCTTCCAGCTTCTTCAGTTTCTCGGCCCGCTCGTTCTTGCCCTCGTCGCGGTCTTTGTCGAGGTACTCCCGCACCATGACCCGCAGGATGGTTTGCATTGCTTCCGGTTCGTCACCGTTCAGGCTGACGGACACGATCTCGTCGTTCTCGGGCTTGAAGGTGAACATGCCGCGGATGACGTTCGCCCGCTCCTCGGCCGGCACGGCGGAGATCATCGGCAGGCCTCGCACCTCCGGGTCGGACGCCACCTTGTCCAGGAAGTTCTTCGTCTTCATGTAGGTGCCGTGGTTGTCCATCTGCCGCTTGAACTGCTCCATCGACATATCGGACTGGTTGGCCAGCAGGTTGGCCGGGGCCATCTTGAACTGGACCAGCGCCCGCACCTGGTGCTTACCCGACGGCAGGGCCAGCCACACGCCGGCGGCCATGAGGGTGGCCACCACGGCGCCAATCATAAGTGCGAGTGGCCAGCGCCGCTTGAAGGCGCTGAGCAACTCGGGGATGTTCGGCAGCGATCGCACGGCTGCTGGCGGGGGGGCCGTGGGGGTGGCGACGGCGAAGGGGTTGGGCGCGAACTGGCCGTTGGGGGCCGGGGTTGCGAACCCATTCGCGCCGGGGGGGGTTGCGGGGGTGTTGTCGGAGGGTAGCGGGCGGTGCATTTCGGTCGCCTCGGCGGGCGGCGGGCAGGGGCGTGGCGCATCGATCCGGAATCGCGCAGGCACCCTCTTAATCTACGTCACACAACTACGCTGTAGTGCGTTTTTTCCGGGTTCATCGAATTCCGCTGCTGGTGTCAATTAGGGCAATTTGGGCGGAACCAACACGACTGCGGGATTGGCCGAGGTTTCGGTGGATCGGGTGCGGAAATCTGCCGATAGTACCGCGGGGTGGGATCAAGTCGATCCGCCCGGTCGTACCCATCGGCCGCCCGGAGCCGCCCAGTCCGGGGATTCGTTCGGAGGTGTGTCGTGAAGGATCACGTTGCTCGCCGCGGCCGGTGGGTGGGGCTGGTGGTGGCCGCTGGGGTGCTGATTGCGGGTACTGGGTGTAACGTCACCTATGGCACCCGCGCCGCCCACGAACCGGCCCCGTTGGTGCCCGACATGGACCTGCCGAAAGAGCTGTCCATGACCACCCACCCTCCCATTACTGTGGCGGCCCCAGACATCCTGCGGATTGACGCCAGCCGTTTGGTGCCGCTCCCACCCTACAAGATTGAACCACTCGATGCCTTGTATCTGTTCGCCGAAGCGCCGATCGAGGAAGCGCCGGTGAACGGGATTTACCCGGTCGATCCGGACGGCACCATCAACCTTGGGCCGAGCTACGGCGGGCAGGTGCAAGTGACCGGCATGACGCCCCAGGAAGCCGAGAAGGTGATCTCCAAGCAACTGGCCCGGCGGTTGAAGAACCCGGCGGTGTCGGTGTCGGTGGCTCAGAGCAAAGGGGTGCAGCAGATCCGCGGCGAGCACCTCATCCGCCCCGATGGAACCGTCGGGCTGGGTACCTACGGCAGCGTGTATGTGGCCGGCATGACCCTGCCACAAGTGAAGCAGTGCATCGAGCAGCACCTCAGCCAGTTCTTGCTGAAGCCCGAGGTGAGCGTCGATGTGGCCGCGTTCAACAGCAAGTGGTTCTACATCATCACCGACTTCGCCGGCAGCGGGGAGAACGTGGTGCGGCTACCGGCCACCGGCAACGAAACCGTGCTCGATGCCATCTCGCAGGTGGGCGGGCTGTCGCCGGTGAGCAGCAAGAAGATGTGGATTGCCCGCCCGGCTCCGGCCGGCCAGGGGAACGACCAGATCCTCCCCGTGGACTGGAAAGGCATCACCCGCCGTGGGCACGTTCGCACCAACTACCAGATTCTGCCTGGCGACCGTGTGTTTGTCATGAGCCAGCCGATGACCAAGCTGGACACCCAACTGGCCCGCAGCCTCGCCCCGGCGGAACGGCTGTTCGGCACCACCCTGCTGGGGGCGACGACCGTGTTCACCTTCCGCAACCAGGGGCTTGGGTTCTTCGGGGCGGGGGCAGGGGCACCGGTGCGGTAACGCTTGACGGCTAGGCGGGTTCGTCGGACAGGCGAATCCGTTCCGATGGTGCCCGGCGGGTGGCCGGCGGGCCGAACGAACACAACTCTCGGCGGCGGGAGGGGTCTATCCGGACCCCTTCCGCCGCCGATGCGTTTTCTCACACGGCGAGCCGCGTGTTGCTGTCTCCTCGGACAGAATGCTCGCCCGAAGGAACGCCCGCCGGTTGACTCGTTCGGGTGGCGAGGTAGCCTCAAACTACACCGCCCCACCGGCCCGCGAAGGACTCCCCCCATGATCCGCCCCACGCTGGCTGTCACCGCTTTGGTGATGTCTGTCGCTGTCGCACCCGCCCAGCCGATGCCTGGCGCCGGTCCCGCTCAGCGGCCCGCGTTCAGCCCGTATCTCAACTTGCTCAACGGGGGCGGCAACCCAGGGCTGAACTACCTCGGCATCGTTCGCCCGCAACAGCAGATGCAGCAGCAGTTCAACCAACTCCAACAGCAGACCAACCAGCAGACTGCCGCACTGGCTCAAGCCTACGACAGCCAACTCGACACACTGGCCAGCGCCTTCCTTCCGGCGACTGGCAACGTCGCTCGGTTCAATAGCGCCCCTGGCTACTTCGGCCGCATGCCCTTCGGCAACGGGATCTACAGTGGTGGGGCCGGTGGCATGGGGGGTGGCTTTGGTGGCCGCGGTGGGATGGGCATGGGAGCCGCTGGCGGGGGCATGGGCCAGCGACCGGCGATGGGTGGAGGCGGAGCCGGGGCCGGTGGAGCTGGCCGGGTCGGCGGGATGGGAATGGGCGGGGGCGGCGTTCGTCGCTGATCCGCAGTCGGGGCACAGTTCGGAACTCTCCGGCGGTCGCGCCGGTTCACCACGAAGGAATCGCCATGTTCGCCTTCACCCGCGGCCGGTTGGCCGTGGCCGTCCTCGGTCTGTCCGCGGCGGCCGTTTTTGCCCAGGGGCCACCGGCCCTGTCGTATGGACCGCTCACCGGCTGTGCCGTCGGCAATTGTGCCTCGGCCAACCACGGCACCTACGGCCCGGCTCTGTTTGCCGCCAACCCGCCGGCGAAGAAGCATTTCGGCCTGGCTGGGCCAAATGAACCGGGCTGCGTCGGCCGTTCCAGCTACCCGCTCTCCGACTGGCACTACATCCGCCAGTTCTGTGGGCCGACCATTCAGCCGGGTACCTGCCACGGTTATCATCAGACCAAGTGGCGGCGCTGGGACGAATCCTGTCCGGCTGGCACGCCAGGGTGCGCCCCCCCCGCCGAACTGACGCTGTCGGCCCCGCCTCCGTTCGTCGCCCCACCGGCCCCGGTCGCCCCACCGGAACCGAGTATACCGCTCGACATGCCCAAGGCCGATGTTCCGAAGGTCGATGTTCCGAAAGTCGAACCGATCGCCCCGCCGAAGGTCTCGCCGATTCCGAAAAGCCCGGCTCCGATGCCACTTTCGGCGGTGCCCGCCCCGGTCGAACCGGGCAAGATCGCCATCGCCGAACCGACCCCGCTCCCCCGTCCAATGCCGGGGCCGGTGCTCGTGCCGCCCCTGCCCGAAACGCGAGTGGTGGTGCCGCCGCTGCCGAAGTGAGCTAAGACAGAGTGCCGCGATCCGGGTGGCATCGGCCGTGCTGCTGACACCCGGATCACGACACCTGAGGTGCGGAAGTGATGCCTGAACTGTGTCTGGTCACCGGTGGAGCGGGGTTCATCGGCTCGCATCTGGTCGATGGGTTGCTCGCCGCTGGCAAGCGGGTTCGCGTCTTCGACGACCTCAGTACCGGCCAGACTTCCAACCTGCCGCTCACCGCAGAGTTTGTCCGCGGTTGCGTGACCGACCTCTCGGCTCTCACATCGGCCGCCGCCGGTTGCGCGGTCGTCTACCACCTTGCGGCAATGGCCAGTGTGGCGAAAAGCCTCGAAGATCCCCTCGCCTGCCACGCCGTCTGTGCCACTGGCACCCTCAATGCCCTTCTGGCGGCGAAGGCTGCCGGCGCTCGCCGCGTGGTGTACGCTGCCAGTTCGAGTTGCTACGGACCCGCCGCCGACCCCGCGGGGCTGAACGAAGACACTCCCCTCCGCCCGCTATCCCCCTATGCCGCCGCCAAACTGGCCGGTGAACACTACCTCGAATCGTTCGCCGCGAGCTTCGGCATCGAGACGGTCCGGCTCCGGTTCTTCAACATCTTCGGTCCACGGCAGCGGGCCGATTCGCCCTACAGCGGGGTGATTGCCATCTTTGTGGGGATGCTCACCCAGGGGAAGACTCCGGTCGTCCACGGCGATGGATTGCAGGCCCGAGACTTCGTGTATGTGGCGAACGCGGTGCAGGCGGTGCTGAAGGCGGGTGAGGTGCCAGGGGTGAGCGGTCGGGTTTACAACGTCGGCACGGGGCGAAGCGTGACGGTGCTCGACCTGGTGAACGCCCTGAATGCCGTGCTCGGTACCCAAATCACGCCAACCCACGGCCCGGAACGGGTCGGCGATGTGCGATTCAGCCTCGCGAAGATCGACCGCATCCGCACCGAACTGGGGTACGCCCCGGTGGTGACCTTCGAGGACGGGCTGAAAAAGACGGTGGACTGGTATCGCGGACTCTGACCGTGCCGATTTCGGGCAAGTGCGAACCGTTGGCCTGGGAGCGACCCCCGGTCAACGGTTCGCCTGCCTCCTTGACCCCCATCCCCCGTCGGGTTACAGTCTTCTCATCCTGCCGACCGCCGGGGCCGCCCCCCCGCGTCTTGCCGAAGGCCGACCACCTAACGCACCCCCGCCGCCTCCCTCGGAGGGTTCCCCATGCTCCGCCGCCTGTCCGCCGTGTTCCTCGGCGGGTTGCTGGCCCTGCCCGCACTCGCTCAGCAGCCGCCGCAAAACGTCCTCCCGCAACCGCGGGTGAACAGCGTTTTGCCGCTGGGGGCGAAGGCTGGCACTGCCGTTGAACTCACCGTGCTCGGCACCGACCTCGACGACCCGACCGCCCTCACCTTCTCACACCCCGGCATCACTGCGGAGTTGATCCCTCCGCCCGAACCCAAGCCCGATCCGGCCAAGAAAGACCCGCCCAAACCGGCCCCGAAAGCCCCCGTCACGAAGCACAAGTACAAGGTGACGGTGCCGGCCGACGCCCCGCTCGGCACGCACGACGTGCGGCTGGTGACCAAATACGGGGCGAGCAACGCCCGCGCCTTCGTGGTCGGCACACTCCCTGAAGTGATGGAGAGCGACAAACCCCACGCCGACGTGCCCGACGCTCAGAAGGTGGAGTTGAACAGCACCATCAACGGCACCATCGCCAGCACTTCGGATGTGGACTACTACTCGTTTGCCGGCAAAGCCAGGCAGCGGGTGCTGGTGAACTGCCAGACGAGCAGCGTCGATAGCCGCTGTCGCCCGCTGGTGGAAGTCTTCGCCGCCGATGGCAAACGACTCGGCGGCAACCGCAACTACAAGGAGAACGACGCCCTTGCCGACGTGACTCTACCGGCCGACGGCGACTATCTCGTCCGGGTGTGTGAGTTCGCTTATCAGAGCGGCAGTGCCGATCACTTCTACCGCCTGACGATCAGTACCGGCCCGTGGATGGATGCCGTGGTTCCGAACGTCGTCAACCCTGGCAAGCCGACCCCTGCCACCGTGTATGGTCGCAACCTGCCGGGTGGGAAGAAACTGCAGGGCACCGAGTTCGAAACGCTGAGCGTGACCATTACCCCGCCGGCCGACGCCCCCCGCGACGGGCTGAGCGTGCGGGATGTGGTCGCCCCGCCGCAAGCCCTGCAAGATGGTTTCGAGTTTCGCCTGCCCGGTGCCCTGAATGCCCTGCCGGTGTTCTTCACCGATGCCGCGACCCACATCGAGAAAGACGCCGGCAACGACGCGCTCGAGAACGCCGAGCCAATCGCCGTGCCGTGCGATGTTCTCGGCACCATCGGCAAGCGCTACGACAAAGACTGGTTCCGCTTCGAAGCGAAGAAGGGGGACGTGCTTTACTTCGAGTTGTTCGCCGATCGGCTCGGGTCGGGCATGGACACGTACTTCGTGGTGAAGAATGCCACCGGAAACAAGGGTAACGTGGTCGAGGAACAGGACGACGACCAGGACTCGCTGCACCCGGTGACCTTCTTCACCCGCAATGGCGACCCGGCGGCAGCCAAGTTCACCGCCCCGGCCGACGGCCCCTATGTGGTGATGGTGGCCAGCCGCGAGGGGAACGTGAACTACGGCCCGCGGTGTGTGTACCGCCTGCGGGTGAGCAAGCCGGCCCCGGATTTCCGGGCGGTGGTGCTCCCCAAAAGCCGCGACCTGAACGGCGCGAGCCTGGGATACGCCAGCGGACAGGTCGGGCTGGATGTATTCGTCGAGCGGCGCGATGGCTTCCGGGAGCCGGTGACGATCACCGCCGAGGGGCTGCCGACCGGGGTGACGGCCAAGCCGGCCATCATCGGCACCGGGCAGCGGTGGGGCACGCTGGTGCTGAACGTGGCCGACGGCGCGGCCGCCTTCACCGGGCCGATCGCGGTGAAGTGCTCGGCGACCATCGCCGACAAGCCGGTGTCGCACCTTGCCCGCCCGGCGTCGATCACCTGGAGCGTGCAACCGGGCAACAATACCCCCACCATCACCCGCCTCGATCGCCAGCTCATCCTGGCCGTGCGGCCAGAGAAAGCCCATCTGCGGGTGAGCGTGGACGTGCCGGCGGTGAAGGTGAAGACGAAAGACAAGGACGGCAAGGAGGCGGAGAAGCCAGCCGAGTTCCCGCTGTTCGTGAAGCCCGGCGACAAGATTACCCTGCCGGTAAAGGTGCAGTGGCAGGGGGGCGAAGCACGGGCGAACCCGGTGAACGTGCGGTTCGAGGCAGCCCAGCCGAACGGCAACCAGGCGGCCGTCGGCGTGCAGGGCGGCGACGGCAACAACCCGAACATGACCATCCCAAAGGAGAAGAACGACGGTGCGCTGACGGTGGACGTGCGGCCGACCGCCGCCCCGGGTGTGTACACCATCGGCCTGCGGGCCGACACGCAGATCAGCTTCCTCCGCGACCCGAGCCAGAAGGACAAGAAGTCGAACGCGGTGGTGCAGGCATTCACCGAGCCATTCACCGTGACCGTGCTTCCGACCGCCCTCGGCAAGTTCACCGCCGCCCCGCCGGCGAACAACCAACTGAAGGCCGGCACCACCGCCGAACTGGTGCTGAAGGTGGAGCGGCAGGCCGACTACGCCGGCGAGTTTGCGGTGAAAGTGGTGCTCACCCCGGAGGCGAAGGGGGTGACGGTGAAAGACGCCGTTCTGCCGGCCAACGCCAGCGAGGTGAAGATCCCGTTAACGGTGGCCGCCGACGCGAAAGACGCCACGCTCACCGCCACGCTCACCGCCACGGCCACCGTTCATGGCAAGTTCCCGATCACGCACGAAGTCAAGGTGCAGAACCTCCGCGTGGTGCCGGAGATGCCGAAGAAGAAGTGACTTGCTCCCCCGAACCACCTCCCGAGCCAACCACCATGACCCGCATCCTCCTCACCATGCTCGCCCTGCCCGCCGTCGCCCTCGCCGACGAGCCGAAGGCCGACAAGAAGGCTCCCAAGCCGCTGCCGATCGCTGAGTTGAAGCGGGCAGAGGCCGTCAGCTTCGAGAAGGAAATCCTGCCGATCCTCGCGGCCAAGTGCCAGGCGTGCCACGCCGGCAAGATTACCGAAGGCAAGCTCGACCTGAGCACCTACGCGGCCATGATGAAGGGTGGGGCGACCACCGGCGGGGTGATCGCCGCCGGCAAGTCGGGCGAAAGCTCCCTCTTCCTGAGGTCGGCCCACATCCGGGGGCCGATCATGCCGCCGAAGAACGAGGGCGACCCGCTCAGCCCACAGGAACTCGCCCTGCTCAAGCTCTGGATCGACCAGGGGGCGAAACCGCCGGCGGTCGATGCCAAGATCACCCGCACCGTCACGCTCTCGCTCCCGCCGGCGATGGTCAAGCCGGTACGGGCAGTGGCGATCAACGCCGACAAGACGGTCGTCGCTGCCGGCCGCGGCAACCAGGTTCACCTGTTCGACGCCAAGACTGGTGAGTTCAAGGCCACTCTCGTTGACCCCGAGTTGAAGACACCCGACGGCAAGCCGGCCGCCGCCGCCCACATCTCGCTCGTGGAGGCGATGGCCTACAGCCCGGACGGCAAGACGCTCGCCACCGGCAGTTTCCGCGAACTCACCCTGTGGGACGTGACCGCCGGCAAGCCGAAGGCCCGCATTGGTGGGTTTGCCGACCGGGTGGTGACGATCGCCTTCTCCCCGGACGGCAAGTTGATCGCCACCGGCGGTGGTGCCCCGACCGAAGACGGTGAGGTGAAGCTATTCGACGCCGCCGGCAAACTGGTGACGGAGTTCAAGAACGCCCACTCCGACCAGGTGTTCGGCGTGAGCTTCTCGCCGGACGGCAAGTTGCTCGCCACCGGCGGGGCCGACAAGTTCGTGAAGGTGTTCGAGGTGCCGGCGGGCAAACTGGTGAAGAGCTTCGAGGGGCACACCAATCACGTGCTGGACGTCGGCTGGACGGCCGACGGCAAGAAGCTGGTGAGCTGCGGGGCCGACTCGGACAAGATGGTGAAGGTGTGGGACTACGAGAAGGGCGAAAAACTCCGCGACATGACCACCCACAAGAACCAGACGACGCGGCTGGTGTTCGTGCCGAAGACGGCGACATTCATCACCTGCGGGGGCGACGGCGGGAGCAACCTGTGGAACGCCGACAACGGCGGTAACCAGAAGAACTTCCCCGGGGCGAAGGACTTCCTGTACGCGGTGGCGGTGAGCGGCGACGGCAAGGTGGTGGCACACGGCGGGGAGGAGGGGGTGGTGCGGCTGTACAACGGCGACAACGGGCAACTGATCAAGGAACTATTGCCGGCCGGCGAGAGTCCGAAGAAGATCGACCCGCCGACGCCGCCGAAGAAGTGACGGGAGAAATGTCCGCCCCGTCCGGGCGAATCGCATGGAGTGGTAGACGACAACCGTGGCGGCCCGTGGAAGCGGGGCCGCCACGTTTTCGGGCCGCGGGGCGAACCCCCGCGGCCCGCTTTCGTTTTGGATCACTCGCTGCGCGATGGGTCGGGGAAATGATCACACCAAACGTGAACTACGGTTCCTCCAGTTGCCATGCTTCACCCAAACCACCCGATCTTGGAAATGAACACAGTGCGGGTCGAGTGGTGGACGCCGAACTGAACGAACAGCGGCGGGACGAACGCCAACCGCATGTGCAGGTCGGCGTGGGGCAGGTACTCCCGCGACTCGCCGAACTCTTCCGGCGTGCGTTCCAATTCTTCCAACATCCACTTGGCGGCTTTGACTGCGACCTGCTTCACTCCTTCCGCACCAGCATGGGCGAACAATGCCTTTAGCTGGTCCGACACTCGTCCAGAGTGGGAGACGGTTAGCGGTCGCTCACGACGGCCCCAGTTGCCGCTCGACGGCGGCGATGATGTCGGCCAGCGGTTCCCCGCGGGGTGCGTGCATCATGTCGTGCAGTTCTTCCGCCGTCGGGGTGGTATACGGGTCATGTTGGCGGAAGACGGTGTACACCGTCTCGCGGTAGAGATCCCGCTCCTGTTTCGTTTTGAGCAGTTCGGCCTCCAACTCGGCGACGCGGCGTGCGAGTTGTTCGGCGGACGAGTTGTCGGGCATCGGGTGGCCTCCGACAGGTATCTCATTCAGTATACCCGACCGGAAATGCGAACGGCGGGCGCGTCGAACATCGACGCGCCCGCCGGAACCGCCCGCGGAGCAAGCGGACCACAATTACACCCCGACGGGTTTGCCGTCGTGGGGGAGCGAGGTGGGGGCGTTCATCTCCTTGTGGTCAAGGCTGCCGAGTCCTCCGGACCCAATACCCAGGCCGGCGGCGGGTGTGGGCCACCGCGTAGACCAAGAGGATTGACGGTGCGATTTCTTCGTAGAAGATCGCGTATGGGTAACGACGGACACGTACCCAGCGGATAGGTGCGATCCATTGGCTACCGCTAGCCGGGTTCGTGTCGATCCTCTGGACGGCTGCGGTGATGGCCGCGACAAACCGAGCCTCCACCGTGGGGCTGCGGGCGGCCACGAATTCGAGTGCCGCCAAGCGGTGGAAGGTGACGGGCATCGGCTACCGCATCTCCCGCACCTGATCCCACGGCAGGCCGGCGGAAGGGTCGGCCCTCAGTTCCGCGGCCCGGCGTTCCAGTTCTGCGGTGAACTCGGCATCGGACAACGCCTCCGCCCCGGCCGGCGGGTCGAGGCTGTCGGCCAACCGCTCGATCAACTCTCTCCGCTCGGCGGTGGACAGTTGGAGCGCCTGGGCGAGGATGGTGGACATCGTTTCGGACATGATTGCACCCCCGACCGCGATAGTACCCACTTCAAGGTTGCTGAACAATCCGGCCCACCTGGACGTTCAACTCGC
>JALOQR010000079.1 GCA_025459365.1 Fimbriiglobus sp.
TCGCTGCCCACTACAGCACCCGGGATCACTCGGACGAAATTCGCCGGGCGATGGATGCCAAACTGCCGCCGGAACTGAAGGCGAAGATGCGGGTGTGGGTGTGATTTCGCTCGATTCGGAACGCGGTCATCAGGCACGAAACACGCACCCGATCACCGCGTTTCCGGTTGCCGTGGTTCATAACATTTTTTGCTACGGCGCTTGCCTGCCCTTCCACACTGGGTTACAACCCTCCCCACGTTTCCCACACGCCGGCCGTACGGAGAGCGTTCAGAATCTTCGTCTTCGTGACGAATGGCCGATGTTGCGTCGGCCGAGCACATGGCTTGCCATGCTTCCCAGCGACGGCTGTTCCAGTTCCGCTATCGGTAGTGGGGGTACTCCCCGCCGAGCGGTCTGGTTCAACCTCGCGGATCGTGGTTCCGCTCAGCGGGGAGTACCCCCACTACCGGCGGAACCGTGAGCCTTCGGTGTCCCAGGTGGAGAGGTGAACGCCTCTGTGCGGTCGGCGGTGGGAAACGTGATCAACTAGAACCGGGATCGCAGTGACCGGGTGAACTGATGGCTTCCGCCCTCTCCCTCGCGGACGTTCAGCAGTCGTGGGACACCCGCGACCCGCAGTTCGTTCAACTCCTCTCACAACTCGCGACACAAACCGACGCTAAGCCCGAAACGCCCATCCGCGACGGGGCACCGACCTTCGACAAGTGGTTACAATACCTACAGAGCTGGGAGTTCCGTCGGAAGTCCAAAGAGGAACAACGGGCGGCCCGTGTCGAGCGGTTGAAGGCGGTGGAGTCGCCCACCGCCGAGGTGCCGCTTCCCGACCGTCTGAAGACCCACCAGATCATCGAGGCCTTATGGCGATCGCCCGATCCCCTGGCGCGTGACTGCTTGCTGCGGGTGATCGCCGATTGCCCGCTGGTGTATGGCCCGTGGCGAGCATTCAAAAAGATCTTCAAGGAGGCCGAAGCGAAGAACGATACGGAGGTGTTCGGTGCCCTTGCAGCGCGGTTTGATGCTGCGCTCAGTGGTGCGGGCAAGGTTGTGTTGGGTGGTGCGAGTCGGCCAAAGAGCGTCAGTAGTGCGACTCTCGCGTACCTCAGCCGCCGGGCGTGGCGATATCTCCGTCGGGTCGGTCAGCAACTGCCCGCCACCTACGCCGATGTCGCGGTCGATTTCCTGATTCGGTACACCGACCAGACCAACCACCTCAGCACCTGGGTGCTGAACCACATCGTGTTCCACGAGAAGAAGAACTATGGCCGGAGCGGGTTTCGCTTCGGCTATCGTGAACGTCCCTCGGCCAGCGACATCAAGCACCGGGCATTCGCCGACCTGTGGAAACGCAGCCCGCGGCCGTTGTTTACACTGCTCGAACGTGCTCAATCCGACTGGGTGCGGGAGTTCGCCGCGGCCGGGCTGAAAGCCGACTTCAAGACTGTGCTGCGGGACGTGGAACCCGACTGGGTTATTCGGCTGGTAACGGTGCCGAGCGCGGCGGTTCATGATTTCGTCGTCTGGATCTTGCAGAACGTGCCGAAGTTCGAGCAAGGTGAGTTCCGCAAACTGAAGTTGCACGAACCCGTTTTGCGGCTGTTCGACTCGCCGTCGAACGAGGCCCGCAAGTATGCCGCGACCTACGCCCGCACTCACGCCCGCGATCTGAAGATCGATGAACTGGTGACCTTGTTCGGCAACGACAACGACGCCGTGCGCAAGCTCGCCCGCGACTTACTGGGCGAAAAAGACCCCCGCAAGGAAGTTGGCCTGGAGGCGTGGGGACGCCTGCTCGAGATGCAGCACGGGCACGAGTTCGCGGTTGGTGTTCTCATCAAACATTTCGGGGCGAAGGAACTAACGCCCGAGTGGTTTGTGGAGCGACTGCTCGCACCCTCCGAGCAGGCCCGTGAGTTCGCACAGAAGCATTTGCCGAAAGTGCATTCGCCGAAAGACCTCGGCACCGCGTTCTTCGTCCACTTCATCAAACGAACCGACCCGAACAACGACGAACACCGAGAGGCCGCCGAATGGGCGGTGGAGGAACTCGGCAAACTCGACATGAATTCGATACCAGTCGAGGATCTTCGCTGGCTCGACCAGTACCCGCTGACCGCCGAGGCGGTGGACGTACAGGTATCTAAGGGGCGTTTGAAACCCCACTCGTTCGGCATGGACTTCCTGAAAATGCTGGCGTACCACCCGGACTGGGATACGTCGGCGTGGCTGGCCGACTTCCGGGCGAAGAACGGCCAGTGGGCGAAAGACCTCATCTTCGACGAACAAGAGTCTGAAAACCTACTCAATCTGTTCGCCGACGTGCGGGCGTTCACCAATGCCGATCTCGGGTACGACTGGCTGCTCACGCTGGCCGGGCGGCCGGAGGAGAGGTATCACGCGTTCGCCTCGGAGCGGATGATCCGCACGATGGCCCCGGCAGACTTTGCCCCCAAGCGGTCGGCGGTCAGCGCTCAGCCGTCAGCAGGAACGGCGGACCTCGGCCGCAAGTCGTTCTTGTTCACCGGCAAGCTGGCGAGCATGAAGCGAGACGAAGCCGAGGCGAAGGTGAAGGCGGCCAACGGCGTCGCCGCCGGGAGCGTGTCCAAGAACCTGCACTATCTGGTGGTCGGCGATGAAGGTTCGCCGCTGTATGGTCAGGGCAAGAAAGGCGACAAGCAAACGAAGGCGGAGGGGCTGAACGCGGCCGGGGCGAACATCGCGATTATCTCCGAAACAGCGTTTCTTCAGATGGTCAGCGGGGTGCAGTTGGCCGCGGCCGACGCCGATAGCACAGCCGCCGGTTGCGAGCGACTGTGGGCAATGGCCACCGCTCCGGGGTCTGCCGATTCGCACCTCGCCGCATTCGCCCGGAGCTACATCCGCCGGCACCACAAGCCAATCGCCACCGAAGAAACGGGCAAAGGCCCCGACCCCGGCACCGAAGTGCCCGACAGTTTCCTCACGTGGCCGAAGTTTTTCCCATTGCTCGCCGAGACTCGCAAGCCACTCCGCGACTTCGCCCTGGAGTTCTGTGAGCACAACTTCGCCCGCTGGGCACCGAACGCCGACGATTTGCTGACGATGAGCGAGATTCCATTCGTGGATGTGCGGCGGTTCGTGGCGAAATCGTTGCTCGCGGAAACCGGAAAGGAAACAGCGAGCTTCCGGCTGGATCCGGCGAAACTCGCGGCAGAAGCGGTGTATCGCTTTTGTGAATCCAGCGACGAGGAAACGCGGGCGCTTGGGATGGAGTTGATCCGCCGGTTGCCGAAGTTGCGGGTGCCGGAAGAGTTGTTCCGCCTCACCGAATCACCAGACCGCAAGGTGCGGGCGTTCGTCATTCGCAGCTTGTGGCAGGTCTACCGTGATCGCGGGCTGACCGAATTGTGGAAGCCGCCACTCCAACCCAAACCGACCGTGGGAGCGAAAGCCAAGAAGGACGCTGCCGAGCGAGAGGCGGAGCAGGGGAGCGGGGTGCCGGTAAAGCCGAACAAGCCGCCGGCCGAACGACCGACGCTCGCCGAATTTCTTCGCCGCGTGCTGTTCGAGTTGCCCCCTGGGCCGCCAGAGAAGTCACGGGTAGCGATGGGTGATGCTGACAGTTCCGTGTCACCGGAGAATGACGAAGAGGATGAAGGCGAACTCCCGACTGGCAAGGTCGAGCGGCAAGTGTCGCTCAAGCCGATTCCGGCCCGCCGGGCGAAACTCGACGCCGTCGAGACGATGCGAGACATGGCCCTCGAAGATCAACAGTTCGCCGCTGGTATCCTACCACTGCTGGATGAATTCCTGCTCAGCCGCGGGGTGAGCGAGCGGGCCGCCTGCCTCGTGGCCGTGACACGGATACGCCACCAGTACCCAAACCTCCGCAAGTAGGCTGGCTCGTGCAAGCGGACGCCCGCTCGGAGCCACGGTGATTCACACCCCCGCGTGGATCGTTGCGGGTATCCACTCGCTCGATCCACCCTACGGGACGCAGTATGGACTACTACTTCACATACCGTGGCGATATCCGGGCGGCGGTCGGCATTGAGTCGGCCGTGCTGTTCGTGACCGTTCACCCGGAGGGACGACCGACCGCCATTTATCGGTACGTTCCGGAAGACGACGAAGTCACGGAACAGGCGTTGCCGTGCGGAGGTGTGGCGATCTGTGCCGATTCAGCCGGGCTGTATGTCGCGGGCACCGACCAGCGAGTGTACACTGCCATCGGGAAGAAAGCCCCCAAACCACTCACCGATACGTTCTCGTCTGCACTCACCGCGGTCGCGTCGGTCTCCCAAGATCGGCTCGCGGTGGTTAGCGGCAAGCAACTTCACCTGGTCTCGAAGACCGACGGCAAAACGCTTCAGTCGTTCGATCTGCCGGAAGCCGGCACCTGTATCGGTACCGATAAAACCGGGGCGTGGCTGGCGGTGGGCTGCGAGAAGGGTTACGTCGCAGTGTTTGATGGCCAAGACAAAGCCGAATTCGAACCGGCCGATTCCGACAGAATCCACGATGGCGCGGTGACGGCGATTCTGTTCGAACCAGAGGAATTGCGGTTCTTCAGCACCGGCACCGACCACAAACTGCTGAGCACCCATGCTCGCGGCAAACTCGAACCCGAAGACAAGGGCCGCGCGAACAATCACACGGATGCGGTGACAGCGCTTCTCCATTTGCCTGTTGGCGACCGTCTCATCACCGGTAGCCGCGATCGTACGGTGAAGAACTGGCCGCGGGCGGGTGCGATCAAGCCGGCGACCTTGACGGACAAGGTCGGAAAGGTGGTCGCGCTCGCCTTCGTCACGCAATACGACGAACCCCGCGTGGCGGTCTGCTGTGAAGATAACACCATCCGCCTTTTGCCGATCAGCGAGGAGGACGGACGATTCGACGACGACCTGCTCGACGAAATCGACACGGCCCACGGAGCGGCCGCCTGGGTGGAGGAGGAACTCCAGGCGACGTGGGACTCGAAGCGGCGGGAGAAGGCGATCGATCACTTGGCGAAGTGGAACGACGCAGCGAGTCTGGAGCGGATCGCCGCTCAGCTTTCCGCCGACACCGACCAGGCCGTGCGGCTGTTCGCCGCGAAGAAACTCGCCCTGAGCGAGAACCCACGGGCCGTCACGCTTTTGGAGCCGTTCGTCGCCTTCAATGACGACAAGGTGCGGGTCGAGGCATTCAAGGGACTGCAAAGCCGGCTCGGCCCGACCGATTATCGCCCGATCGATGCTGGACTGAAGACTGGCAAATCCGATGTGGGCGTGATGGCGGTGAAGGCTCTGGAACCGCTCGCCAAGACCGACGATCAGGGACTGGCACGGCTCACGGCAGCGCTCGACGCCACAACCGCGGATGTGCGAAAGCAGGCCCTCACATCGCTGGAAGGGGTGTTCCCTTCGGATTCTCCGAGGGCGTCACTCGTCGCCTTGACCAGTTCCCACGGTGGAGTTCGGGGGCTTGCCCTGATCCGTCTTTTCGAACGGAAGATGCTCGACAGGCCGGAGGTGCTGTCGGCGGTTCGACGGATGCTTGAAGACACCGACCCCTGGGTGCGGAAGGTGGCGTTTCTACTCTCGGTGGAAGCCCGACCGCAACTCGCCACCATCCTTCGCACTCGCGACGAGGACTTGCACCGACAACTCAACGAACTCGAGAAAAGCGACAAGAAACCGCCCGACTCTCCCGAGAAAGGGAACGATCAACTCAAGGACGCCGACTACGACACACTCTTGCAAGCCACTGCCGGGCGTGCGCTCGACACCTGTCTTCGTGGGGTGAAGGCCCTGGCGGTGCTGCGCGACCCGCGGGCATTTCCGTTGCTCTTGCAACTCAGCCGGGAAGAGCAGGAGTACGCACGTGTGGAGGTGTGCCGGGCACTCGCGGCGCTGGGCGACGATCGAGCAGTGAACCGTTTGCGGAGCCTGCTCGTTGATCCGCAGCCGAGCGTGCGGGACGCCGCCTACACTGCCGTGGCGAGGCTCTATGCGAGCACTCCGCTGTCTGCAGCCGACGCCGGGCTTGGCGCCGCTCACGACGATGTCCGCCAGCGCGGGCTGAATACCCTGCTCGACGCGACCAGGAAGGCGAAGCCGAAGTCGAACGCCGACCCAGCTTGGGGTCTGTTTGTGCGTGCGTTGAACGACCCGACGCCGGCCGTCCGCCGCGAAGCATTTAAGGCAGTACTCAATCAGGGCATCGGCGGTGGCGGCGAAAGCACGCTTCGCTTCGCCCTCCAGTCGATCCACGCGGATGTCCGCCGCGAGGTGCTCACCGAAGTACAGGCTCAGATCGGCGAGGAATGGGCGACTCCGCTGCTGTACGAGTTCTTCAACGACACCGATTCGGGGGTACGGAAGGAGACCTTCGAGTTCGCCGTCAAAAAGCAAAAAGAACTCACCCCGCTCGAATCCGCTCTCAAGTCGCGATACTCCGACACCCGCCTACTTGCCATCGACGGGCTGTTCAAGAAACACACGATGGCGGCCCAGGCGGTGATCCTGACAACACTCACCGATTCTGCTCCGGAAGTTCGGCGAGCGGCCATAGGCGCTCTCATCGAAGATCATGCGAAGGACGCGCTCACCAAGGCCCTCGCCGCGGAACAGTCCGATGTTCGCGTGCAGGCCGCGTCGGCACTGGCCAAATTCGGTGATCCAGCGGCTCTACCGGTGCTTCGCGAACTCGCGTTCGCCCCGGAGCCGGACGACAAATTGCGGGTGCCACAGTGGAAAGCCCTCGCGGCCGATGCCCTCGTCGGCTTGACTCACCTTGGGGATACGTCCGTCTTCCCAGGCCTGGTGGAGTTGATTGACAGCCCGCACCCCGAACTGCGTCATCTCTCGGCTGTTGCGTTGGCGTACTGCTCCCCGCCGAACGAACTCACGACCTTGCGGACTGCTCTTGGACATGCCGACCCAACCGTGCGGATCCATGCGGCCAACGCCCTCGCACTCAAGTGGGACGTGACCGTTCATCCGCTACTGATGACGCCGGAGGCAGAGACTCTCCTTGGCCCGGCGGGTCAACTGACTGCTGTGGCGGTCCTCGGGATGCCCGGTGCGACTCGCCTGTCGGCGTTTCTCGATCTGGCCGACGACGGCATCCGTCATCGCACATTACTCCTGCATCTGTTGTTCGAACTCGCGAGCGGCGACGGTCACCCCGAGTTGCTGTTGCAGGCACTTTCGGCGAAAGCCCCGCGAACCCGGTTGATCGCTGCCCAGGGCCTTGAAGCGTTTCACGATGCAACCGCGTTTCACGACTTCGTCGTGAAGGTGGTGAACGACCGTGGTGACGATTCTGCCTGGAAGATTACCTCCACAGTCGTGGACGAGTTGGCCGCAGTGCTGGCGTTCGCCGATCCAGTGATACGGGCACGAGCGAACGCCGTGATGGTTCACTTCGGGGCGAAGGAGCAGTTGACATGGAACCAGGTGTGGGGCGTCTTTACCAAGCGATTTGCGAATGAGGTGGCAGCGGCGAAGGCACAACTGAAGCCGGCGAAGTCGAAG
This sequence comes from Fimbriiglobus sp., assembly GCA_025459365.1. Taxonomy (GTDB): domain Bacteria; phylum Planctomycetota; class Planctomycetia; order Gemmatales; family Gemmataceae; genus JALHQU01. Next base: position 7,503 of record JALOQR010000079.1, read on the forward strand.
TTGTCGCAGGCGGAATTGAGGGAGTTGGCGTTCGGTGCGTATGTCGGTTTGGCCCGCGAGCAGGGAGACACGAATACGCCCGCCATCGGCAAGGTGCGGCAAACGGCCCTCTCTCGGATCCTCGCCATCGCCCAGGCCGACAAACACTACATTCGTGCTGCTCAGCCGGTGTTCGCCCAGGCACTGAGCGACCCCAATCAACCGGTACGGATGCAGGCGTTCGAGCACCTGCAAACGATCGGAGTGAGTCAGGCGATACTTGGCGCGGAGTCGCTTGAAGCGGGTTACACCGATCTCGGCGTGAAGGGGTTGGAACTACTCACCGATGGTACCAGTAGCACGGACGGTGAGGCGGTGCTGGAACGTGTGCTGCTCACCCGGACGGACGAACTTGCCACCGAAGCGGCGAAGTTGCTCATGAAGTCTCGCAAGACGGTACCGGTGGCGACGCTGGCACTGGACGCCGTGTATGAACCGCTCCGGATTCAGGCGGTGGACTGGCTGGCCGGCGACTACGACGACAGCGCGGAGGCGCAGAAATCGCTTCGCAGTGCGGTAACCTCTCGCTACAGAAGGGTTCGCGAACACGCGGCCTACGCCCTCGCCACAAAAAAGGACTCTGCGGCGTTCGACACTCTTGCGGCACTGTTGAAAGATCCTGATGCAACTGCACAGCAAATCCCACTCGCGTCAGCACTTTGTGAACTGGGCGACTTGCGAGCCGTCAATGTCCTCCTCGATCGCATCGAGAACGACCCGACGGGGACGGCGGCAGTGAGCGAGTTGTTTGAGGCCGCCGGCTCGTTCCGCGATCCGGCCTCGGCCGACCGACTCCTCCTGTTGACAAATGCTCGAGCCGAGTGGGGCCAACCTGCATACTCCGCGCTTTACAAGGTCAGTGGGTTCGACCAGACACTCCCAGACGCCGACGAAGAACCCGCCTTCACCCAAGCGGAGAAGGAGGCTAAACCTCTCCGCCCCGATGTGCTGGCGAAGTTGCTCGATTTACAAATTCGTCGTGGGGAAGTGGCCGATGACCTCGATTTGATTGATCACGCCCGGATCAGCCGGGGCCATGATGTCGATCCGGCTCTCGCAATCCTTGCTACGAACCCCGATGAGGACGTGCGAAATGCGGCGGTGCAGGCCATTGGGTGGCGAGCGAAGAAACGGGGCGGGCCGATCGAACCACTCCTGAAAGCCCTCAAGCACAAAGATCCGGAAACGCAGTTCCTCGCCGCGGAGGGGTTGGCCCGCGCTGGTCGCATCGACGGAATTCAAGTGTTGCTCAGCAGCATCGAGTACCTCGACGATGTGGGCATGCGACAGCGAGCGGTGCTGGCGCTCGGTGAACTGTCCGACCCTCGGGCGGTGGATGTGTTGCTGAAACTGGCCAACGATAACGGCCACGCTTTGCAAGAAGCTGCCGCCGAAGCCATCGGCCACCTTCGGAAGTCGCCACGGGCGGAGGAGATCGGCCGCACACTGGAGCGGCTGAGTCAGTCGCCAAATAGCGGGGTAATGCAACGGGCGCTGGTCGGCTTGCGGTGGTTTAACTCGCCGACGGGGTGGCAAATCATCCGGGCAAAAGCAAAAGGTGCGAACTGGAAAACTCGGCAGATCGCCTGCGAACAGTTAGGGTACGACACCGAACCGGCTACGAAAGAGTTGTTGTTGGAGGTGATCCGCACCGACTCCGACAACGACGTCACCGGGGCGGCCCTCGATTCGGCGTTGCGGTTGCTCGGAGCCGATTCCCTCGAACCGTTCTACGCCGCCCTGATGAACGCTCGCTTCGCCGATGACCAACTCGGCAACCAACAACTCAACCCAATCGAGAAAGTAACCGAGAAGGGCGACCCCCTGCGGATGCTCGAACTTTTCCCGAAGTGCTCCGCGGACATCCAACAGAAACTCGAAGCCAGCCTGACAACTCGCAGGGAGATCCCCGCAGCAGAAGCAACCGCAGCCCTCGCCCATGCCGACGACGCGACGGTGCGGCTTGCCGCGCGGTTGTTGTCGAAGGTGGCGAAGCCGAGTTCGGAGAGCAAGAAAGCGGTAGCCGAGGCAGTCGGAAGATGGTGGAAGCAATGGCAGGAGCGGCGGGCGAAGTACGATCGTCGGCTGATCGAGTTGGAGGAGTTGGAGAAGGCCGGGCAGTGTTTGCGTGTGTTGTTCTGGACTGCCAATCAATTCGGTTCACTTGGCGATGAGGTCAATGAGGTGGTCGCCGCCCGAGCGAACGATCCTCTGGCGAAAGCGGTACGGCTCGACGCCCTTCGCACCATCGCGAGTGTTGAGAAACCGACCTCGGCCACCGTTGCTACTCTGGAAAAGCTGGCGACCGACACCGATGCCGACGTACGGACACTGGCCGCCAGCCTCCTCGCCAAGTTCGATCCCAAGCGATCGGCTGGGCTGCTCACCGGCTACCTGACCGATAAGCCGACGTTCGCCCGCGTGATGGGCAGTGGCGTGAAGCCCGAAGCGGTGGTGAAGGATGCCGCCGCTCACACGCACCAGCAATCGGTGGCCTTACAACCGCTCGTGGCCGCCAAGGACGTGCGAACATTGACAACGGTGGCAAAGGACAGAAAAGCGGCTGAGCCTGCTCGTCTCGGTGCGATTGAGGGGTTGGGCTTCATGGCAGACGAAACCGCCGAGAAGATACTCGTGGAGATCGGCTCCGCCGACGGAGACGACGAGGACGTTCGTAAAGCCGCATGGCGTGCGCTGCGGCGATCGAAGCGGAGGAGAAAACGGCAGAACGTTTCCGCGGATAGCACGACTTGATCAATCGGATCCCCACAGTCACGGCGGACTCGTGTCGCGCCGATCGCTCATCGAACTCTCGGTGGTGAAAAATGTCCGACCCGACCGACACCCCCGACGCCGGTGCGACGCCTGCCCACCTGAGCTACGGCGGAAGTAGCCGCCTTGCCACTAATGGTGGTGTGTCCAAGCTGGAACTTTACGGCAACCTCGACCGACCCGCTGTGCAGTTCGAAGCCCATGTCAAGAAACCGCTCCGCTTCCGCGAAGCTCTCTCCGCTCTCTACGCTGTGGTCGGTTCGGACTACCGCTATCAGCCGAAGGATCGCACCCAGTATCTCGCCTACTTGCGGCTGAAGAAGGAAACGGCATCGGCGAGTATCTGGCAAGCTCAACAGGCCTACTTCGGATGGCTACTCCGCAACGATCCGATGATGTTCTGCATCCTCGATCCCGTTGTCACAGTTCACCCGGATCGGGTGCTCTTCGAGGTCTTCGCCAAGGATGAATCCACTTATGCCTGCCTGTCGTTCGGCCGCGAGGCGTTCGCGGAGGTCGGCGGGACCAAGTGTGGCACGACCAACATCGACTTCTCCGATGCCCTGTACGCCGGTGTCCAACAAATGCGGGGCTACCGCAAGACGACCCTGAAAATCGGCACAGAGAGCGTCAGCATGTCGACGGAGCAAGGAAGGGAAGTGCTGGAGAAATCGATCCGCATCCCCGACTCATGGCTCCGTGGGTTCCTACAGGTGCAGTCGGCCGCGACGCTCCCATTCGACCACGTCCGCCTCGCCCCGATGGACCTTTACAACACCCTGCGGCACCTTCGGATGAACGGCGACCGCAAAGGCAAGCGCCGCGGGCTGCGGTTCGAACTCACTCCGGCTCAGCCGCCGAAGATCGTGCTGGAACCTTGGGAGACAGTGTTCGACACGACCGGTGAGGTGTTCAAGGGGCGGCAGGCTCGCGTGGTGCGGGTGTGGGGCCGGCGGCGGCTGATGACCATCAAGCGAATGCTGCCGTTTGTGGAAAGCGTGGACGTCTACCTGCTTGGCAGCGGTTTGCCGTCGTTCTGGGTGCTCAGGGCTGGCGACATGACGCTCACGCTCGGCATGACGGGGTTCACATCGGCCAACTGGTCTTCGGCCATCAGCTTCGACCTCATGCTACCTCGGAAGACGCAGGACACCGCCGAGGTGGCGAAGGTGGTGAAGTATCTCGCCGGTGATGTGTTCGTTGCCGCCCGTGACGAGATCAGCAAACAGACTGGATTAAAGGGAGCCGTGCTGACCGAAGCCTTGCAACTCGGGTGTCAGCATGGACAACTCATGCACGACATCGCCTACAGTGTGTATCGCCTGCGACCGGTGGTCGAGGCCAGGATCGACCTACCGAAGTTGCAGTTCCGCAACGCACGCGAGAAAACTGCTCACGACCTCCTCACCCGCCGCTCCGCCGTGAAAATCGTGAGCGAAAACCGCATCGCCCGCGAGGGTCTTGAACTTATCGGTCAGGTGACGGTGACCGAAGACAAACGAGACTACCGACCGCAGATGATGCTCGCCGACGAAGGCACCGTGAAACGGGTCGGGTGTACTTGCACACAATTCCGCAAAGAGGGCATCAAGGGCGGGCCGTGCGTTCACCTCATCGCCCTGCGGCTTGCCTACGCCGAGAAGGAATCGCAAAAGGCAATGCACGACGACGCGGTGGTGTTTGAGACGCGGGCGTTCACTCGCCGCAACGGCGATACCGAGAACGTCGTGCAAATCAGCCTGGAGCGGTCGAAATTGAAAGTCCGCTGGGGCACGGCCGGGCAGCCGATGCGGCTCCAGACTCTGAAATTCAACAGCGAGGCCGATGCCCGGCGGACGTACTTCGCCCGTCTGGCTGAACTCGACGCCCAGGGCTACCTGGATGCCATTCCGGAATAACACCCCGCGAACCTCTCCCGGATCGTAGCCCATGTCCACCGTTTCCAACCCAGTTGCCCTCTGGCAGCAAATCACCCAGGCGGGTGGCGTGCAGGCGTACATCACTGCCCAGCTCAAGGAACGGGGATACCTCGTCGAGCGGCGGGATGTGGATGAGATGTCCGACCGCGAGAAAGACCGCTACAAGAAGGAATTGAAGCAGGAGTCGGCCGAGCGGAAGAAACTGAACAAGGAAGCATGGGCCGCGTACAAGACCGCTCACATCGTGAGCCTCGGCGATGGTGTATGGTGGACGGACGAGAAGAAGGACGACAAGTGGGACACACCGAATAGCGAGGAACGCGCGGCTGAGAACGAACTGCCGGCGCTCGACTCACCGAAGCAACTGGCCGAAGCGCTTGGCTTGACCATCCTCCAACTCCGCGGGCTGTGCTACCACCGCGACGCCGCCACGAAGATTCACTACACCCGGTTCACCATTCCCAAGCGGGACGGCACCGAGCGGCCCATTTGGGCACCGATGGAAAAGTTGAAGGCGGCCCAGCGGTGGGTGCTACACCACATCGTCGAGCGGTTGCCGGTCCACGGGGCGGCCCACGGCTTCCTGGTCGGCCGAAGCACCGCGACGAATGCCGCCGCCCACGCTGACAGCCGGATCGTACTCAAGATGGACATCGAGGGATTCTTCCCAACGATCACCTGGCGTCGGGTGAAGGGCGTCTTCCGTCGGGCCGGATACCGCGAGCAGATCAGTACGCTGCTAGCGTTGCTCTGTACGGAATCGCCGCGGGAGATTGTTGAACTGGAGGGAAAGAAGTACTTCGTCTCGCTCGGCGTCCGCTGCCTGCCGCAGGGGGCGCCCACCAGCCCCGCGCTCACGAATGCCCTCTGCCTGCGGCTCGATCGGCGGTTGACGGGGCTGGCGGCGAAGATGGGCTGGCGGTACACCCGGTACGCCGACGACCTGACCTTCAGCCTGCCGGCGAGCGCTCCGGACAGCTCGCCCGACGCATTGATCAAGCTCGTCACCAAGATCGCCGAGGGGGAGGGGCTCAAGATCAAGCCGGAGAAAACCCGTTTGGCCCGGTCCGGACGGAGGCAGACGGTGACCGGCCTGGTGGTGAACCGCGACCTCCCGCCGCGTGCCCCGCGGAAGTTGCGGAAGCAGATTCGTGCCGCCATCCACAATCTGAAAAAGGGCAAGCCACTGCCCGAAGGCGAATCGCTCGCCCGACTCCAAGGCTACGCCGCCTACATTCACATGACCGACCCGAAGCTCGGCAAGAAAATGTTGGACGCGTTGGCCGCGATGCCAAGGGTTGATTGAGCCTCACCCCTCCAGCCCAGGTGTCGTTCTCGGAGAGAGCGACCCACCCTACTTCCGCTCGATCTTCAGGATTCGGCCGTTGTCGCTGTCGGCGATAAAGAGGTCGCCGGTTTTGGGGTGGACGCTCACCCCGTGTGGGCGGGCCAGTTCGCACTGGAGCGGGTCGGCGTCGAACCCCTTGCCAGCCTTTCCCGTGCCCATCACCAACTCGACCGTCTCTTTCCCGGGGATGTACCGGCGGATCTGGTGGTTCTCGGTGTCGGCGATGAGCACGCTGCCGTCGCGGTCGAGGCTGACGTACTTTGGTCCGTTGAACTCCGCCGCCAACGCTTTCCCGCCGTTGCCGCCGGCCCCCTTCTTCCCACTCCCCGCGACCGTGCGAATTTTCCCGTCCTTGCCGATCACCCGCAGGGCGTGTCCGCCGCGTTCGAGCACGTAGACGTTCCCCTTGTCGTCGCTGGCTACCGCACGCGGGTCCACCAGCGGTTGATCCTTCGCCAGCTCGCCGTCCTTCGGCACGCCCGCCTTGCCGTTGCCGGCAACCGTGCTCACCGTGCCGCTGGCGGTGTCGATCGCCCGCACCCGCTTGTTGCCGATGTCAGCGACGTACAGCGTCTTCGCGTCCGGCGTCAGGGCGATGCAGATCGTCTCCTTGAACTCGGCGATGGCCGCTGGGCCGTCGGCGAACCCCTTGGTGCCGGTGCCGGCGAACGGGGCGAGTTTCTTCGCCTTCAGATCGAACCTGCGGACGGTGGCGTTGAAGGTGTCGGCGAGGTAGACCGTGCTGCCGCCCACAGCCAGGTTGTGCATGCCGTTGAACTCGGCCTTGAGCGGATCGCCGTCGCCGGTGGCATTGCCTTTCTTCCCGTTGCCGGCGAGCGTCTGAACCTTTCCCTCCTTGTCGATCATCCGGAACCGCTCCCCGCCACCCATCTCGACGAAGTACGCTGTGCCGTCGGCGTCGAAGTCGACGGCGAACGGTTGCACCAACTTCGCCTCGGTGGCTTTGCTCCCATCCCCGCCGGTGCCGCCGCCGGCTACCAGCACCACCTTACCAGCGGACGCCACACCGCCACACAGCGCCGCCACCGCCACTGTCAGTAGGGTTCGCACGTCGCACCTCCGCGATCCGGGTGAGGGTAGTATCAAGAGGACGTGTCGTACTTGTACGCCGGTCGCGACGGGCCGTCTGCCGGGTGGGAGAGGATTTCACGTGTTCGCCACAACGTTCCACATCTCGGCGAGCGAGACGTTTATCCTGCTCATGGTGGTGGTGACAGCGGTGGGCGTGCTGGCGCACTGGCTGAAACTGCCGTACCCGATTTTGTTGGTGGTCGGCGGGTTGCTGCTCAGCCTTCAGCCGTGGCTTCCCGAGGAGTGGCTGAAGAAGTATCAGTTGCCGCCCGACCTGGCGCTCTTGGTGTTCCTCCCCCCGTTGCTGTATGCCGCTGCGTTCAACACCCACTGGCCAGCGTTCCGCCGGCAGTTGCGAGCCATCTCCCTGCTCGCGGTCGGGCTGGTGCTGTTCACCGCGGTGGGTGTGGCGGCCACCTGTCATTACCTCTTCGGCTGGCCGTGGGCGGCCGGCTTCCTGCTCGGGGCAATCGTCTCTCCGCCCGACGCGGTCGCCGCCACCGCCGTCACTCGCCGCGTGCGGGTGCCGCGGATTGTGGTCACGATTTTGGAGGGCGAGAGCCTGGTGAACGACGCCACCGCACTGGTGGCGTACCGGCTGGCGGTCGCGGCGGTGGGCAGCGGGGTGTTCGTGTGGTGGGAGTGCGGGCTGGAGTTCGTGAAGGTGAGTGCCGGCGGGCTTGCTGTCGGCGTGATCGGGGCCGTGTTGGTCATTCTGCTGCACCAGTTCTTGACCCGCCGCCAACTGACCGACCCCAAGCTGAACATCCTCATCACGCTCCTCACCCCGTACGCGGTGTATCTGCCTGCCGAACACCTGCACGTCAGCGGGGTGCTCGCGGTGGTAGCGTGCGGGCTGTGGGTGGGCAGCCGGTGCGAGCGGGTGTTCGACCACGAGCTGTACGTGGAGGCGCGAGCGGTGTGGGAAATGATCGAATTCGTGCTGAACGGCGTGATTTTCATTCTCATCGGGCTCCAGCTACCCCTCATCCTGGATAGGCTGTCTTCCAGCGGCGACGGCTATTCGTTCGACAGCCTCGTGCT
>JALOQR010000359.1 GCA_025459365.1 Fimbriiglobus sp.
AAACGTCAGGTTCGAGTCGTTGTACATGGTGTACAGGATTCGCCGTTGCACCGGCTTTAGCCCGTCGCGTACGTCTGGCAACGCCCGCCCGGTCACCACACTCATAGCGTAACGAAGGAAACGGGTGCGGGCTTCGCTGGTGATCGACACCGTTTGGATCGTCTCGGCCATGACCGCTCGCTCAGTGTGTACGCGTGTTCAGTTAGTGTACGGCAGGCGTTCAACTTCGCCATGTCCGCAGAATAATGCAGAAACCCCCGCGAAGCGGGGGCACGGCGTGCGTTCCGATTGTAGTGACAGCGGAGAGACTACTTCCTGCCTGGTTCCTTGGACACTTTTACCGCTCCTCCAGTCTTCACTTCGGTCTTGGCGTCCGCTTTCGGCGCGGGGTAGACCTTGACGATGTCGTCCAGCATTCCCTGATAGGACTTCGGCGGCGGCTCGAACCCTTTCAGGTTCCACAAGGTCATGAGCATTTTGCCGGTGGGTGTTTTGGCGGAGTTCGCCATGCCATCACGGATGCGGGAAGCTTGCTCGTCGGAGAGTGAGCCTTTCCGATAGCACACCACCGCTGGCGGAAATTGCTCTGACCTGGCCAGTACCCGCAGCGATTTGTGGGCACCCGGTTGAAGGACTTTGTATCCATCGAGCGCACAAAAATCGACGAGTGCCGCCTTGGCCGTGCCGCTAGCGACGGAGTTGAGTACGTCTTCTGGGGTCTGGTCAGACTTGGTCGTCGGCTTGGCGATGTCTTCCGCGAGCCCTTCGCGGTGCTTTTCGAGAAACAGAAGAGTATGAGCCTTGGCTCCACGAGGGATGAGAACCTCGCCTTTCAAGTCGGCGAGTGTCTTGGCTGGGCAGTCGTCGTGAACGACGACCAAACCTTGAACGCATCCGCCCGGTGGGCAGGTGACGATCAGTGGCACCAGGTCGTCGCATCGCTGCTGCGCCCAGGCAAACTCGAACCCGTGGAACACACCGAGTTGGACCTTGTTATCTCTTAGTTTGTCGCAGAGGGCGAGAGGATCGTCCATGACCTCTACGTCGCCGGTATACCCGATGTTCTTGGTCATCAGATCACGGAAGGGCTTGGCCAGGGCCTGCACGACCTTCGGTTGCTGGTCGCGAAACATGCCCGAGAGCATGCCGATCCTGAGTTCACCGGGGTCGGCCGCGGGGGCCGGTGTGGCGGCGGTCGCCACGAACAGGATCGACAAGACGAGCCGATGCATCACCCCACCCCCCGGTATCAGCGGTTCTGGAACAACGGCACAACGCCCCCGGCGGTCACCTTCTCGAGCGCGATGAGCGCATTGATCTGGTCGTGGACCGCCTTCACGTATCGCGCCTGAGCCTTACTCGCCAGCGATTCCGTTCGCACCAGCAGTTCTGGTTCGGGCTTTGCCTGGGCAGCCAAACGAGCCTTCTCGACCAGAGACTGTGCCCGTTGGTGTGCCTCTCGGCTGTCCTTCACCCGTCGCACCGCTTGTTCCCAGTTCAGGTAAGCGTTCACCGCTTCCAGTTCCAAGAGGCCCCGGACCTTGGCCTGGGCCGCCTCATGAACCCGTAGGTGCTCGCTCATTCGCCCCACTCGATCTTCGACCGAACCGACAATCTCCGTTGGCATCTCCGGAGCGATGGCACCTGGTCGGTATTCACCGTTTCGAACGGCGGCCGGAATGTAACGGGCGTGCAAGTCGGACCCGCTGGCAAAGGTGTTTGCCCGAATCCGCCGGGTGAGTTTGGACTGGGCACACACTTCCAGCCGGGTCACGTCGACCAGCACCTCCGCCTGGACGAGTTCGGCACGACGAGACAGAGCGAAGTTCACCACCGTCGCCTGATCGATCGACCCGCCCATAATGGGGAGTTCCTTATCGGCGGGGATGATTTCGAAATCGTGCGGTACCCCCATCGCTTCTTTGAGCGCATGCAGCGCTTTTTTCCGGCCGGTGCTTGCCTCCTCTCGCAACTCCCGCACCTCGGCGATGACCGCGTCGATGTCGCCAAGGCTAAACTCGTTGATCTTTACCTTGGGGTCGGGCACCGGGAGCTTGAGGAATTCCTTTGCAATGTCGAAAAAGGATTCCAACTGTTCGACGATCTCCGCCGCCGTCTGCTCTTGTTGGGTGGCGTACACGTAGGTGAAGTACATGCGGGAGATGTCGTAGGTGTTGTCCTGGCGAACCTTCACCACCTCGGCGGCCGCCGCCACCAGCCCCCGTTGGGATTGCAATCGGCGAATCGGCAGGTCCGGGCTGAGGATTTCGGCCGCACGTCGTAAGCCGATCAAGGCCAAGTATCCGCGCTCGGCTGCTGCGAGGCTTGCAGTTGCCGCCAGGATAGTCGGTTGGCGTTCCCGTCCGACCGCCAAACATTCACCCAAAGTCATCACCCGCCCTGAGGGTTGCCACCGCTTCCACAGGGGGCGTTTTTCTTCTTGTTCTTCCTTCTCCTCTTCCTCCTTGTCCTTGTTGTTCTTTTCCGCCGGCGGGTTTTTGTTGTCGTTCGCCGGATTGTTTTGGCCCACCTTTTCCTGGGGACCGGAGTCGGCGAAGCGAGAGTTGCGAAGTACGAGTTTTACCCGGCCTTCGCTTGGCGCGGTGAGGGTTTGTGTTTGTGCAAAGCACGCGCCGGCGGCGACCGACGTCCATACGACGACCGCGACCGACCGGGCGGTAGCGTTCATGAGGGCCGCTCCCTGGCAAGAGGCGTGGAGCATCCTGCTCCGACGTCTGCAGGGAGGATCGACCGGAGTAGATGGTAGAGTCCACGGTGAGGCTACCTACCTCGGTAAAATGCGTAATCTGAGGCACGATTGGCGCGACTATGCCGGTGGCGTAATTCCATCTGACGTCAGATTCTCCAGAGGTGAGCGAATGTACGATACCAGCCCGGCAGTCGAACGAATCCTGGCATCGGTCCAGGAACGGAGTGCCGGCACGCCGACCCTCGCACACTGGCTGGTCGCCTTACTCGACGATGACATGGGACGGCCGGCGGCGTTACTTGAACGGGCCGGTTCGGACTTGGAGGGTGTGCGGAAGGCGGTCGCCGAAGGAGTTGCCCCGCCCGCTCCCGACGCCACACGACTGCTCAGTTCCGCCCGCGAACTTGGCGTGAGGTTGAAGGCCGACCCGACGCTCACCACCGACCTACTCTTCGCCGCCGTTCTGCTCGTCGACTCCGTCTTCACCACAAGCCTGACGTCAGCCGGCGTGATGATCGACAGTCTCCTCCGCCTGCTAAGGACGGTGGACACCCAGGTGGGAGCGACTTTCGGGAATGCCGATTTTGTTGTCTCCGACCCACCGGAACAACTCATCGCTGCCCGCGCTGTTGATGTGAATCTGAACCGCTCCCGAGAGGCTCTACGGGTACTCGACGACTATGCTCGGTTCGCCCTCAACGACCGTGGCCTGACCGAGCAGTTGAAGCGACTCCGGCATGCCCTCGCCGAGGCGACCGGCCGACTGCCGGAAGGACTGCTACTCGCCGCCCGTGACACCGAACACGATGTGGGCACAACGATCAGTACGCAACGTGAGTACGCTCGCGGCACTCCGGCAGAGGTGGCGGCGGTAAATGCCAAACGGCTGCAGGAGGCACTTCGCTCGGCTGAAGAGTATGGCAAGGTGCTCGACGCCGGCTTCGGGCGTGCCGTTGAGGCCCTCCGCTACGAAACCTACACGCTGGAGCGGCAGTTGATCAGTGGCGGCGTGGCGAAGGCGAAATTGACCGACGCACGGCTCTACGTCTTGCTCACCGGTTCGCAGTGCGTGGCGTCGATGGAGTGGGTGATCGAGCAGGCGGCACTCGGCGGGGCCGACGTATTCCAACTCCGAGAAAAGTCGCTTCCTGACCGCGAACTGATTGTCCGCGCCAGGCAGGTGCGGAAATGGACACTGAAGGCGGGAGTACTCTTCATTGTGAACGACCGCCCGGACATCGCCCGACTGACCAACGCCGACGGTGTTCACCTCGGGCAAGACGACTTGCCGGTGGCAGCCGCCCGGCAGATTGTCGGGCCGAACGCCATGATTGGAGTGAGCACGCACGATGTAGAGCAGGTGAGGCAGGCGGTGCGGGACGGCGCCGACTACATCGGCGTTGGGCCAACGTTCCCATCGAGGACGAAGGCATTCGATGCCTTCGCCGGGCTGGAGTTCGTGCGAGCAGTGACCGCAGAGACGACTCTGCCGGCGTTCGCGTTAGGAGGCATCGGCCTGAATAACGTGGCGGAGGTGGCGGCGGCAGGGGCAGGCCGGATCGCGGTGAGCGCGGCGGTCGCCACCGCTGCCGAACCACGGGCAGTGGCCGCAGAGTTGCGGCGGGCCTTGGTGGCTAGGTAAATCGCGAGGCGGGCGGTTGAGCGACTGGAGCAAGCTTGCTCCACACTGACCAAGTTACGCCAGAGCCGGGGCCTGCGGCACAGGGGCGGGGGCACCCTTCTGTTTCACCTTCATTTCGCCTTCTTTCAGGAACTCGATGATCGCCTGCTCGCCGGCGTCGCCGAGGCGGCGGGTGTGCAGTTTGAGGACGCGGGTGTAACCACCCGGCCGAGTTTTGAACCGCGGGCCGAGAACGTTGAACAACTTCTTAAGCACGGTGTTGGTGGTGCGGTCTTCACCCGGCTCGTTCTTCTTGTCCCAGATGCCGGTGCCGTGGGTTGGTCCAAGCCACGCCATCGCCTGCCGCCGCAGGTGCAGGGCCTGGTTCTTCAGCTTCTTCTTCTCAGTTTCGTCGGCGGTTTGGTCGGCTTGCTCGGTGAGCACCGCGGCCTTCTTGGCCATGGTAATGAGCTTCTCGACGAACGGGCGGAGTTCCTTCGCCTTGGGTGTCGTGGTCTTGATCGATTCGTGGGTGATGAGCGCCCGGCTCAGGTTGCGGAAGAGGGCCAGCCGATGGCTGGCGTTGCGATTCAGCTTCCGACCTTTACGACGGTGATTCATGGCGACTCCAAATAGTGGCCGGCAGTCGGGGACCAGCGGCCAAACAAGGAACCCTCACCCCGTGCCAAGGAAGGTGAGTGGTTGGGTTAGTATCGTGAACACCGTGACCGGGTGTATGGTATTCAGCTAGTCACGGCGTTCACGGTGCATGGAGCACTATCGGCGGCCCGGCAACTTCATGCCGAGGTGTAGGCCTCGCTCTTTCAGTTTGGCGGTCACTTCCTTGAGCGTTGTCTCGCCGAAGTTGCGGACTTCGAGCAATTCGTCTTCGCTCCGCGACACCAACTCGCGTACAGTCGTGATCCCCTCGGACTCCAGGCAGTTCGTCGCCCGGACGCTCAGCTCAAGCTCGGCAAGGCTCATGCTGAGCTTCTTCTCAAGCTCGGAATCGACCGAGGTGATAGCAGGCGTGTCGAGGGAAATCGGCTCGTCGAGTGGAACCTCTGGCCCAGGTTCGTTGTATTGGATGAAGGCGTTCAAGTGCTTCCGCAGGATCTTGGCCGCCTCCACGATGGCCATTTGCGGCTGTACGGTGCCGTTCGTCCACACGTCAAGAAGAAGCTTGTCGTAGTTGGTCTTCTGGCCGACTCGTGTCTCTTCGATGTCGTACTTGACACGCGTGACAGGGCTAAAACTGCTATCGACCGGGATGACACCAATCTCGCGTTCCTTGCCGGCGTTCTCCTCCGCTGTGCGGTACCCGCGGCCGTTTTCGACGGTCAACTCCATGACGAACGGAACGTCCGCAGTCAGGGTGGCGATCTTGTGGTCCGGGTTGGCAATCTCGACCAACTCATCGTGCTGAATGTCGGCGGCGAGCACCTCACGCTTGTCTGACGAGCCGTGGACGTCGATCCGGAGCGTCTTTGGCTGATCCGACCGATTCTTCACCACCAGTGCCTTCACGTTCAGAATGATGTCGGTCACGTCTTCGAGCACGCCCACGATCGTGCTGATCTCGTGCTGCACACCTTGGATTTTCACCCGTGTAACCGCACTCCCTTCGAGCGAACTCAGGAGGATCCGCCGCAGGCTGTTGCCTACGGTCATCCCGAATCCACGCTCGAATGGTTCGACCGAGAACCGGCCGAAGGTGTCGGTCAGAGTGGTACGGTCGGCCTGCACTCGGTTGGGGAGTTCAATCCCTCGCCACTTGATCCGCATGAGATGCCCTCCGCCCCGGTGTGTTCGGCTTTCCGCGGCGTCGGCCAGTGTTCGCAGGCACCGGGAGTCGACGGCGAGCCAGAACCAACGGGGTAGGTTGAAGAAACACAAACTGGCCAGCCACGTTGCGGGGGTGGTTGGCTGTATCGAAGTTCCGGATTTTGTGTTCTGAGTCGTTGAGGGCTAAGCCACTTCGACTCAGAACACAAAACTGGCGTTAACGGGTCACGATTTCGATGATCAACTGCTCGCGGATGTCGCTGATTCGCGGATCAACGTCTTGCCGGGTTGGCAGCCGCGTCATGGTCGCGGTTGGCTCGTCGTTGTTGGTGATCATCAGGAAGTCGGGTACCTGCGGGGGGGTAGTCTGCAGGTTGTTGCGGGCCAGTTTGAGACTCCGGTCGCGGGTCTTGACCTTGATGACATCGCCCGCCTTGAGGAGCATGCTCGGCACGTCACACTTACGGCCATTCACGGTGACGTGGCCGTGGGCGACCATGGCACGAGCGGCTGGGCGAGACGGGGCAAACCCGAGGCGGTGAACGATGTTGTCGAGTCGCCGCTCGAGCAGGGTGAGCAGGGCTTCACCGGTGTTTCCAGTGGTGCGGCCGGCGATTTCAAAGTACCGCAGGAACTGCCGCTCCAGCACACCGTAGAAGAACTTGAGCTTCTGCTTCTCGCGGAGGCGGATGCCGTATTCAGACACCTTAGACCGACGGAGACCGTGCATACCGGGCGGCGGAGCTTCACGGTCGATTGGGCACTTGGGGGTGTAGCAGCGGGTGCCCTTGAGGTACAGCTTGACCTTCTCGCGGCGGCATCGCTTGCAGACGGGATCGGTGTAACGAGCCATGAACGTAGCCCGGCGGACGGCCGGGTCCAACAGGGGTCACATTGGGTCGAGCATAAGCCCCGGCGAACCCCTGGGTCGTGGGCGGGGCAAACTCGAACGAGAACCGAGAGAACCGTCGGCGTGATCATCCTGGGTGGGTACTCCAGGATGATCACGC
>JALOQR010000080.1 GCA_025459365.1 Fimbriiglobus sp.
GTACGACAAGCGGAAGCGGATGTTCCTCGGCTGGGTGCACCTGGTCCTCGGGTTCATCCGCCTCCGGGCCAAATCCAAGAGCAACGTCAACAGGGCCTACTCGGAGTGGAATCGGAAGCAGAGTGACCGGGTGTGGGACTGCACACTCGGCCAATGTGTTCCCGGTTCCAATACACTGCCCCCATGCCACCCCCACCCGCGACCGTCGACGCCGCCACCGTCCGCGAACTCGCTGCCACCTACGAGCGGCTCTCCGACCAAATCGGCAAGGTAATCGTTGGCCAGCGGATAGTCGTCGAACAACTTCTCACGGCCATGTTTAGCCGCGGGCACTGTCTACTGGTTGGCGTGCCAGGGCTGGCCAAGACACTCCTCGTATCGACCGTGGCAAAGGTCCTCGCCCTCAGTTTCAAACGGGTTCAGTTCACCCCCGACTTGATGCCAGCCGACATCACCGGCACCGACATCCTGCAAGACGACCCCGAGACCGGCCGCCGGCGATATGTGTTCCTGCCGGGGCCGCTGTTCGCCAACATGATCCTGGCCGACGAGATCAACCGAACACCGCCGAAGACACAAGCAGCATTGCTTGAAGCCATGCAGGAGGGGCACGTCACCGCCGGAGGGCAGACCTACAAGCTACCGGCTCCATTCTTCGTACTAGCGACCCAAAACCCGATTGAGCAGGAGGGAACGTATCCCCTGCCCGAAGCCCAGCAAGACCGCTTCATGTTCAACGTGAAGGTCGAGTACCCGAGCCGCGGTGAAGAAATCCAGATCATGAAGGCAACCACCGGCATCGCAAAAGTCGAGTTGTCGCCACTGCTCGATGGAGCACAAATCCTGAGGTACCAGGAAGCGGTGCGGCAAGTCGTGGTCGCCGATCACATCTTTCACTATGTGGCGGATCTGGTGCGAGCGACCCGGCCGAAGGAGCACGGAGTGCCGAAATGGGTGCCGGAACTCGTGAGCTGGGGCGCTGGCCCGCGGGCGTGCCAGTTCCTGATTCTCGGTGGTAAGGCGCGGGCGATCCTCAACGGTCGGGTACACGTGACAACGGAAGACATCCGGGCGACGGCGTTGCCCGTGTTGCGGCACCGCTTGATGACCACCTTCCACGCCGACGCCGACGGCATCACCTCCGACGATGTGGTGAAGAAACTGTTGGACACGATCCCCGTGCCCAGCGAGGGCAAGCGGCTGTAAACGCGACGGTGGGGCGGAAGTCTCCGACAAGTCCGCCTCGATCCCCTCAAGAATCCGATTCATGAGCACAACCGATAGCAGCCCGGCTCGCCGCCACCTGACGCTCGCCGAGTGGGGGCTCGTGGTAATCCTCGCCCTCATCAACTTCACCCACATCCTCGATTTTGTCATCGTGATGCCGTTGGGCGAGCGGTTGATGGACGAATTGCATGTGTCGCCGGGGGAGTTTGGTCACATCGTTTCGGCCTACGGAATCGCCGCCGCTGTCGCAGGGTTGGTCGCCGCCACACTGGTTGATCGCTTCGACCGCAAGCCCGTGCTACTGACCGCCTACGGCGGTTTCATCGTCGCAACTCTACTGTGCGGGGTGTGTCTGAGCGACGGGTGGCGGGCGGCTGTGGGGGAAGAGGCGGTTTACCAGTCGCTGCTCGCCTGTCGCGGCCTCGCTGGCGCGTTCGGCGGGGTGGCGGCATCGCTCATCATGACCGTTATTGGTGACGTGTTCCCAGACCACCGCCGCGGCAAGGCCATCGGAGCGGTAACGTCGGCATTCGCGGTGGCGAGCATCCTCGGCCTACCCACTGGCCTAATCCTGGCCCAGTGGTTCGGGCTGGCTACGCCGTTCTTCTCCATCGTCGGGCTGAGCCTGGTGGTCTTTGTGATCGCCTTCGCCCGTCTGCCGTCGGTGCGAAAGCATCTGACCGGCGACCGACCGCACCCGTTCGTCCAGTTCTGGGCCGCAGTGCAGAGTGCCAAACACTGGCGGTCGTTCGCCTTCACTCTCACGCTTGTCCTCGGCACGTTTACCATCATCCCTTTCATTGCTCCGTACATGGAGGCGAACTGCGGGCGGAGCCGCACCGACATCCCAGTAGTATACGCTGTCGCCGGGGTGTGTACCCTGGTGGGAATGAACCTGATCGGCTGGCTGGCCGACCGCTACGGTAAGCGACCCGTGTTCCTCGTGCTGGCGATGGGATCGATCCTCAACACGCTGGCGATTACCAACCTGGCATGGCTGTTCCCGACCGCCATGAGCGACCCGACGTTTGGGCTGGCCTGGGCGAGCCTTGCGGCCACCGGGTTCATGGTGACAGCGTCCGGGCGGATGGTGCCAGGGCAGGCAATGATGCTGTGGAGCGCCAACCCAAAGCTGCGGGGGGCGTTCACCAACTTGAACTCAGCCGTGTCGCATTTGGCGACCGGGATCGCGCCAATGATCTCGGGTGCCATTATCACCCGCGACGACCCTCACAGTCCGCTGCGGAACTACGAGGTCGCGGGGTTGGTGGCCGTTGGGTTCGCCGCTGTGGCACTGGGGATTTCGTTCTTGTTGAAACCACCAGCGCGGCCTGCATTGTCCACGGTTGGGTGACTGTAGGTGCCAGTCGAACACACCAACGCTCAAGGAGGCATCATGTCTGTTGCCCCACCTGATGCCCCGCCCGCTACGGCGAGCCAATCGAAACTCACCCGTAACGAGTGGGGGCTGTTGCTCCTGCTCGCGGCTGTCAACTGCACCGAGATCACGGACGCCCTGCTGCTCACCCCACTCGCCGACACTCTGCAAAAAACTGATGGCGGGCTGGGCCTGAGTAAGCAGCAGTACAGCTTCTGTGCGGCGGTGTACGGCTTCTCTGCTGCGGTGTGTGGGCTGTTGGCTGCGATGTTTGTCGATCGCTGCTGTCGGAAGCAGGTGGTAGTGGTGGCACTCTTCGGGCTACTCGTGGCCATCGCCGCTTCGGGATTCGCCTACGACTTTATCAGTTTCTTCATTGCCCGAGCCATCGCTGGGGCGTTTGGCGGGGTGACGGTCTGCGGCACGCTGGCCATTCTCGCCGACCGCATCCCCGAATCGCGTCGAGGAGTCGCCCTCAGCATCCTGAACGGGTCATTTGGTGTGGCTGCGGTCATCGGCCTGCCGGTATGCGTTGGGTTACTGGTCATCACCGGTTGGTTTGGCGCTCCGTTTCTTCTGGTTGCCGGAGTCGGGTTGGTGGTGTGGGCGATGGCCGCATGGAAGTTGCCACGGATGGTCGATCACTGCCGTGAGGGGCGCGGCAACCCTCTGGCCGACATGGTGCGGGTAGTTGGCCGATGGAATCACCTGCGTGCCTTCGCCTTTATGCTGTGCAGCGGGTTAGGAGCTTACACCGTCATCCCGTTCATGGCGCAGTACATGCAACTAAACTGCGGAGTACCGGCCAACCTGTTCCCGATGGTGTTCCTGGCGATGGGCCTGTGCAGCCTGGCTGCGGGAGTGGTCGCTGGGGTCGCCGCCGACAAACTCGGGCGTCGGCCGGTGTTTCTAGTTGCTATCGGGCTGTTCGCGATCACGACCCTGGTAATCACGAACCTGCCGGCGGTGCCGGTGCTGGTGGCCGGGCTGGTGGCCTGCGCGTACATGGCAACGGCGGTCGGTCGACTGGTGCCGGTGAATGCCATCATGCTTGCCGCCGCTCACCCACCCGACCGTGGAGCATACACCACCGTATTCAACTCGGTGTCTCTGCTCGCTACCAGTTTCGGCCCTCTGGTTGCCGGGCTACTCGTGCCGAACACCGGCGAAGACACGCCAGTGGAAAACTTCGCTGCCTGCGGGCTGGTCGCAGTGGGATTCACCGTGGCGGCGGTGACGTTGTCGTTCACGGTTCGGCCGGCCACGCAACACCCGGCGGCCGCCGCATGAGTAAACGCCGCCAGTTCTTCGACCCCACCGAACTCGCCCGCTATGGCGGGCTTTCACTCGTCGCTCGGAACGTGGTCGAGGGGTTCCTCTCCGGGATCCACCGTAGCCCTTTCAAGGGGTTCAGCCTCGAGTTCGCCGAACATCGCCAGTACTACCCAGGCGACGAGATTCGCCGCATCGACTGGCGGGCGTTCGGCAAGACCGACCGCTACTTCATCAAGGAGTACGAAGACGAGACGAACCTGAAGGCGGTACTGGTGGTCGACGCCAGCGGGAGCATGGGCTACCAGGGAAAGCAGAAACTCAGCAAATTCGCCTTCGCTCAGCAGGTGACCGCGAGCCTTGCGTATCTCTTGCTTGGCCAACTCGACTCCGTCGGCTTGCTGACGCACGACACCAAGCCTCGGGCATACATCCCGCCCAAGTCCGAGGGCAAACACCTGTTCACGCTTCTCCG
Organism: Fimbriiglobus sp.; assembly: GCA_025459365.1. Lineage (GTDB taxonomy): Bacteria > Planctomycetota > Planctomycetia > Gemmatales > Gemmataceae > JALHQU01. Next base: position 4,353 of record JALOQR010000080.1, read on the forward strand.
CACCTTAGAGCAGACGCATGTGGGCGGAGAAACTTCGCTCGGCGAGGTGTGGAACCAAATCGCGGGGAAGCACCTCAAACGCCGCGGGTTGGTGGTGCTGCTGTCGGACTGCTTCGGCGACATCCCCGGCATCACGCGAGCGATGCGGCACCTTCGCTACAGCCGGCATGAGGTGATTCTCTTCCAAATCCTGGCACCGGAAGAAGTCGACTTCCCTTTCAAGAACCCCACGAAGTTCAAAAGTCTGGAAGTGAAGGGGTACGAATTGACAGTAGACGCCCGACGATTGCGGGAGGAGTACCAGAAAAACTTCGAGGACCACAGGCGGCAATTGCGGAAGATAACTGAAGAACTGGGTATCGATTACGTGATGCTGCGAACCAACGAGCCAGTCGAACGAGCACTGGGGGCATACCTGAGGTGCCGCGACACGTGACTCTGGAGCCGAACCCCAGATCCATTGCGGGTTCGGCTCCAATCCGCTCACAGTTTGAGCGGCGGAGTATCGGGGTTGAAGAAGTACTCGAGCGCCCGTTTGCTGGCATCGCCGGTCTTGAAGCCGCGAAGGAAGGTGCGTGAGCGTTGTTCGTCGGTGCCGTGATTGAACTTCTCCGGCGACGACCATCCACGAGATTTCTCCTGAATCCGGTTGTCGCCGATCGACTTGGCCGTCTTGATCGCCTCACGCACATCGACTTCGCTGATTTGAAGTTTGTCGGCGGCGTGGTGGGCCCAGACTCCCGCCAGGTAGTCGGCTTGCAGTTCCAGCCGGATACCCTGATTCTCCCTCTCGTTCGGCCTCGCACGTGCTTCAAACTCTTTCAACCGCTGGGAGTAACCCAGTCGGTGTTGAACGTGGTGCCCCACCTCGTGAGCGATGACATACGCCTGTGAGAACTCCGCCTTCGAGCCTCCGAGTTTCTGTTCCAGTTCGACAAAGAAGGTCGGGTCAAGAAACACTTTCTCGCTCGCCGGGCAGTAGAATGGACCGACGGCCGACGGGGCAAAACCACATCCCTCGCTGTCTACCCCTTCCGAGAACAGTTTCATTCCCGGCTTCTTGTAGACCCCATACCCCTGTTCGCGGAACTGTTTTTCCCACACGTCTTCGGTGCTGCCGAGCACCTTTGCCGAGAACGTCTTGTACCCATCGTCAATCCCCTTGCCGTCTTGTACCTTCCCGCCACCCTTCTGTAGCCCACCGGCCAGTTGCTGGGCGATCCGTGGATCGATGCCAAAATATCCGGCCACCAGGGTCACGAGCAGGGCAACAATGCCCCCGCCGATCGCCATTCCCTTCTTTCCGCCACCACGGGCGTCTTCCACATTTCCGCTTTCTCGTTGACCGCTCAGATCCATAACGGACACCTCCCGACGGGCAGGGTTACTGTGGGGCGAAGGCGGCCAACCCATACACCAGTACGAAGGCCGCGGACAGTATCCTCAGAGTATGGTATGCGATTTTTTACCACCACGAAGTGCGGTAAGGCCCGGAGTCAAACAAGGCGGAAGGCATACGCGTATCACCTAGCCCCCGCCTACGAACCCACACGTGCTGCGGCCCGGGAATCGCCGACCACAGAGCAAACAGAAACTGGATTGTGCATTCGCGAAGGTCAACCGCAAAACCGACTCGCCGACCACAGTCACAGGCGCGAGCGGGCATCATCCTGATTCTTCCGGTGTCGGGGTTCGTTCAGTTCGACTCAAACTCCTGCCGCGTCGGCGGCGTGCTTCTGGAGGTCATCAAGATCGACAAACTCGAGTGCCGAGATGTGAGTCGCTTCTAGCACAACTGGGCAGGCAGCGCCGGCTTCCAGCGATTGTTTCCAGCGAGTGACACAGACACACCAGCGGTCGCCCGGCTTCAGGCCGGGAAAGCGATAGTGCGGCACCGGAGTGATCAGGTCGTTGCCAACGCTCCGCTGGTGGGCCAGGAAGTCGGCCGTCACCTGGCAGCAGACGAGGTGCAGGCCGTGGTCGTCTTCACCGGTGTTGCAACAACCATCCCGGTAGAAGCCGGTGAGCGGCTTCAATGAGCAGGTCTTCAGCGGTTGGCCGAGGACGTTTTTGGCGGACACTGGGGAAACTCCGAGGCGAGGGCGGAACACCTTCATCATAGTCGCCCCATGGCGAATGGGATTCCAGGAGTTCATCCGGGCGGGGCTTCGAGTCATCGTGAACAATTTCTCAGATTCGGCTTGAGCGGCGAATCGCAAGACGGCAGTTGTCTGGCTCAATGCACCCGAAATTGGGAAGGACCTCCTCTCTCTCGCGAACTCGATCTTCGCCCACGAGTAGCAGGTGCGGGACGGGGATGGGTCGAGGCCAACGTACGACAAGACGCAGGGAAATACTGGTGGGGTAGAGGTATCGTTGTGGACGTTCGCCGAGCGGGCGGAAGAGGAGCTAACGGACGGAAAACGAGCGGGCAATTCGGTTCGTCGTGCGGTTGCACATCGTATGTGATGTTGTGCCCGCAACAGGGCGGAGTCGACCTCGACTTCCTGGACAATGCAGTTACTGGACAGAAACCATCGCTTATGCCCCAAGAGACGTGAACGGTGACTACCAACTATCGACGAGCGATGCGACGCAGCACCTCGATTCCCGCCGCCAGCGTCTCGTCCGTAGCCGCGTAGCTGATGCGGAAGTGCGTGTCTTGCGTGCTAAAGGTAGTACTCGGAATGATGAGCAGGTTGTTGCGGATCGCCTCGCTGACGAACTCCGTGCCGGTGCCCCACGGTGCCCGGGGGAACAGGTAGAACGCCCCGCCCGGCTCGGTGAACTCGTACAGGCCCCGTAGTCCCTCGATCAGCGTATCCCGCTTCCGCTTGTAGTCGGCAATGTACGGCGACATGTCGTAGTCGAGCGCCGCCAGCCCGCCGAACTGGGCCATGCTCGGGGCACAAATGAACGTACTTTGCTGGAGTTTCTTCATCTCCTCCACCAACCGGCTTGGGCCGTGGGCGTAGCCGAGTCGCCACCCGGTCATGCTGTACGTTTTGCCGAACCCTTCCACCACCAGCACGTTTTCGTTCCATTCCGCTGGGCTTCGGGCTGGGCCGTCGTAGCAGAATGCGGAGTAGATTTCATCCGAAATGACAAGGATGCCCCGCCTGGCGGCGAACTCGGCGACTGCCCGCATCGCCTCGGGAGAGATCAGGCAACCGGTGGGGTTGGCCGGGCTACAAAGCAGGATGATTTTCGTGCGGGGTGTGCAGGCGGCAATGACGCGGGCGGGGTCGAGGCGGAAGCCGGTGTCGAAGGTATTGACGGTAACGAACTTGCCATCGGCGAGCGTCACCATGTTCGGGTACATGACGAAGTAGGGGTCGGGCGTCACCACCTCGTCGCCGGGGTTTAGCACAGCGAGGATGGCGAGCATCAACCCACCGCTGGTGCCACTGGTCACGATTACGTCGCGGTCGGTGTGGCCGTATTTGGCCTTCACGTCGGTCAGTAGCCGTTCGCGGAACTCAGGTGCCCCCTGGGTGAGTGTGTAGGCGTTCTTGCCAGCGGCGATGGCGGATTGAGCAGCGGCCTTGATCGGCTCCGGGGTGTCGAAGTGTGGCTGGCCGATGCTCAGGTTGATGGGGTTTTTGAGCGCACGGGCCAGTTCGAACACCTTGCGGATGCCCGAAATTTCGACCGTGGCCGAGCGGCGGGAGATGAGAGCGTCGAAGTTCATGGAATTAGGGTATTGGAACCGCGACCGGCAGGGAGCGGGTAGTTCTCGGCCACCCGTTCCCTGCCGGTCGCGGTTCCACCATTGCACCCCGACGGCCGTAGCCGTTACCCTGTCCGCATGGCCGAGACGCTCACCGGCGTGATCGAACGCATCACGTTCCACAACCTCGACAATGGTTATTGTGTGCTACGGGTACAGGCCCGCGGGCACCGCGACCTCGTCACGGTGGTCGGCAACCTATCCCAGGTGATCGCGGGCGAGTTCGTGGAGGCGGTGGGTGAGTGGCAGGTGGACCGCCAGCACGGGCAACAGTTCAAGGCTACCGAACTACGGACTACGCCCCCGCACACGGCCAGCGGCATCGAGAAGTACCTCGGTAGCGGGCTGGTGAAAGGGGTGGGGCCGAAGTATGCGGCGAAGATTGTGGAAGTGTTCGGCGAACGAACACTGGAAGTGATCGACAAGGCGCCGACCATGCTCACACAGGTGAAGGGCATCGGGCCGAAGCGGATTGAGCTGATCCGCGAGAGCTGGAAACAGAATCAAGCGGTCCACAAGATCATGACCTTCCTCCAGAGCTTCGGCATCGGCACGGCGCGGGCGGTGCGGATCTACAAGCAATACGGCGAGAACGCCATTGAGCAGGTGCGACAAAACCCGTACCGCCTGAGCACCGACATCTGGGGTGTCGGCTTTCGAACCGCCGACGAACTGGCGTTGAAGTTGGGGATACCTCGCGATTCACCGAAGCGGGCGCAAGCCGCCGTGAGGCACATCCTCAGCGAAGGGAGCAGTAACGGGCACGTCGGGTTGCCGGAGGCGGTGGTCATCGAGCAGACGGTCGCGCTCACACAGATCGCAGCCGAACGCATCGCCGAAGCCATCGAGCAACTCCGCACCGAAGACGAAATCGTGCGGGACACGCCGGTGAAGGCGGCCGGCGTGCGGATGGTGGATGACTCCATCGAGGAACAACCGCTCCTGTATCTGAAACCACTGTTCATGGCCGAACTGGGCCTGGCCCGGTCGTTGAAGGTGCTACGAGAGGGCGGGCACCCTCTCCCTGAAGTCGACATGGACAAGGCGCTGGCGTGGGTCGAGAAGAAGATGGGCATCGAGTTCGCCGAACGACAACGCGAGGCGGTGCGACAGGCCGTCACGAACAAGGTGCTGGTACTCACCGGCGGGCCGGGCACCGGCAAGACGACCATCGTCCGGGCCATCATCGACATCTTCGCGGCCAAGAACCTGAAGGTCGGGCTGTGCGCCCCGACCGGCCGGGCGGCGAAGCGGCTGAGCGAGAGCACCGGCCGCGAGGCGAAGACCATCCACCGCCTGCTCGAATTCGACGCCGGCATCGGCACCTTCAAGAGGGGCAAGGAGAACCCACTCGAACTCGACCTGCTCGTGGTGGACGAAACCTCGATGCTCGATGTGGTGCTGGCGAACCAACTCCTTCGGGCGGTGCCGCCGTGGGCGTGCCTACTACTCGTCGGCGACCGCGATCAGTTACCGAGTGTCGGAGCCGGCAGTGTACTGGCCGACGTGATCGATAGCGGGGCGATCGCGGTCGTGCGGCTGACCGAGGTGCAGCGGCAGGCCAGTTCGAGCTGGATTGTGCGGGCGGCCCACGCGGTGAACAACGGCCAGGAACCGGAATCCGCCCCGGTCGGACATGGTGACTTCTACTTCGTCGAGGCCGACGAACCCGAACAGGTGATCGACCGTATCGTGGCGATGGTGAAGGCCCGCATTCCGGCGAAGTTCGGCCTCGACCCGTTCAAGGACGTGCAAGTCCTGTCGCCAATGAACAAGTCCGAACTCGGGGTGGCGAACCTGAACCGGGTGCTACAGGAAGCGCTGAACCCCGGGCGCGGGCCGCAGAACGAGGTGATGCGGTTCGGGGTAACCTTCCGCGTTGGCGACAAGGTCATCCAGATGAAGAACAACTACCAGCGGGAGGTGTTCAACGGCGACATCGGGCGGGTGCTCGGCATCGACGCCATCGACCAACTGCTCACAGCCGAGTTCGACGGCCGCGTGGTGGAGTACGAGTTCTCCGACCTGGATGAATTGCAACTCGCCTTCACCACATCCATCCACAAGTCGCAGGGGAGCGAGTACCCGGCGGTGGTCATCCCGCTGCATGGCCAGCACTTCATCATGCTGCAACGCAACCTGTTGTACACCGCCATCACCCGCGGGCGGAAACTGGTCGCGGTGGTGGGCAGCCGTAAGGCCCTGTGGCGGGCGGTGAATACCAGCGATCAGAGCCGGCGGTTTTCACTGCTCAAGTGGCGGTTGCAGCAGCCCGACGCCACCGCCACGAGAGATGCCAACGATCCGACCGCGTGAAACGATGTTCGATCAGGGAGGTAGAATCCGACACCATGCCCGACGCCCCTCCAAGCCCGTTCGACCCCGCCACCGCCTACCACGAGGCCGGGCACGCTGCGGTTGCCTTGGCCCTGGACCGACCCGTCCACCGCGTCAGCGTGCTGCCGAACCAAGACCTCCTCGGCAAGTGTGAGTTCCGTAAGGGTGTGCAAAGGCCAACCGACGACTGGATCGAAACTGAAATCCTCATCTCGCTCGCCGGCATGGTGGCCGAGGCGCGGCACACCGGCAAGTACGACCGCAGTGCCGCCGACCGCGACCTGCGGTACGCCCGCAAGCTGATGCTCTACCGGGCGAGCGAGCGGAGCCTCGACCGCTTCGAGCGGCGGATGGTGGCGAAGACGGAAAACTTGCTCAACGACGACGGCGTGTGGCGAGCAGTGGAACTGATGGCAGCGGAGTTGATGAAGCTGGGCGTCATCAGCGGACGGGCAGCGGCACACTTCTACAAGATGGCGACAACGTAGGGGCACCCACAAGGGGTGCCCCTACCAAACGGTTCACTTCGGCGTGATTGCGGCCATCACCTCGGCCTTCACGTCTTCCAGCTTGATCCGCTTCTGCTGGAGAGTGTCGCGGTCGCGAATCGTCACGGTGCCGTCCTTCGCCGTGTCGCCGTCGATCGTGACGCAGAACGGCGTGCCGATCTCGTCCTGCCGGCGGTACCGCCGGCCGACCGCCCCCTTGTCGTCGTAGAAGACGTTGAAGTGCGGTTTCAGTTCCCGGTACAGCTTGGTGGCGAGTTCGGGCATGCCGTCTTTGTTTACCAGCGGGAAGATGGCGCACTTGATCGGCGCCAGCCGCGGGTGGAACCGCATGACGATCCGCGTGTCCTTCTGCCCCTTGGCGTCGGTCAATTCCTCTTCGTGGTAGGCCTCGCACAGCACCGCCAGCGTGAAGCGGTCGGCCCCGGCGCTCGGCTCGATGACGTGCGGGGTGAACTTGTACTTGGCGATCTCCTCCGCCGACGGATTCGACTTCAGCCACTCCTTGAAGCTGCGGGTGCTCATGGTCTGGCTGTCGTTGTTCCACAGTTCTTCATCGAAGTAGGCGAGGTCGTCGGTCTTCCCGCTCTTGGCGGCGTGAGCCTTCAGGTCGAAGTCGCCGCGGTGGGCCACCCCTTCGAGTTCCTGCGGTTCGTCGCTGAACGGGAACAGGTACTCGATGTCGGTGGTGCCAACGGAGTAGTGCGCCAGTTCGTCGGCCCCCTGTTCCCGCGGGCGGAGGTTGTCGCTCTGGATGCCGAGCGTGCTGTACCACTTCCGCCGCAAGTCCCGCCAGTACTCGTACCACTTCCGCGACTCGGCCGGGTGGCAGAAGAACTCGATCTCCATCTGTTCAAACTCACGGGAGCGGAAGGTGAAGTTCCGCGGATTGATCTCGTTGCGGAACGCCTTCCCAACCTGTGCGATGCCGAACGGCAGCTTGAGCCGGGTGCTGTTCAGCACGTTCCGGTAGTTGACGAAGATGCCCTGAGCCGTCTCCGGTCGGAGGTACGCTTTGCTGGATGAATCCACCGCCGCCCCGATGTTCGTCTCGTTCATCAAGTTGAAGGCGCGGGGTTCCCCTAAGGTCCCTACTTCACCACAACTCGGGCACACCCAGTTACTGCGGCCCTTCTCGGTCGCGAATGCGTAGATGAGGTTCTGAACATCAGGATTCGGGCGAAGGTTGTTGCCGTGAGCCTTCTGTAGCTTCTCGATTTTCTTTGCGTTTGCCTCCCAAACTTGTTGAACGCTACCGATGCCCGTGATGAGGAAGCGAGGCTGATTTTCATCAGGCGGAGCCACGCAATCGATCAACTCGAACCCGATCAACTGGTCTGCGCGAAACAGTCCCTTACAAGCTTTGCAACTTACCATCGGATCGCTGAAACCACCCGCATGCCCGCTGGCCACCCACACGTTCGGGTTCATGATGATCGAGCAGTCCAGCCCGACCATGCGGATCTCCTGACCGTCCGGGCCGGGCGGCGGGTTCCGCACCATGTCCGTCCACCAGGCTTCCTTGATGTTCTTCTTCAGCTCGACGCCGAGCGGGCCGTAGTCCCAGAACCCGTTGATCCCGCCGTAGATTTCGGACGACTGGAAGATGAACCCGGTGTCCTTGCAGAACTTGGCGAACTTCGCCATGTCGATCTTGGCCGGCATGTCGGTCTCCTGCGGCACCGCCCTTGGCCTGGGTGGTGCGATGAACGAACCACCCCACGGACGACCGTGCCGACCGTGGGGTTCGGACATGATACGGGCGCGGGAGCGCGGGCGTCCCACCCGCACGCGAACAGCGAGCGGGACACCCTCGCTCCCGGCCAATCACTTCAGCAACTTGTCCAACTCTGCCTTCACCTTCTCCGCCGTGTCGGCTGTACGACGGTGGTAGGCCGCCACCTTGCCGTCCTTGTCGATCACCACCACGGCCGGCACCGCCTGCGCCCGCAGTTGGCCGAGCGCCGCCCCGAGCGGGTCGAGCGCCACCGTGCCGGGGAACTTCGCCTTCTCCGCGAACGCCTTCGCCGCCTCCGGGGTATCGCCGACGTTCACCGCCACGAACGCCACCCCCTTCTTCCCGTACTCCGCTGCGAACTGGCTCAACCCCGGCAGGCTCTCGACCGCCGGCGCGGCCCACAGCGCCCAGGCGTACACCACCACCGGCTTCCCCTTGAAGTCGGCCAGTTTCACTGGCTTGCCGTCCAGCCCGGCGAACTCCACCGCCGGTGCAGGCTTGCCGATCAGTTCCTCCAGGTCGGGAGCCATCACGGCGGCGAAGAGGTCGTCCACTTTCTTGGCTGAGGCTGGCGGAGTGATCGCGTAGGCATCGGGTTTCGGCTTCGCGTCGAAGTCCCACTTGAGTTTGGCGTCCAGAGTGTGGGTCAGCTTTTTCATCTCACCGACGGCAATGTCGTAGGTGGCGCGAACCTCGACAGGCAGTCCGCCGGCGTCGAACCGCACCGTCACCGCCCGACCGCTCGCCAACGTGATGCGATACGCGGACCCTTTCTCTTTTCCCTCACCCAGCGTCTCGACCGCCAACACTTGCGATGCCAACGCCACCGCCACATTCGGCCGGGCCAGGAAATCGACGCCCGCGGCTCGCAAGGCTGGCAGTGTCAGGCCGTCGAGTTGCACATCGTCGAGCGGAGTGCCATCGCACTTGGAGACGCTGTAGAGGTCGGCGATGTGGAAGCACCGAGTCAGGGTCTTCCCATCGCTTGCCACGCAGAGATGAGGCTCCTTCTCGCCCGCCGCCCCGACCTCGATGCGGAGCTTGCCCGGTGGTTCGGCCAGCAGAATGACGGTGTTCGTGCCGCCGAGTTCTTGCTTTCCGCCCGTCGTCTTCCACTTGGCCTCCACGCTCACCGAGTATGCTTTTGCCTTTCCAATACGGTTTTGCACCGCCTGCACAGTATCGAAGAACGCCCGTTCGGCCGGCGACACCTCGGTCGGCGGCTTGGCCTTCAGCGGATCGTCGGCGACGGCTGGAAGAGTGAAAACGAATAGGCAGACAACGGCGCGGAGCATGGCAACGCCTCGTAGAAATTGGCGGACGAAATTAGCGCACAGCAGAAATCTGCCGGGTGACATCACGGTCAGCGGCGTTGAGGTCGTTCAGGTCTGGCACGTTCCGCAATCGCGGATCGCGGGAGACTTCTCGCCAGAGGTGACTCACCGACCGTTGACGCTCGGCAATGGCATCGATGTGGGCGTCGAGTTCCCGCCGGCTCGGAGCAAAGCCCGCAGCCGTCTGACGAAGGGCGGCGTAACGATTCTTCAGGTCTTGTAGATCGGCAATCAGTCGCGCCACCCCGCGGTGATAGGTGGTGTACGGTGTAAACGCCATCGCAAGCGCATCGCACTCGGCAACGGCCTGATCAATCGCCCGGAACGCCTGAGCCGGCACCCGCCCACCACCGGGTTGCCCTGGCAACACCGCCACGGCCCCGAGTTCATCGAGTACCGCCTGGGTCGCACGGCCGACCGAGTACCACGCCTGCACCGCCCGCACATCGGTCTGGCCGCTGCCGATGGTCTTTGTGACCACGGCGCCGCTCTGGTTGATCGCTTGCAACCTCGCGGCCAAGTCGGCCCGACCGAACCCTGCCCTCACCTCCGACCGCAGGTGATCGACGTCAGAGTGGACCGCGTCAACCTGGGCTACGAGTTGCCGACCGGACCAGTTTTGCGGAACCACCGCGCGAAAGGTCGCCTCGGCAGCAGTCAGTTCGCGGGATAGGTCTTCGAGCAGTTGACGGAACCGACGGGCTTCGTCGCGGGACAGAGGACCACCGCCGCCAATCAATGGTGGACCGGGTTGATCGGGCGGAACCAATGGTGTGCCCTGGGCAATGGCGGCGATGAGTTGTTTACACTGGTCGAGGTGGACGCGAGTGTTAGGCGCGGGCAGACGAGTCTGAGCGATGCCGCGTTCGAGCGACTCCAGATTGTCAGCCAACGACCGTACAGTCTGCGACCACTGCACCGGAAATCGATCTTTCGCGTTCAAGACGTTCTGACCAGACGCCACCGATCGAGCGAAGTTCTCCGCCTGTGACCGCACCATGAAGTGCTGAAAACCGGGGAACTCACCGCCAACCGATTGGGCCAGTACGGCTGCGGTGGTATTCAGGTGAGCGGGCAGATCGGCGGGAGCGATCACGCCCGGCCGGTTCGCTCCGCCGGCGTTCAATTCCGCCCCGGCGCTCTTCAGAAACTCGCGGGCCAGTTTCACCCGGTCGTTCCGCAGTTCTTCCAGGCGCCGCAACCAGTGCCGTAGGCCGTCCGGCTCTGGCTCTCGGCCGAGTACGTCGGTGTACAGAGTGCGAACCCAGGTTGCGTTGTCTCGTCGCACCCGCTCGAACGTCTGGTTCGACCCGAGAATCTGGGCATGGACCTCGACCGGCGGTGTGCCCCGGTTCAACTCCCGTACCCACACCTCGACAGTGCCGCGGTCGGGATCAATGCCGGCGTACCGCCGGTACAGGTCGCGGACGAACACAGCCGGGTCCGGCTGTTGGGCCGAACTCTGTACGGCGTTCAGCGTCAACGCGATCAGCGACAGGGTCAGACCACGATATCGCATCCGTCGCCCTCCTGTGTGAATCCTTCCACCAGTGTACCCCGACCCGAAATCAGCACGCTACCCGTTCGGCCTCATCCGGCGGCTACGCCTCGGCCAACCGATCCACCTTCAGCAACCGAATCACGAGCGGGAGCGTGACCCCCTGCCC
>JALOQR010000081.1 GCA_025459365.1 Fimbriiglobus sp.
CAACTCATCCGCGACGAGTTGAACGTGAAGGCGGTTATCGCCCTACCGCCGTCCGCTCCTACGCTCCTCGCCGCCACCGCCAAGTTCAACGCCAAGACCGCCAACGCCAAACTCGGGGCGAAGCGGAAGGACGCCGAGGCGGAACTGGCGGCGAAGGACGCCCGCGAACTGGCGAAGCAACTCCGCGCCGGACCGGTCGAGTTCGCCGGCATTGCGCTCGACGCCGCGGACGTACTGATCGAATTCGCCGCCGACCAGAAGGGCTATGCCGGTACCGCCGACAACCGCGGGCGGGAAGGCGTGGTGTTCACCGTTATCACCGACGAGTTGAAGCTGGAAGGGCTGGCCCGGAACGTCGTCCGGCAGGTGAACATTGCCCGCAAGGACGCCGGCCTGGATATCGCCGACAGCATCGTGCTTCACCTCGGTACCACCGCCGAACCGCTCGCAAAGGCGATCGCCGCCCACCGCGACACCATCGCCGCCGAGAGCCAGGCAACCGCGTGGAGCGACACCCCGCCTGACGGGGGCTACCGTGCCGAAGCCAAGATCGACGGCCACCCGCTGGTGATTTCGCTCGCCAGACGGTAGGGTGGGTCCCGCGTGCTTTGCCCGCGGCGACCCACGGTGACTTGACCCGCGTGGGTCGCCGCGACGGAGGCCGTCGCGGGACCCACCCTACGAGAGCGACCCCATGACCCCCGTCGATACCATCGCTCTGTTGCAATCCACCTTCGGTGCGACCGTCACCCCCAGCCCAGCGAACGCCCTCGCCCCGTTCGTCACGGTCGATCCGACCAAGCTGGTGGAGGTGTGCAGTTTCCTCCGCGACGAACCGCGGTTGAGGTTCGAGATGCTGAACGACGTGAGCGGGGTCGATTACCTCGAACCGGATACGAAGAAGGCGGCCAAGGCCGGGTTCGACCCGCATGTGGAGGTCGTGTACCACCTGAGCAGTTTCCGCTTCCCCGGCCGGCGGTTCACGCTGAAGGTGGTGCTGCCACGGTGGAAGAACGACACCCCCGGTGAACTGCCCGAGGTGCCGACGGTTAGCGGCGTGTGGGCGGCGGCCGACTGGCACGAACGGGAAGCGTTCGACCTCGTCGGCATCCGGTTCGTCGGCCACCCCGACCCGCGGCGCATCCTGATGAGCGACGATTGGGTCGGTCACCCCCTCCGCAAGGACTACGAGTTCCCGCTCGAATACCACGACATCCGCTGCCGGTGACTTCCCATGACCAACCGCGTGTCTGATTTGCTGCCGCCCGACCCGCCGTCGAACGGCTCCGCCGACGACCTGGCCGACAAGCTCCGCGGGCTGCGGGTGCTGTGCCTCGGCATGATCCTGTTCGGGGTGGCCCTGCTCCTGATGGTGTCTGGGGTGGTGTGGTTCGGGCTGGGCGGGCGGTCGCTGGTGAAGATCGGTGGGACGGAGGTGCTCACGGCCATCGGGGCGGTGCTCACCCTCACCGCCGTCGCCCTGGCCGTGCTTCTCGTACCGGTTATCACCAGGGTCGGGCTACGGAAGGTGGCCACCGAACCGCCCGCCCCGCCCGACGAGGGCGCTCCGCCCGATACCGAACTCGACCGCCTCTGGCGGGTGTATGCCCAGGGCAAGTTCCTTGAGTATGGGCTGGCTGACGGGGCGGGTGTGGTGACAGCCGTGTTGTTCCACCTCTCGGCCGACTGGGTGATGCTGCTGTTCGTCGCCGGGATGGTGGTGTTTCAGATCGTGCGATTCCCGAACGCTGCGGGTGCGACTGCGTGGCTGGCGGCGGCGAAGGCCGAGGTTGACCGCGTGCGTGCGGGTGGGGGAGAATGATCAACGGAGGAATAGCCATGTCTGCACCCGTCAAACCGCGAGCCGCTTACTACCCCGATTCAGACGGTCAGCCCATGGCCGACAACACGCTCCAGTTCGACTGGATCGCGCTCCTGAAGTGGAACGCCGAGGCGTACCTGCGAGACGACCCGGCGGCGTTCGTCGCTGGCGACCACTTGATTTACCCGGTGGAGGGAGACGCGGACGAGCGGCAGGCGCCAGATGTGTATGTGGCGTTCGGCCGGCCGAAGGGATACCGCGGCAGCTACAAGGTGTGGGAGGAGGGGGGCGTCTTTCCGCAGGTGATCTTCGAGGTGTGGTCACCCAACAACCGGCAGGGGAAGATGGAGGACAAGCGGCGGTTCTATGAGCGGTACGGGGTCGAGGAGTACTACATCGTGTACCCCGACTTCCCGATGTTCGTGGAGGGGTGGCGGCGGGTAGCCGGGAACCTGGAGAAGATCGGCGAGGAGCAGATGGCCGACTTCACCAGTCCGCGGCTCGGCCTCCGCTTCCACATGGTGAAAGGGCAACTGACCGTGTACGGCCCCGACGGCCGGGAGTTGAAGAAGCCGGACGAGATCATTCTGGAGCGGAACGCGGCGGAGCGGGAGCTCGCGGCGGCGGAGCGGGAGCGCGCGGCGGCGGCAGACAAGGCGGCCAAACTGGCTGCCAAGCTCCGCGAACTGGGGATCGATCCGGACGCGGTGTGATTTTGGTGAACCCGGCACGCCGGGCCGGGTTCACCCGAATATTGCTATTTCTTCACGTCGAAGCAGTGCAACTTGTCCTGGTCCCGTAGGTATAGTTTGCCGTTGGCGATGACCGGGTGCTGCCAGCTCGGCTTGCCACTCTTTTCCGGGATGTCGAACGATCCGGCCGCCTCGAACTTGTCTGGATCGGCCTTCACCAGAGCCACCTTGCCGTTCTCGTACCGGAAGTACAGTCGGCCGTCGGCATACACCACGCTGCCGCTTCCGCTGCCGCCGGCCGCCCCCTTCGTTTCCTTCCATTTGACGTCGCCGGTTTTGAAGTCGACGCATGCCGGGTGCCCGCTGTTGTGGGCGTTGCCGAAGTACACGTAGTCGCCCACCAGCACCATGCCGCCGTGGTGGTTCTGCACTGCCTTGTCGTAGTACTTCACCTCCTCCGCTTCGAACTTGCCACCGCTCTGCTTGATGTGCAAGAGGGCCGACCCGCCGTCTCCGTATCCGGTGCTCGCCCAGATCCTGTCGCCCTTCACCACCGCGGTCGGGATGTTGGCGGTGCCGTTCATGATCTTGTCGTACTGCCAGAGGAGCTTGCCCGTCTTGGCGTCCACGCCGGTGACGCCGCCGCCTTTGCCGAGCAGCACGACGTACATGTCGGTCTTGCCCACCGTCGTCTTCACCGGCGAGCTGTACCCGGCCGCCCCGCCCACCTTCGCCCCTTCCGTTTGCCACACCACCGCTCCGTTGGCCGCCTTCAGTGCTGCCACCGCCGCCTTCTTCCCGGCCGGGGCACAGATCACGAGATCGCCGTCCACCAGCACGCTATCCGAGTACCCCCAGCCGGGCACGTTTCCGCCGAAGTCCTTCACGTAGTCCTTTCGCCACACTTCCTTTCCATCCTTGGCGTTTATGCACACGAGCGTGCCGCCGGGGGTGACAGCGAAGACCCGTCCGCCGGCCACCGTTGGGGTGCTACGGGTGCCCTCTTCGTAGCCAGTCTTGCGGTACTCGCCGATCGGGGTGCTCCACACCGGCTTGCCGTCGGCCTCTTTCCGGCACCACACATGATCCTTGTTGTCGATCTTGCCGGTGCCGTAGATGAACCCGCCGGCCACCGCCACCGTGCTGTACCCGCCGCCGCACCCGCTCACCGTCCATGCCTTCGGCGGGCCATCCTTTGGCCAATCTTGCAGCAGGCCGGTTTCCTGCGACACGCCGTCGCGGTTCGGCCCGCGCCACTGCGGCCAGTCAAACGACTTCACGTCGGCGGACAACGCGAACGCTGCCACCGCCAGGGAAACGGGGAACATGCTCAGGCTCCGGGAACAAGGTGCCACGGGGGGGGGGGCGGCCGGAGGTGGCCGTGGGGGAAGTGTACCGCCGGCGGTGGCGAGGGGGAACCCGTCAGGCGGAGGCCATCGCCGCTAGCTTCCGCACCGCTTCCGGACGTAGCACCCGCCCGGCCGGGCCGTCGTCGCAGGCCAGTTCCACCCCGTCGAAGCCTACCTGCCGCAGCCGACCATGCATCACGCTGCCGTCGAACAACTCGGCCGTCACCTCGTTTCCGAGTAGTCCGAGTCGCCACCGCCAGCCGGCTTCGAGCATGGCCATCGATCCCGCCGCGACCCGGGCGTACTCCGTGTCGAGTTTTGCCAGCACCACCCCGAGCACAGCGTCGCGGTCGAACGGGCGGCCGGCGAGCATGGCGAGGGAGGTGGCGTCGGGCAGGCCGCGGTCGACGAAGTCGGCGGCCGACTGGTTCAGGTTCAGCCCGAGACCGACCGCCACCCTGACCCGCTGCTCGATGAGAATGCCGCACACCTTCTTGCCGCCGACGAGTACGTCGTTCGGCCATTTGATGGCGGGTTGAATGCCCGTCAGTTCGGCGACCGCCTCGGCGACCCCGACCGCTGCCCACGCGGTAAGCACGACCGGCCGCCGCACGGTCGTCGGCGGATCGAGGAACACACTCAGGAGCAAGGCTTCGCCGGGGCGGGTGAGCCACGCCCGACCATACTGCCCACGGCCGGCAGACTGGTGGTCGGCGACGACGGCGGAGCCGGGCGGCTCGGGCGGGGGGTGGTCGTTGGTGCTGGGCAGTTCGGCGAACACGTCCACCCGCCGGCCGATGTGAGTGGTGGGAAAGCTGAGGGTGCGAACCGGAACCATGCGGGTAGTTTACGAATCGGTATCGGCAACGAAGTCATACACCGACCGGCCGACTCGCTCCGCGAACGGCTCTGTCAGGTGAGTCTGAGTGTCTGTGGCTACAGCGTCTTCAAGTATTCGATCACCGCCGCCCGCTCGGCGTCTGTCAGGTCGTCGCCGTAGGTGTGCCCGCCGTTGCCGCGGCCCGGTTGGGTCGTGTCGTACACCTTCCTCCGCTCGAGCCCGCTCGCCGTGTCGCCTGGCGGCTTGGTCTCGGTCACCTTCCATCCCACCTTGTCCTTGTCGTAGTCGGCCTCGTTGGTCTTGAAGGATCGGGTGAAGACTGCCGGCCGGGTCTTGCTATTGAGCACTCCGTGCAGTGTGGGCACGCTGCCATTGTGGAAGTACGGGGCAGTTGCCCACACGCCATCGAGCGGCGGGGCCTGGTAGCCGGGGTTTACCTGGATCTTTTTCAGCCCCGGCTCCTGGGCGAACCAACTCGCGTTGTACGCCTCGGCGAACTTCGGCCCGATGTTCTCCGCCCGCTTCGGGTCGGTACCGATCTCGGCCAGTTTCACCACCTTGTTCGGGTACGTCCAGTTCTCGCCGTAGGTGCCGTGGCAGCTTGCGCAGTTCTTCTCGAACAGGGTTTTGCCCGCCGCCGCCTTGGTGGTGTCGTCGGCTCCGCCTTCTCGAACTCCTTGGGGGTGGTGAGTGGATGCATCATGAACTGCATGATGCTGCGGACGCTGCGGGCGTCGGTCGCCCCGACGTGGTACATCGTCTTTTTCTTTTTCAGCAACCACCACGCGGGCACGTCTTCGCAACTGTCGTCGTGCAGTCCCAGTTCTTTCGGCTCCTTGGCAATGCTCAGATCGGGGTTCCGCAGGCCGAGCAGGTACACGGCGAATGCCCCGGCCTCGCTGGTCCCTCGCACCTGGCTAAAGGCGAACGGCAGCTTCACCGACGCCCCGCCGGCCGCCGCCAGTTCTTCGAACAGCGAGTGGATGTCGAGCGAGTGATTCCCGAGGCCGACGTACCCCTTCCCGAACAGGCTCCCGCCGTGGCACGTCATGCAGTCGATACCCACTCCCTTGCCGATGAGCATGCTTGCCGTGCGGAGGCCCATCGGGTAGCCGTCGTTCGGGTATGGGGCGGGGTGCAGCCCGTACCGTTCACGCACGGCTGCTTCGTAGTCCTTCGGTTTCTCCGCAAGCCCCCACACCTTCCAGGCGCTTTCGTAGGCGGGTTTTGGCCAGAACGCCTTGATGAACGCGGTGCTCTCGATCGCTTTCTTCCCGCGTTCGGCGGGCGTGGGGTCGGCGGCGACAGCCACGATGGGCAAAAGCAATAACGGCAGGGCGAAGCGGGTCACGCGGGGCACCTCGGGGCGGGTGATCCGATTCTAACCGCCGGGACGATGGGCGGGGCAACCCCGCGACAGGCTCATCGTCGCCCGCGGCCGTGCTTGCGGCTCACCCACGCCCACCCCACCAGCATCCCGCCGCCGACGAACGCCACGTTGTACGCCGCTTGCTTCGCCAGTGCGCCCGCCTGCACCGCCGGCCACTTCTCCGCCGCGACCTGCTCTCGCACCTCCGCTGGCAGCATCAGGTGACCGGATTTTGCCAGTGTCGCACCGACCACCGCCGCCGCCGCCGCGAACCCTGCCGCCGCCGCGAACAGCAGCACCACCGGCCGCACGAGCGACCCTGCCGACCGCGTCGGACGTGCCCCGAGGCGGGCTGCCATTGCCAGCGGCACTCCCAGCACCACCCCGGCCGCCGCCCACAAACTCACGCTCACCGCCGACTCCAGCCCGGCCCTCACGAACAGGGCGTTGGCGGCGTACTCCAGAGTGCCGAACAGCACAGCCGCCGCGACCGTCAGGCCGACGATTCCAAAGAACTGCATGACGGAAGACCTCTCCTCACAGCGGGGCGGGCAAATCCCGCTTTCGGAACACCCACCAACCGACGGCATACCCGATCACCCCAACATGCAGTAGCAACGGCACCGCCGGCACGGTGAACACCCCCTCGCCCAACCCCCAGCATGCCCCCACGTCGGCTGTCCATTCGTTGTTCAGCCAGTGCTTGTGCGGCTGGTAGTAGAAGAACAGGGTGAACGGCCGCACCGGGCCGAGCGGGTCCCACAACTGCGCGATGACATTCAGCACGAACATGCCGAGGACGAGCAGCACCGCCCACCCGGTCGTCCGCCAGCGGTTCCGCCCGCACGCCGACAGGAGCATTCCCAGCCCGCTCATGGCGAACACCAGGGCAGCCAGATTGAGCGTGCCCTTCCAGTGGTTCTCCGGCTGCACCGGCAGCACTTTCTGCTTGTCGGCGAGGTCTTTCACCGTCTCCTGGGCGAACTTGGGCGCCTTCTCCACCACCTTCGCCACAACCTCCTGATTCACCCGAAACTCGCCCACGCCCCACAGCCCGAGATACATACCGGTGGCGATGCTCATCACCATCGCCGGGATGGTAATGGCGTCTACGAGGAGATGAGCGACGACCAGTTGCCCCCGGGGCACCGGCTGCGAGAGGAGCAATTCCATCGTCCCGCCGCCGAGTTCGCCCGAGATGGCCCCGGCCGACTTCCCCACCGCCCACAAGAACACCAGCACGATCACCACCGGATGCAGCAACTCAACGGCGAGGAAGTCGGTGGGGTTCTGGAAGTTGATGTCCGACCCGCCGATGACCGCCTGGCTCACCTTGCCGACGCCGGTGAACACCACCTTCTCCATGTCTTGCTGGGTGCTGCCGGCCAGCCCGCCGAGGACGTTGAAGTACGGGGCGATCTCGGTGGTCACCCGCCACGCCACCCGCACCCACAAAAGGCTGAACAGGAACAGCAGCAGGCAGACCACCAGCAGCGGCCAGCGGAGGTCGCGGAGGAGCTTGCGGGCGAGGACGAACGTGAGCGACATGCAGGAAGGATACGGACGCCGTCCGCGATCATCACGCCCGCCGCTCGTGGGCCAGCAGCCACTCCTTCCGCCACAGGCCCCAGTCGTACCCACCGAGCGCCCCACCGGCGGCCACCACCCGGTGGCACGGCACCACAATCCCGAGCCGGTTCCGCCCGTTCGCCGACCCGACCGCTCGCGCCGCTGTTGGCTGGCGGAGCCGCTCGGCCACCTGGCGGTAGGTCACCTGCTCACCGAACGGGATGTGGACCAACTCGCCCCACACCCGCTGCTGGAACTCCGTGCCGTGCTGCCGGCAGGGGAGGTCGAACCGCGTCAGTTCGCCGGCGAAGTAGGCCTTCAACTGCCGCACCGCCTCGGCGAACGGCTTCGGGTCGGCGATGGCGGCGGGGTCGGGCGCGGCGTCCATCTGCACGCCGGTGAGGAACTCGCCATCGGAAGCGAGGAGAAGTTCACCGAGCGGCGACGGCAGGAGGTGATAGTAGGCGGCGGGCAAGGTGGCACTCCGTGAGGGGTACCGAACCGTACCCGACAAATGGAAATGTGTCCAGTGAGAACCGCCCGTTCAGGCGTACTCGAATCGCGGTAGCACCTCCGCGGGTGTCAGGTTCGCCAGTCCCTCCCAGCCCATGCCCGGTGACTTCCCCGCTTCCAGCACGGCGAACACGGGATCGAGGAACCGCCGTTCGTCGGCCGGCAATCCCGCCGCGGCCAGGTTGGCCACATCTCTCGCCCAGTCCCGCACCGGACGACCGGCGAACTCGGCTGCTAGCCCGTGCTGGGCTGCCTCCTCGAACAGCGTGTCCAACTCGGCCGGCGGGAACCTTTTCGCCAGTTCCGTCGCCGCCGACAATGCGGTGTCACTGTACAGCAGCCCTTTCCACATCGCCGGCACTGCCAGGGCGAGCGGTGGTGGGTTAGCATCGGCTCCCCGCACCTCCAGAAACTGCTTCAGCCGCACCTCGGGGAACACGGTGGTGATGTGGAGTTCCCAGTCTGCCCGCGTCGGGAAGCGGCCATCGATGCCGCGAGCGAGGAAATCCCGGAAGGTGCGACCGTCGGAGGGGTGGTATTGCCCATCGGCCCGGGTGAACAGCATCGGCACATCGAGCAGGTGATTCGCCCACCGCTCGAAGCTCAGCCCGTCGGCGAGCAGTTCGGTGAGCAGGCCGCTGCGGTCGGCGTCCATGCCCAGCCAAACCCGACCGCGGTATGAACACCACCCGCTCGGCCGGCCGTTGTACAGCGGGCTGTTCCCCCAGAGGGCGTTCACCACCGGCGAGAGGGTGAGGGCGACGGCGAACTTTCGTACCGCGTCGGCCTCGTCGGCGTAGTCGAAGGCGGCCTGCGTGCTGGCCGTCGCCTTCATCATGTGCTCGGCCGTCTCGCACCGGGCAGGCAGCACCTCAGCCATGAGTTGGTGCCGCAACCGCACCGGCGGGGGCAACTCCTCGGCGCGGCAGAACGGCGTGACCCCGGCCGCCACCCACGCCACCCGGTCCGGGTCGGTCACCGCCCGCAGTTCGGCGACGTGCCCCCGCAGGTGGGCTTCCAGTTCACTCAGGCGTTCGACCGGTGGCGAAGAGAACTCGACCTGGTTGCCGGGTTCGATGGAGACGGTCGCCCCGTCGCGGGTGAGCAGCACCACCCGCCCGCGGGGGGCGTGGGCGGTCCAGCCGAAACGGTCGGCGAGGGCGCGGAGGATGTCGCGGACACCGCCGGGTTCGTCGTAGGAGAGGGGCCGGCCGGTGGCGCGCTCGACGGCGAACTTCTCGAACTCGGCCCCCACCTGCCAGCGGTCGCGGGGTTTGGCCCCGGCGTGGAAGTAGTCGATCAGGTCGGCCGCCGTCACCGGGTGCGAGGCGGCGGGATCAGCGGCGGTCTGGAAGACGCTCACGCGGTGTTCTCGGGCCGACGGACGGGGAGGGCGACCACCGGGCTGATGTTGTAGGCGGCGAAGTGACCGCGGACCTACGGCAACACCTCGTCGACGCTCACCGCCCCCACCGACCGGCCGTCCAGTTCCACCGGCACGCTGATCCCTGGGGTGAAGTCCTGCCGGCGGCGGTAGACGGGGACCGACGCCGGGCCGGTCGGGTCGGTGAACACCTCGATCTGCCGGTCCACCAGGTTCACCACCCAGTACTGCGGGATGGACACGCGGGCGTAGATGCGGCCCTTGTCCACCCGGTCGCGGGGCAAGCTTGAGTCGGCTACCTCGACCACCAAGGCGATCTCGTGCGGCGCGGGGTGGCGGGCGTCGAAGGACGCTTCGTCCCGGACCAACGCGATGTCCGGTTCGGGGCGGCTGTCGGGGAGGCTCGACCCCACCTGGCAGCGCGCCAGGTAGCCGGGCGGGGCCAGTCGGTCGAGGCGGCGGTAGAGTTTAGTGACGGTGGAATCATGGGGCGGGTTGGCGGGCATTTTCAGCACCAGGTAGTTTTCCAGCAACTCCACACGGTCCTCGTCGGTGAGGACGCCCACGTCGATCAACCTCTGGTACTCGCTGACGCTGAACTTGCGAATGGCGGCCATGGAGAGAGAGGTGGGCGGGGCGGCGGCAACGGGGGTCATCTCGGGTTCTCCGCGGTGCGTCTGGTGTACCACATTCCACCGGTGGCGGGAGTGTCACCCGCCGGGGAGGCAGGGCGACTCAGAGGTTCACCTGAGGTAGGGTGGGTCGGCGCGAGCGAGACGCTCGCGCCGACCCACGCGGGCCGGGAATCGTGGGTCGGGGCGGCGTGACCGCCGCTGGACCCACCCTACCCATTCGCCCGATCCCCTTTCGCCGAGCCGCCCTGGCTGGGGAGCCGGGAATCGTGGGTCGGCGCGGCGTGACCGCCGCTGGACCCACCCTACCCATTCAGAGGTTCACCTGAGGTAGGGTGGGTCCAGCGAGCGTCTCGCTCGCGCCGACCCACGCGGGTCGGGAATCGTGGGTCGGGGCGGCGTGACCGCCGCTGGACCCACCCTACCCATTCGTCCATCCCCTTTTGCCGAGCCGCCCTTGCCAGGGAGGAAGAAAACCGAACGCGGCCCCCCGGGTCGATCGTCGCGTAATTCGTCCCGGCTACGAAGTTCGAGGCCACGGAGTCCGAGGTGGGGAAGCGGGCCGCACACCTCCGCAGACATTTGGAAGACCCGCCGGCATCACCTGGCACCTCGTGAGGTTCCTTCGACCTCCCCCGTTGCCCGTTCGTCGGCTACACTACTCCTCATCCCACCCGCTCCGCACCTCGCGAGCCTGCCATGCCGCTCGTCCCGTCCGTCGCCGTTGTGCTGGCCATCGTCGCCCCCACGCCAAAGGATGTGCTGCCACTCACCGGTCTCGCCCCGGCCAAGATCTTCCCCGACCTGTGCAAGTACCATTACCGCGTCACCACCCCGTCGGCCGAGTGCCAGAAGCTCTGCGACCAGGCGTTCGGCTTCTACTACAGCTACGTCTGGATCGAGGCGGCCCGGTCGTTCGAGACGGCCCTCCGCCACGACCCCGACTGTGCGATGGCCTGGCTCGGGCTGAACAAGAGCTTCGAGAAGTGGAGTAGCGGGGCGAAGCCGCCGAACGCCGCTCCGTTTCTCGCCGTCGCCGGCACGCTCCCCCAGGCCCAACTCCCCGACCGCCTCGCCAAATCGCCGCGAGACTTCGCACTGGAGCGGGCCAAGGCACTCATGGGTAAGGCGAGCCACCGCGAACAACTACTCATCACCGCCCGCCTACAGGAGAAGGGCAACTGGCCGAACGTGAAGCCCGAGGAGCGCAAGAAGAAGGCGACCGACACACTCAACGAACTGCTCGCCCTGTACGAGGACGACGAAGAAGGCTGGTTCGCCCGTGCCCAGATCGCCGAGGGGCCGAACGCCGGTGTGCCGTTCTACAAGGCGCTGCTGAAGATCAACCCGATCCACCCCGGCGCCAGCCACGAACTCGTCCACCACTACGAAAACATCCGCCGCCCCGCCCTCGGCTGGCCACACGCCGAGAAGTACATGGAAAGCTCGCCCGGCATCCCGCACGCCTTCCACATGCAGGCTCACCTGGCCATGCGGGTGGGCAAGTGGGCACGGACCTCCGATTGGAGCAAGCGGGCCTACGAGATGGAGAAGCAGTACCACGCCTTCCAGGGTGTGCGGCCGAGCGAGGATCATCAGTTCAATCACCACATGGAGACGCTCACCCGCGGGCTTGTCCACGACGGCCGATTCGCCGAGGCGACCGATCTGCGGAAGGAAGCCATCGGCTACGGGTACAAGTTTAACCCGCAGTGGTTCGCCATGTTCGTGACGCAAAAGGACTGGGACGAGGCCGCCAAGTTAATCGATGGCGTGCGGAAGGGCGACAAACTCACCGCGGCCTACTACTCGGCCGTGGTGGCGCTGGAGCGCGGCGACGTGAAGCGTGCCCAGGCTGAGCTCGATGTTCTGAAACAGGCGTCGGCCGGCAAAAAGGAGGGCGGCACCGCCAGCTACCGGCTGTGGGAGGTGCAAGGCCGGCTCCAGTGCCAGCTCGGCCACGGCGAGGCCGGCATGAAGTTGTTCCAGCGGATCATCGAGAAGACAAAGGACGACTTCAACCACCACGCCTGGGGTGGCGGGGCCTACTACATGGAACAGTGGGGCGTGAGCGCTCTGGAGGGCGGGTTGGCAGCCGACGCCGAAGAGGCCTTCCAGGAGGCACTCGCCCACGATGCCGGCAGCGTGCGGGGTGCACTCGGCCTGTGGGCGCTGTGCGATCGCCTCGGCCGCACCGACGAGGCCGAACGCTACCTGAAGGTGGCCCGCCGTTGTTGGGCGAAGGCCGCCGCGGCCGATTTCGACCGGCTGAAATCCGACATGGCATCTCGCGCCCTCAACCTGCCGACCACTGCCACCACCTCCGGCGGCGAACGTTAACTCAGTGGGGCGAACCACAGAGGCACAGGGACACAGAAAAGACAGGGGGGAGTGGATAAAACACTCTCGACTGCTGTCTTCTCTGTGTCCCTGTGCCTCTGTGGTTGGCTCTTCAGGTATTCCCACATGCCCACCCTCGCCGAGCGATACGCCGCCGCGTTCCCCGGTTCCCGCGCTCGCTTCGATCAGGCCCGCGAGTTGTTCCCGTGCGGTGTCACCCACGATACCCGCATGATGGAGCCGTTTCCGGTGTACGTGAGCCACGCCCTCGGCAGCAAGAAGTGGAGCGTGGACGGCCACGAACTCATCGACTACTTCGTCGGCCACGGGTCGCACATCCTCGGCCACAGCCCGCCCGACGTCGTGAAGGCGGTTCAGGAACAGATGGCGAAGGGCACCCACCCCGGCTCGTGCCACGACGGCGAGATCGAGTGGGGCCAACTCGTGCGGAAGCTCATCCCGAGTGCCGAGCGGGTACGATTCACCGGCAGCGGCACCGAGGCCACGCTCATGGCTCTGCGGCTGAGCCGATTGCACACCGGCCGGCCGAAGTTTCTGAAGTTTCAGGGGCACTTCCACGGCTGGCACGACTACGTGACCGTGAGCGCCGACCCACCCTACGACGCCCCCGGCGTGCCCGGCGTGCCCGCGGCGGTCAGCGACGTGTGCGTGGCGATCCCGCCGAACGACTTGAACCGTGTGGAAGACACGTTGAAGAAGGACGAGCAAATCGGTGCTGTGATCCTCGAACCAACCGGCGGACACTGGGGGGCGGTGCCAATCCGCGGCGAGTTCCTGAAGGGGCTGCGTGAGATCACCACCCGCCTGAACCGCGTGCTCATTTTCGATGAAGTCATCACCGGCTTCCGCATCTCGCCCGGCGGGGCACAGGCGTACTACGGCGTGACGCCCGACCTGACGGCCCTGGCGAAGATCCTGGCCGGCGGCCTACCTGGCGGCTGCCTGGCGGGGCGGGCCGACATCCTGGCGTTCATCGAGCCGCGGCCCGGTAAGCCGAAGATGAAGCACCCCGGCACCTACAACGCCAACCCACTCTCGGCCTCCGCCGGCATCGCCACCTTGAAGCGGATCGCCGCCGGTGGGGTGTGCGAAGCCGCAAACGCCGCGGCCCGTAATCTGCGAAACGACTTGAACCGCATGTTCGCAGCGAAC
The DNA here is from genome assembly GCA_025459365.1 of Fimbriiglobus sp. Classification (GTDB taxonomy): domain Bacteria; phylum Planctomycetota; class Planctomycetia; order Gemmatales; family Gemmataceae; genus JALHQU01. The sequence continues at coordinate 13,685 of JALOQR010000081.1, forward strand.
GGTTTCCAGTGGGCCGCCTACGGCGACTTCAGCATGGTGCGGGTGGTGCCCGGTGCCACCGCCCCGGCCGACGCGGGCCATAACGATGGATTCATCCCATTCGGTAACGACGTGAACGTACTCGACGGCCCAAAGAACACGAAACAGGTGATGGCCCTGCGGCAAGGCATGCTGCTAAACGGCGTCGACTGGTGGGGCTTCGCCGGCATGACGACCTGCGAACATTCTCCCTCCGACGTGACAACGACGGTGACCGCCATGCAAGTCACCCTCACGGACATGGCTGCGGAAGGGCTGGCATAACGGCCGGCCCCCCCATAGCCCATTGAAGCTCTTGCCCGATTCGCGCATACTTTCTCTGTCCCACCCCACCCGATTCTCCGCCCACGGGGAACCCCGTCGATGATAGCCCTCTCTCGCCTTCGCCGTCCGGCCGCGCTCGCCCTCGTCGGCGGGCTGTTGCTCGTCGCCGCCGCCGACGGCCTGTCGCAGCAGAAGAAGCCGCAGCCGTCCACTGCTCGGGCCGAAGAACTCATGAAACCCGGCCCGCGGCCGAAGAAGGACCCGCTGCCCGCCAGCAAGCTCCCCCTGGAATTCGCGAAGGGTGAGCGGGTGGCGTTCGTCGGCAACACCACCGCCGAGCGGATGAGCCTGTACGGCCACTTCGAGGCGATGCTCCACCTCCGCCACAAGGACAAGCAACTGGTGGTGCGAAACTTCGGCTTCCCGGCCGATGAAGTAGGCGTGCGGCAGCGGTCGAACGACTACACCAAGCTGGACGATCCGCTGTTCGCCTTCAACCCGGACACCTTCCTCTGCTTCTTCGGGTGGAATGAGTCGTTCAAGGGGGCGGCTGGGGTCGAGAAATTCAAGGCCGACTACGAGAAGTTCCTTGACGACTACACCGCCAAGTACCCGCGGGACGACGCCAAATCCCCCCCGCGGTTCGTGCTCGTCTCGCCCATCGCCTTCGAGAACACCGGCGACAAGTTCCTGCCGGACGGCCAGAAGGAGAACGAGAACCTGAAGCTGTACACCGCCGCCGTGAAGGCGGTGGCGGAGAAGCGGAAGTTGGCCTTCGTGGACGTGTTCACCCCTACCCTCGCCGCGTTCGAGAAGGGCGGCGGCAAGCTGACTGTCGGTGGGTTCCAGATGACCGAGGCGGGCGACAAGTTGCTCGCCCAGGCACTCGATGCCGGCCTGTTCGGAAGCCCGCTCGATCCCGCCAAGCTTGGCACCAGTGAGTTCGAGAAACTCCGCGCAGCCATCAACGACAAGAGCTGGATTCACCACCAAGACTACCGCATGGTAAACGGGTGGTATGTGTACGGCGGGCGGCGGACCTACGACACCGAGACGTTCCCCCGTGAGTACGCCAAACTGCGGAACATGGTGGCCGTGCGCGACCAGTACGCCTGGGACATCGCCAACGGCAAACAAGTGCCAGACAAGGTGGACGACAGCAAAACGGGCGACCTGATTGTCCCGCCGACGCGGTTTGGCGGGCCGGATCGCAAGTACAGCGAGAACCCGCCGGAGATGGGGCCGAAGGTCGCGCCGCCCGAGGAACTGATCAAGGGTTCCCGCGTGCCAGCCGGGTTCAAGCTCGAACTGTTCGCCTCCGAGAAGGAGTTCCCCGACCTCGCCAAGCCGGTGCAGATCAACTTCGACAGCAAGGGCCGGCTGTGGGTGGCGTGCATGCCCACCTACCCGCAGTGGAAGCCGGGCGACCCGAAGCCGGGCGACAAACTCATCATCCTCGAAGACACGAACGGCGACGGGAAGGCCGACAAGTGCAAGGTGTTCACCGACAAACTCCAGTGCCCGACCGGGTTCGAGTTCTTCAACGGCGGGGTGCTGGTGGTGGATCAGCCGCGGTTGCTCTTCCTGAAAGACACCGACGGGGACGACAAGGCCGACGAGACCACCTACCTGATGGACGGTTGGGCGACCGACGACACCCACCACACTTGCGGGGCGTGGGAGTGGAACCACGGCGGCCTGCTGCACATGCTCGAAGGGATCGCCACCAGCACTACCCTGGAAACCCCGTGGGGGCCGCACCGCAGCGCGGGCAGTGGCGGAGCCTATGTGCTCGATCCGCGGAGCCTCAAGATCCGCCAGTTCGCCCTGCCGAGCATGGCAAACATGTGGTGCTACGTGTTCGACGAGTGGGGCAACGGCATCGTTGGCGACGGCACCGGCTCGTTCCAGACGTGGGACACCCCGCTGTCGGGTCAGCCCTACTCCGGCCGCAAAGGGGTGAAGGAGATCCTGCCCAACGGCGTCCGCCCGAACCTCGGCAACGAGTTCCTCGTGTCTCGTGCTCTGCCGAAGGACGTGCAGGGGAACTTCACCTACGCTTGCGTCATCAACCTGAACGGCCTGACACACTACAAGTTCAAGGAAGATGGAGCCTTCTACGTCGGCGAGCGGATCAAGGCGAAGGAGGGCGGGTTCGACGACCTGGTGCGGGCGACTGATAAGCACTTCCGCCCGGCCGACCCGCAGATCGGGCCAGATGGTGCGCTTTTCTTCGGCGACTGGGCGAACCCGCTCATCGGCCACATGCAGTACAGCCAGCGAGACCCGAACCGCGACCACGTCCACGGCCGCGTCTACCGAATGATCGGGGTGAACGAGAAGACCATCAAGCCGGTCACGCAGCATGGGAAGAGCGTGGCCGAGATCTGCGAGCAGTTCCGCGAGTACGAATGGCGGACACGCTACCGCGCTCGCCGTGAACTGCACGACCGCCCCGCCGCCGAGGTACTGCCGGCCGTGGCGAAGTGGGCCGCTGAACTCAAGCCGACTGACCCCGACTTCGACCGCCTCCGTTGCGAAGCCCTCTGGGTGCAGGCCGGGCACCACGCGGTGGACATGAAACTGGCCGACGCGGTGCTGGCCGCCAAGACGTTCCAGGCTCGTGCGGCAGTTATTCACCTGCTGGCCGACGAGCGGGCGTACCTGCCGGCGGAGGTAGTCGAGCGGTTCAAGAAGGCGACTGCCGATGAACACCTGCGGGTCCGCACCGAGGCCGCCCGGGCGCTCAGCTTCTACCCCACCGCCGACGCCGCCTCGGCCATCGCCGACATCGCCAAACTGCCGATGGACTACTGGACGCGCTACACCGTCGAGGCGTCGCTCTCCGCCAACGTCGCAGCATGGCCGGCCGACTTCTACACCAGCAAGTTGGCCGCCGCCAACCCGGAAGCGGCCAAGGTGGTAACCGAGATCCAGAAGAGCAAGAAGTTGGACAACCAGGCCGCCCCGTGGCTGGCCACACTCCTCAGCCTGGAGCCGAAAAGCCCTGAAGAACGCAACAAAGCGATGCGGGCGCTGGCCGACATGAAGGGCGGGGACGCCGCCAAGGGGCGGATCGTGTTCACCCGCTTGTGCGTCGCGTGCCACCGGGTCGGAGCAGACTCCGGGGCCGAGTTCGGGCCGAACCTCGATAAGGTGATGGAGCGATCCAAGGGGCGGTACAAGCTCGTGGAGAGTATCATCGACCCGAACGCCGAGGTGGAAGACAAGTACAAGTCCACCCGCATCGACAAGACAGACGGGAAGTCGGTCGTTGGCCTGCTAGTTTCGGAGTCGAAGACGGAAACGGTCATCTTCGATGGCAAGGCCAAGGTGACCATCAAGGCCGATGAGATCGACAGGAAGACGCAACTGAAGCAGAGCAGCATGCCCGAGGGGCAAGCCGGCACGATGGCCCCGAGCGAATTCCTCGACCTGATCGAGTACCTGTCCACCCTGAAGTAACGTCTTGCTAAGACCTCACTTCACGACCCCCTCTTCGAACCGGAGAGGGGGTTGCTTTTTGGTGTACAATCCCGGCATGGCGAAGAAGGCTCGCAAGAAGAAATCCCCGAAGCCCGAACCGTTCCGCTGGCAACGGCTGCTCCGCCTGTTGCCAGCGGTCGCGGTGGTCGGCGGGCTGTTCGCCGGTCTGCACTGGCTCACCCAACAGGCCGGGGCGAGCGTGGCCGCGAAGGAACGGTATGCCGTGCCGGTGGCCGATCTGCGGGTGAACACCCCACCACACACCAACTCGGCGAAGTTCCTCACCGAAGTCCGGTTGCTCGGCAATCTGCCCGAGGCGGTATCGTCGGTCGATCCGGCCACCCCAACGCAACTCGCCGACGCCTTCCGCAAACACCCCTGGGTGGAGGGCGTGTCGGCGGTGACGGTCGAAGCCGACGGCGGGGTGCGGATAGAACTACGGTTCCGCTCGCCGGTGCTGGCGGTGCGGTGGAACCAGTTCGGCGTGGTGAACACACGGGCGGTGACACTGAGCGGCGTGCTCCTGCCCACCGGCGTGGAGACGGCGAACCTGCCCGTGCTGACCACCGTTCGCACCGTGACAGACGCCGCGGACGGTCGGCCCTGGCCCGAGCCAGACGTGAAGCGGGCGGCCGAACTGGTGAGCCGACACCCATGCAAAACGATCGAGCGGACCCGAACCGGCTGGCGACTGATCGACGCCAACGGCGAACCGCTGGTGATCAACGCTCCATGATCCTCGCCTACAACACCAACGGTTTCGCCCACCACACCCTGGCCGACGCCCTCGACATCCTCGCCGCCCGTGGCTACCGTGGGGTGCAACTCACCCTGGATGTGCATCACCTCAACCCGTTCGCTCCCAACTTCCCCGAAGAACTGGCCCGCGTCCGCCAACAACTCGACCGGTTGAACCTGCGGTGCGTCATCGAAACCGGCGCGCGGTTCCTGCTCGACCGCGAACGCAAGCACCAGCCGACACTTCTTTCCCCCGACTCCACCCGACGCCGCCAGTTCCTCGAATCGTGTGTCGTCATGGCTCGCGCCCTCGGTGCAGACGCCGTCAGCTTTTGGTCCGGCACCCCCACCAACGACGCCTCGCCGTCTGAACTAATGCGTTGTCTTGTGGAACAGTGCAAACCACTGGCCGACCACGCTGGCACACAGAACGTCCGCCTCGCCTTCGAGCCGGAGCCGGGCATGTTCATCGACAGCATGGACAAGTTCGCCGAGTTGCACGGGCGGGTGAACCACCCGCACTTCGGGTTGACGCTCGACGTGGGTCATCTCGTCTGCCTCGGCGAGTTGCCGGTGAGCGACCACATCCGGAGGTGGAAAGACTGGCTGTGGAACGTCCACATCGAGGACATGCGGGCGGGCGTCCACGACCACCTGATGTTCGGCGAGGGGGAGGTGAATTTCGCCGACGTGTTCGCCGGGCTGACGGCGATCGGCTACGCCGGGCTGGTGGGGGTGGAGTTGAGCCGCCACAGCTACGACGCGGTGCGGACGGCCGAACGGTCGATGCAGTTCCTCCAAAGGTGGTGCGACCCACCCCCCGCCTAGCCCGATCCTCAGTCGCGTACTAGTCTTGCCTCGTTCGGTCTGCCGCGGTTCCGAGGGGTCGTCGTGTCGAGTCAGAACATCCTGTTCGTGGCGTCCGAGGTGGCGGGGTTCGCCAAAACGGGCGGGTTGGCCGATGTGGCCGCCGCACTCCCCCGTGCCCTGGCCCAACTCGGCCACCGGGTCGCCGTGGTCATGCCATACCACCGGGCGGTGCGCTTTGGCAAGCACCCGGCCGAGCCGACTCCCCATGTGCTGTCGGTGCCCGTCGGCCCGCGCACCCTCGCCTGCCGGCTGTTCCGCGGCACGCTGCCCAAGTCGGACGTGCCCGTTTTCTTCGTCGATGCCCCCGAGTACTTCGACCGCGACGACGCATCCGCCGGCCGCGGGCTGTACCAGCAAACCATGCCCGGCGGCTACAAGGCCGACTACCCGGACAACGCCGAGCGGTTCGTGTTCTTCAGCCGGGCAGTGATGGCCGCGATTCCGCACATCGGGTTTGTGCCCGACGTGCTGCACGCCAACGACTGGCAGACCGGCCTGATCCCGGTGTATGTGTCGGAAGCCCTGCGCCCGCAGGCGGCCTACAGCCACGTCCGCACCGTGTTCACCATCCACAACATCGCCTATCAGGGGATGTTCAGCCGGGGGGTGATGGAGCTCACCGGCCTGCCTGGGTGGCTCTTCAACCACAGCCAGCTCGAGTACCACGGGCACCTGAACTTCCTGAAAGCTGGGATCGTGTACGCCGACGCCGTGAACACGGTGTCGCCCACCTATAGCCGCGAGATTCAGACTCCGGAATACGGCTGCGGCCTGGAGGGGCTGCTCGGCCAGGTCCGCTACAAACTGAGTGGGATCGTGAACGGGGTGGACTACGGCGAGTGGGATCCGGCCCACGACACTCTCATTCCCGCCCGATACGACGCCGAGAGCGTGTTCGAGCAGAAGCCGAAGAACAAGGCCGCGCTTCAGGAGCAGTATCACTTGCCTGTCGATGTCACCCGCCCCGTGCTCGGCATGGTCGCCCGGCTGGTGAGCCAGAAAGGCATCGATCTCGTGATGAGTGCTGCCCCGGGGTTCCTCGACCTCGGCTGCCAGTTGGTGTTCCTCGGCGACGGCGACCGCGAATTCCACGACCAGTTGCAAGGGCTACGGGATCGCCACCCGGATCAAGTGGGGATCTACCTCGGCTTCCACGAACCGTTGTCGCACCTGGTGGAAGCCGGGAGCGATTTGTTCCTGATGCCAAGCCGATACGAGCCGAGCGGTTTGAACCAGCTCTATTCGCTGAAGTACGGCACTCCGCCGGTAGTGCGGGCGACTGGCGGGTTGGCCGATACCATCGTGAACGCCAGCGAGGAGAATATCGCCAACAGCACCGGCACCGGGTTCAGCTTCCACGACTACTCGGCCCACGCCCTGTACGAGACGGTGAAGTGGGCGCTGACGCTCTACCGCCAGCGGCCGGACGACTTCCGCAAGGTGGTGCGGAATGCCATGCGGCAAGACTGGAGCTGGACCCGCAGCGCTGCCAGGTACGAGGAGCTGTATCAGCAGTTGCGGAGGTAAGGTGCCGAGACCCCAGGGAGTCGCTCGCCTTCGGCTCGTTCGCCCTGGGCTGGGTGAACCACCCCTTCGGGGTGGAAGCCGACCCACCAGCCCCCGGTTGGAGTCCCGGCTTGAGCCGGTCGTCGCCAGACAGAAAGACGGAGTCGATGGGGTGCCTGCCTACTCCAATCGGATCGGAGTGGGGCCGATGGTGTACCGGCCCACCCCAACGGGATCGGGACTCCCCCCCCGGACCGTCGGGAGTCGTTTCCCCGGACCTGACCTCACTCGGCGACGGGTCACTTCTTCGCGGCGGTCGTGTCGAGCAGGTATTTCCGCCGCTGA
>JALOQR010000082.1 GCA_025459365.1 Fimbriiglobus sp.
TGCGTGAGACAGTCATTTCGCCAGCGGAGCGTGACCGGTATGACACGCTCGTCCAGGCCAAACGCGAACTACCGGATGACATCGGCACCAAGCGGGATTCCGAAATTCGTTCCGGGTGGGACGGGAGTCAACTCGTCACTCACCGTGTCGGATCGCCACAGTCAGCTTACCGTGACTTGGAAGTCGGACTCGGCGACTTCAACTTCGATCCACGAGTCATTGGCGTTAGTGACACACTCTCGTGCCGCTCGAACATTCGGGTTGCACTTCGGATTGATGTCATTCAGCGGGTGGGTGTCGCTGAGCCGGATAAAGTGAACAACGTTGATGTTTGGCGTTGTCCACTCGTGGATCAGAACGGAAATAGTTTCGAGTTCTACATCGAAGACACTCCGCTCTTCCGCATTCACCGGGTGAAATATACTACCAAAGATGGTCGTCGCATCGCCACGACCGATTCGACATATACGCCTGGCGACACAACATCTGTTCTGCCCCAACAGGTGATCACACGCTGGGTTGATGATAGAGGCAAGACACGCAGATTGACTTCTCTTCGGGTGACTTCGTTCACCCGAGAGTCGGTTCGCTCGGACGTCGGCACTCTGAGTTCGCTCGATCTCCCGAAAGGAGTTGCGGTGGTCGACAACCGAGTTCAGCAACGGCTCGGGTATTGGGACGGCAAGAAACTCTCAGCTGAGTTCGTTTCGGCCAACGAAGATACCGCCCCTCCCCCGACGACGCCGTCGCCGTCGGGTGGTCCGACTGGGCCATTCCTCGTGATCGGTATCTTGGCCCTCGCTCTCATCGCCGTCGCGGTGGCGGCCGTGTTGTTGCGTGCCAGGATTGCGAGACAAACTCCCCCGCCGCCGCCCTCACCGCCCGTGGCCGGCTGAACGAGGTGCAACGCCCGTGCGCCCCTCACGCCCAGGGATCACTCTCATCGAGTTGCTGGTGGTGATCGCCATCATCAGCATCCTCGCGGCCCTGTTACTCCCGGCGGTCCAAAGTGTCCGTTCGACCGCCGCCCGGCTGAATTGCCAGAACAACCTCAAGCAGCTCGCTCTGGCCGCGCACGCGTACCACGACCGCGAGGACCGCTTGCCGCCCGGCATCACGCTGAGCGGGAGTCGGCCGACTTATCTTCACCTGGGTTGGCCCGCACGGTTGCTCCCGGACCTTGAACAGTCGGCGTTATGGTCCGGTGCCCAGCGGGCGTTCGCCACCGACCCGAACCCAACCGACTTTTTCGGCCACGTGGCCCACGCACCGATCCTTGGCACGCCGGTCAGCGCGTTCACCTGCCCTTCCGACTCTCGCCTTCGGCAACCCTTCGAGAGGAACGGTTTGTACTTCGCGTACACGTCGTACCTCGGCGTTCAGGGCCTGTCCCAGTTCGACACGGGCGGGGTTCTTTTCCCCGATTCCCGCGTGTCCCTGACGCACATCAGCGACGGAACGAGTCAAACGTTGCTGGTCGGGGAGCGACCGCCGGCCGCCGACTGGGAACTCGGCTGGTGGTATCGCGGGTGGGGTCAACAGAAGAACGGGTCCGCCGAAATGATACTCGGCGTGCGAGAAATGAAGACCAAACTCTCTTCGCGCGAGTGCGCGAAAGGTCCGTACTCATTCACTCCCGGCACTTTTCAGAATTCCTGCGACGCCTTTCACTTCTGGAGCTTGCACCCCGGCGGGGCGAACTTCGCCTTCTGCGACGGGTCGGTCCACTTCCTGCGCTACTCTGCCGACAGCGTGCTGCCCGCGCTCGCCACCCGTGCGGGCGGCGAGGCGGTGGGTGTTCCCGATTGAGCGTCACTCGGCCTTGCCGCCGAACAGGCCGCCCAGGTTCTTCGCCACTTCGCCCAGGTCCGGCACGCCGCCGCCGCTGAGCAGGCCGTCGAGTTGCCCGCCCAGGCCGCCCGGCAGTTTGTCCTTCAGGAAGCCGAGGACCGTGTCCACGACCGGCTTCACCTGTTACGCCGACATGCCCGTCTTGGCCGTCACGTGCTTGAGCAGTTCGTCCATCGCAGCCTCCGGGAAAGGGGGTGAGGTGGGGGCGACGCCGGACCGACCGAGAGGGCGTCACAGCGATGATAGGCGGTCCGGTGGCGGCGGGGGGAAGAACCCAGCCTCCCCCTCGTACAGTGTCACCCGCGTCTGCAGCACTCCCACAAACCGTGCATATTCGCCCGCTCCCCAGTGGAGTTCGCGGCGGGTTTCCCATGCCGCGGTGGCCGTGTCCGCCCCGAACTTGCCGCCGGCGTTGTGGAAGTCCTGGGTCACCACCACGGCCGGGTTCATCGCCGCAATACGGTCGGCGAACTGCTCCGGATCTTCTACTGGCAATGTGGGCGTCACACAGATCCCGACCGGCACCCCGGCCGCGGCCAGTTCCTCGACCGCCGCCCAGCGGCGGTCGAGCGGTGGCGCTTTAGGTTCGAACCGCACCCGCACCGCCTCGGAGTCGGTAGGGATGCTCACATTAACACGGGTCGACGCTAACCGAGTCAGTAGGTCGATGTCTCGTACCACCAACGGCCCGCGAGTCTGAACGACGAGCCGCGGCTGATGCGGGAGAAGTGCCTCCAGGATGCCGCGGGACAGCATCAGGCTTCGCTCGACCGGCTGATACGGATCGGTAACGCTACTCATGTACACTGCCCGGCCGGCCAGTTTGGACGCTCGCTTATGGGCCAGTTCCACTGCGTTTCGCTTGGCCATCAACCACCGTCCCCAGTCGCCAGCCGGCCGCGGATTCTGCGGCAGGAACGCCGCGTAGCAATAGGTGCAGCCGAAGGTACACCCGAGGTACGGGTTGCAGGTGAAATCGAATCCACCGCGTGCGATGAACCCGGTGGCCGGAGAAAAGATGGACTTGGCGTCGATCAGGTCCACGGCGAAGCTCACCCTGCGGTGTGCGCAGTGTCCAAAAGTGTGGCAAGGGGTACCGACGCGCCAAGTGCCGGCAAGCTTCGCGGGCACAGTGTCAGTCGCGGGCCAACACTTTCAGCCCGACGATACCGGCGACAATCAAGGCCACACATGCCAGCCGCCCGACTGTCGCCAGCTCACCGAACAGGATCACGCCGAGTACGACGGTACCCACCGCCCCGATGCCGGTCCAGATGACGTAGGCGGTGCCCAGCGGCAGAGTGCGGAGGGCCAGCCCGAGAAGGGCGAGGCTGAGGACCATCGATGCCACGGTGGCCACCGACGGCCAGAACCGGGTGAACCCCTGCGAGTACTTCAGCCCCACCGCCCAGCCGATCTCGAACAATCCAGCCAACACCAAGTACACCCACGCCATCACGCGGCCTCCTCCCCGACCCCTTTCGCACAATTCACGCCGCACGGAGGGCGTAATCGTGGCGGTCGAGACGGAAGTGGGGGGAGTAGTACGGGTCGCCGGCTTTCAGGAAGTCGCCCCACTTGGAGTGGAACAGGTCGCACTCCCGCTTGAACCTTGCCTGTTTCTCGGGCGTGTCCTCATACCCACGGGTCTTGCTTTCCAGGTGGTACAAGAGCGCGTCGGGCGTCCATACCACCCGGTATCCGGCTTGCAGCACCTTCAGGCAGATGTCGACATCGTTGAACGCCAGCACGAACCCCTCGTCGAACCCGCCGATCTGCCGGAACACCGCCCGCGGCATGAGCAGGCACGCCCCGGTAACGGCGGCCACGTTTTGGGTGAACAGGAGCCGCTGGCCGTGGCCGGGAGCGGTTCGTGGGTAGTTCAGGTGAGCATGGCCGGCCACCCCGCCCATACCCACCACGATGCCCGCGTGCTGGATGGTGTCGTCGGCGTACAACAGTTTTGCCCCCACCGCCCCGACGCCCGGCTGCACGGCGATCTTCACCAACTCTTCGAGCCAGTCCGGGTTGATCGCCTCGATGTCGTTGTTTAGGAACAGCAGCAGATCGCCCTTCGCCTCGGCAGCGGCGAAGTTGTTCACCGCCGCGTAGTTGAATGGCTTGGCCCACTCCAGCACCCGCACGTGCGGCTGTTTCTTGAGTTCAGCGTATAGGGCATGCGTCTGGGGGTCGGTGCTGCCGTTCTCAACGATCAGCAACTCGTAGTTAGCGTAACTCGCCTTGGCCAGCGAATCGACGCACCGGGCGAGGACATCCGGATGATCCTTGTTTGGGATGACCACCGACACTAACGGCTGAGTGCGGAGGTGGTAGACGACGTGATAGGTCCCGAGCACCGGCCCATCATGAACGGTAGCGTCTACCCCGCTCCGCGTGAGATGCTCGGCCACCGCCTTCCGCCCACTCTCGTAGGCGTACATCTTGCTCGTTTGGTCGCCGGCAGTGCTCTGTGGATGGATCCGCCAGTGGTATAGCACCTGCGGGATGTGGGTGATCCGCTTGGCTCGCTCGGTCGCCCGCAGCACCAGGTCGTAGTCTTGCGACCCCTCGAACCCTGCCCGGAACCCACCAACCTCGTGAAACAACTCCCGACGGAGGCACGTCAGGTGGCAGATGTAGTTGCGGCTGCGGAGAGTTTCGGGCGACCAGTCCGGCTTGAAGTACGGGTCCACTCGTAGGCCGGTCGGATCGAGTTTATCCTCATCCGAGTACAGGAAGTCGATGGCCGGATCGAGCTGGACAGCGTCGGCGAGTTCGTGCAGGGCGAACGGGGCCAGGGTGTCGTCGTGATCGAGCAGGCAGATGAACTCACCGGTGGCCAATGCCGCCGCCGCATTGCTGTTGCCGGCGATGCCCAGGTTGTTGTCCAGGAACTGCACCTTCACCCGCGGTTCGGCCGCGGCGAACTTCTCCAGCAACGGGCGAACGTGCGAGGCAGTGCTGGCATCGGCCAGGCACAGTTCCCAGTGTGGGTAGGTCTGGGCGGCAACGGACGCGAGCATCGCTTCCACGTACGCCGCTGGCGGGTTGAACACCGGCACCACCACGGAAAAGGTGGGCGTGTGGGCGAACTGCTTCCGACGCTGGAGTTCGAGTTCCGCGGCCCCCGGCTCGTGGGCAGCAATCCACCGCTTGTATTCGTCTGGTGGGGTGGAAACGATGAAATGCCGCTGTTCCGGGGGAAGGCCACCGGACGGACGGACGCGACGGAGGAACCACTTGCCGGCCCCCATGCCCCGACGGGCGAAGGCTTGCAACCACCGACGGCGGCGGGTGTGCAGCGGGGCGAGGCGGTTGATCACCTTGTGAACGAAGTGGGCGAACTGGTACGCCTTACCGCCTTGCACATCGGCTAGCTCGGCTGTCCGCCGTTCGAGCAACTCGGTGCGGCGGGCAAGCGCGGCTTCGAGTTGATCGATGCGGCGGCGGGCGAGAAGTAGTTCGTTCACAGGCTCGGACATGGGCAGTGGTTCCACCGGCGGGGTCACTTCGACTCCAGGTCGATTTGCGCGGCGTTCAGCACCTCGCCGGTGGCGTCGTCCTGAACGAAGGCCACCACCTTCAGATTCTTCAACCCGAGCGGGCGATCCGGGCGGGGGAACTCGGCCTGTTCCTTGGCAAAATCGTCGAGATACTTGGTCAGTTCCTTCCGAACCTCATCTGCGTTCACCACCACCGCCTGTTCCATCTCTTTCTTGGTGACAGCGAACCCCTTCACCCCGCCGGGCATCGCCCGCACCACGTGATGATGGAACCGCACCCCATTGCCGCCGGCGTACCGTACCGTTTCTTCCGTGAGAGCGAACCGCAGGGTGAGCTTCTCCCCCGGTTTCTCCACATCGGTCAGTTTGGCGACGACCTTGACGCCTTTTTCGTCTTTGGCGCTGGTCAGGGCAATCTTCGCTGCTGCCGGCTTCTCCAATTCGGCGTTGATCGCCTCCACGAACTCGGCGTACTTCTTCTTCGCATCGGCCGCCGCCCCACCGCCCCGGCCCACCGCCTTGCCGTTCAGTTGCACGGCCGGCGCGCTCAATTTCTCCCCATACAGGGCGAGCGCCCGATCCCAGCCATCTTTGCTGGTGAGCGGGTCCGGGCCGGGAACGTGAACGTGGTACTGGAGCAGAACCACGTCCTTTGGCTCGTAGGTCTTGAGCAATCCATCGAAGGCCACATCGACCGCCACGCACGGCGGGCACTCCGCCCCGGTGTACACCTCGACCAAGGCGACCCGCTCGCTTTTGGCCTTTCGCCCAGCGAACTTCGGCGTTTCGAACGTGAGCGACGACTTGGCGTACTCTGCCGCGTCGCGTGCTTCGAGCTTGGCGAGGGTGAGTGCGTACTTCTTGGCGTCGTCAGCCTTACCGGCCTTCGCCAGGGCGTTAGCCACGGCCCCGATCACTTCCAACTGGGCGACGACTGGTGCGTCGTCGGTGAGCATTCGCTCGGCCCGCTGAGCCTGCGCCACGGCCACCTCGGCGAAACCTTCCTGTGCGGCGAATGTGTTGGCCAGTTTCACTGCCAGGTAGAGTTCGTAGCGTGGGCCGTAGGCGGCAGCCGCCTTGGTGAGTCGGTCGGCCACCGCACGGGCGTCGTCGGCGGTGAGTTTCTTGTCGGCCGCCCGCGCTGCGACGGTCAGGCCGGCGTCGAACCACTCGGCCCCCACCTCTCGCTGGGCGAAGTCTTCGCGGGCCACGTCCACCGCGTCGGTCAACTTCTTGAGCTTGGACGGGTAAAGTTCCGTTACCTCTGGCGGCCCGCCGAACTTGCTCACCGACCCGACCACCTTTTTGCCGTCCTTCGCTAGTACCCCCTCGAAGTTGAATGCCTCCTGGGCGTCGCCCCCCTTCCGCCCTTGCAGGGTGAGGGCGAACTTCACCACCCCGTCCTTGACGCTCAGGTTCGTCACTTTCACCTCGGCCGGCACCTCGGCGTTGGCTGCCACGAAGTCGCCCACCCACTTGCCCTCCTCCTCACTCAGGGCGATCAGGAAGATGATCTCCTGCCCCCGCTCTGCGAACCGGAACTTCCAGTTGCCAGTCGGCTTGGGAGCATCGGCGGCAGGCAGCGGGAGAGCGGCCGCCAGAAGTAAGGCGAAAGAGAGCAAGCGAGACATGGCAGCGTTCCGGTGGGAAGAACCAACCGTCAGGTTACGGGCGAGAGAATGCGACGGCAGCCGATTGGCGACCCGCATTTGCGGCTGAGGGTCGCTGCGAAGAAGTTTTCCATCGGCGAGATCGGGGTGATCGCTCGCCTGTTGCGGGTCAGTCGTCGGCTCGATCATCCCCGGTGGGTTCGTCCTCTGTCAGCCCGCTCTTGCCCGCTTCTTCGTCCATCGCCTTGGTCAACGGCGATGTCGCCTTGCGGAGCAATTCCCGCAGTTCGGCCACGTTCGGCACCAACCCGGTGAAGAGTTCGAACTGTTTCGCGGCCTGGCGCACGAAGAGTTCCACCCCCGTCACGGCGCTGCACCCGCGAGCGCGGGCATCCCGGATCAGGAGCGTCTGTTCGGGAGTGTACACGGTGTCGAACACGAGCAATTCCGGTTTCAGGAAGCTCACATGAAGCGGCGACTCATCGACGTTCGGATGCATTCCGATCGGCGTGCCGTTGACGACCACGTCGCACGGATCGACTGCATGCCGGGCGGCCCACTCGCAGAACTGGCAGCCGATCTCGTCGGCGAGTTTCTGCGCCCGCTCGGCCGTCCGGCTCGCGATGGTCACCTTCGCCCCGGCCCGATGCAGGGCGAACGCTACCGCCCGCGACACGCCCCCGGCCCCAAGTACCAGAACGTTCGACTGGGCCAACTCCTTCATCGGCGTGTTCGTCTCCGCGGAGCGCTCGACGAGTTGGGTGTGCAGGCATTCGAGCGCCGCCGGATGATCGGTGTTGAAGGCACGGAACCCGCCCTCGGGCTTACGCACCAGAGTGTTTGCTGCGCCGACCTGAGCGACCACACTATCGGCGTCGCCGGTCGTCGCCGCTTCTTCCTTGTGTGGAATAGTGATGCTGTAGCCGTCGAACGGCACCGACTCCAGCGCCGCCGCCATTGCCTTCAACTGCCCCTCCGGCACGCGAATCGGCACATAGAAGGCGTTCACGTTGTTGCGGAGCAACGTGTGGTTGTGCAACACCGGGCTGAGGCTATGGCTGACAGGGTCGCCGACGACCGCAAAGAAGCGAGTCTCTGGGTTGATCTTTTTCACGGGATAGGTGGTGCGGAAGTCGGCCACCGCGGGCATACCGGGGGCGAGTTGCCGCTCCTTATTGAATGTGGCGTAAACCCACGGTGCGCCAAACTTCAATGCGGTGAACCGCGTGGGGAAACCGAATTCACCCATGCCGAAGCAAATGGTTGGCTTGGTCGCTCGCTTTTGGATGGCGATGATCCGGGCCAGGTCGGCAGGGGTGCGCGGCAATACGGCGATCTTCACCACGTCGGCATCTTGCTTGAGCATCCGCTCGTAGATGTCGTCGAGGTCGGGCGGCGTCTCGGTCATGTTGTGGTAACTCACCACCCGCTTCACGCTGCCAAATCGGCGAATGGTGTCGGCGATATCGGTTTCCAGATCGATCCAGTCGATCACTCCAGAGACTACCGCCTGCCGCAACACCATCTGGCGTTCCTGCTCGGTGGCGGGCCAACGCCCGCCGTCGGCAGGTCGGCGGATCGTGGCGAGCCACGAGCAGCCTTCCAGCTTGGCCGAAGCGAGCCGTTTGAAATCGACCGCTTTGGCGAGGAAGTCGATGCGAACCTCGATGAATTTGCTGCCGCGTTCGGCGGCGGCCTTCAACTCGGCCAGCATCATCTTGTGGCGGGTGCGAGCCACAGCGGCACAGACGCGATCAGGACCGACAGACATGACACACTTCCCCAGGCGAGCGAGACAGGGAAATGATACAGCATGAGTCGCAGTTCATTGCCCGGCGTGAGCGAGCATGGCCTACCGGCAACGCTCGATCTTGTCGCCGAAATACTCCTGTTGAGCCGACAGGAGTTTCTTCATCACCGCCAGTTTTTCTGAGTGTTCCTTCGCGTCTACCAAGTTGGTCAACTCGTCCGGGTCGGTCTTTAGGTCGAAGAGTTGGAACTTGCCGAGCTTCGGGAACCAGAGGAGTTTCCAGCGGTCGTCGCGGACCATGCGTTGCGTGCCAGTGTACACGGCGAAGAGCGACTCCCGCACCCGATCCTTCTTGCCGTTCAGCACCGGCACCAAGCTGATGCCGTCGCACTCGGCCGGCACCTTCACGCCGCTCAGCTCACACGCCGTCGGGAACAGGTCGTGCAGGTACACCAGAGCAGCGCTCTTACCCTTCGGTATGCCGGGCCCGGCGATGACGAGCGGCGACTTGAAGTGCTCATACAGATTCTGCTTGCCCATCAGCCCGTGCCGACCGCCGACCGCCAGTCCCTGATCGCTGGTGAAGATGACAACGGTGTCGTCGAGCTTCTTCGCCGCTTTGATAGCCTCCAGAATCCGCCCGAGGTGGTGATCGAGGCTCGTAATGCAGGCGTAGTAGTCGGCGAGGTGCTGCCGAACTTCTTTCTCGTCGCGGGGGTACTTCGCCAACTTCTCGTCGCGGATATCTCGCACGCCGATGTCGAGCGGGCTTTCGGCCATGAAGTTCTTCGGCAGCGTGAGTTTGGCCGGGTTGTACTCGGCGTGGTACTCCTTCTCAGCCGTGCGGGGATCATGTGGCATACTCGGGGCGTAGTACACGAAGAACGGCTTCTTGCCGTCGTCGGCCTTCAGCCAGTCAAGCACGGCATCCGCACACTTGGCGTTCGTCTCGGCCCCGACATGCGGGATGTGAACAACCTTCTCGAAATGGTCGTGTGCCGGGCGGAACGAGTTGCCCGGTTTGCTCACGCAGAGGGTCGCGTACCCAGCCTCGCGGAACACCTTACCGAGTGTCGGCTTGTCGTAGGTCTTGGCGTTGTAGGGTGGGGTGCGGAAAGTGCTGCGGCCGGTGAGCAGCATGGTGCGGCTGGGCACGCACACCGCCGGCGACTGCCCACCCTGGCAGTAGGCGTTCGTGAACGTGAACCCGCGGCCGACGAGGGCGTCGAGTGTGGGCGTGCGGATGTCCTTGTTGCCGAGGGCGTGGATGGTGTCGAACGCCTGGTCGTCGGTGTACACGAACAGCACGTTCGGCGCCGCAGAGGCGACGCCAGCCGCGAGCAGCAAACCGAGGAGTGGGCGCATGGAGTTCCTGTGTAGGGTGGGTCCGCACGGGTCGTCAGACCCGGCGCAACCCACGCTGTTCAGATCGCCCGTGGGTCGCGCGGGAACTCACGTTCCCTGCGGACCCACCCTACGGGGCACTACGAGAGGATGTCCTTCACCACCTCTCCGTGAACGTCGGTCAGGCGGTAATCCCGCCCCTGGAAGCGGTACGTCAGTTTGGTGTGTTCGATGCCCATCAGGTGCAAGATGGTGGCTTGCAGGTCGAACGGCGTCACCACCTTCTCAGCGACGGCGAAGCCTAGGTCTTCCGTCTCGCCGTAGCTGTACCCCCGTTTCACACCGGCCCCGGCCATCCACACGCAGAAGCAGTCCGGGTAGTGGTCGCGGCCGAGCACCTGCCCGCCGGCCGTGCGGCCCTCGCGGAACGGGGTGCGGCCGAACTCGCCGCTCCACACCACCAGGGTGTCGTCAAACATGCCGAGTCGCTTCAAGTCGGCGATCAACGCCGAGATCGGCTTCCCGACGGTGCCGCACTTCTTGGTCAGCCCGTCGCGGATGTCCTCGGCCGGGTTGGTGCCGTGGAAGTCCCACCCCCAATCGAAGAGTTGCACGAACCGCACGCCCTTCTCGGCCAGCCGGCGGGCGAGTAGGCAGTTGTTGGCGAAGCTCGCCTCGCCCGGCTTCGCCCCATAGGCCTCCAGCGTCTCCTTCGTCTCCTTGCTGATGTCCATCACCTCCGGCACGGCCGTTTGCATGCGGAAGGCCATCTCGTACTGCTGGATTCGCGTGGCCGTCTCGGGGTGGCCGAGTTCGTCGGCTTGCAGGCTGTTCAGGTCTTTCAACGCGTCGAGCGTCTTGCGTCGCAGGTCGCGGTCCATGCCCTTCGGATCGCTCACGTACAGCACCGGGTCGCCCTTGCTGCGGCACTGCACGCCCTGATACACGCTCGGCAGGAAGCCGTTCCCCCAGATGTTCGCCCCGCCGCTCGGCTGCACTCCGCTGCTCACCAGCACCACGAAGCCAGGCAGGTTGTCGCTCTCGCTGCCGAGGCCATAGGTCACCCAGGTGCCCATGCCGGGGCGGCCCTGGCGGTTGTGCCCGGTGAACAGAAGCAATTCGGCCGGGGCGTGGTTGAACTCGTCCGTCTTCATGCTCTTGATGACGGCGATGTCGTCGGCCAGCCCGTGCATGGTGGCCAGTGCATCCGACATCCAGATGCCGGACTTGCCCCGCTTGGCGAACTTCTGCGGAGTCCCAAGGAGTTTTGGCACACCAGAGGTAAACGCAAACCGCCGGCCCTTCAGGTACGAATCCGGCACGGGCTCGCCGGTTCGCTTCACCAACTCGGGCTTGTAGTCGAACAGATCGAGGTGAGGCGGAGCGCCAGACATATGCAGGTAGATGACCCGCTTGGCCTTGGGAGCGAAGTGCGGCTTCTTCGGCGACAGTGGATTGTCGGCCGGCTTGATCTCCGGGGCGGCGGCGATCGGGCCGTTCAGCAACCCGGCGGCGACCGCCCCGAGGCCCAGGCTGCCGCGACCGAGGAAGTGCCGGCGGGTGGTGTCTGCCAGGGAGAACATGGGTGGTTGATCTCGGGGATCAAGTATGGAAAGCAGGCGGATGAGGCAGATCAAGGGGGAGAACACGGATCAGAAGAATGTTCTACTCCGATCCTCTTCGTCCTTGCTATTTCTGCGTCATCCGCGTTCCTCTTGTTGAATCCGGCTCGCGCTACCGCCGCATCAACATCTCGTCCAAATTTAGCAGCACGTTCCCCACTGTGGTCCACGCGGCCAGTTCAGCGGCGTTCGCTCCCTTCGGCAGCGGGCCGATCGGGTCGGTGGCCATCGCTTCGGCCTTCTTCGCATCCTTCACGTACTCCGCCTTCGCCTCCTCGAACAGTTTCACCAGACGCGTGCGCTCCTTCGCCGTCGGCTCACGGCTGGTGCAGGTACGGAAGGCGAACACCACTCGTTCGTCGGTCGTCGTTCCGTGGGCGGCGACTTTGCGGGCGAGCGCCTGGGCCGCCTCCACATACACCGGGTCGTTCAGAGTGACGAGGGCTTGCAGCGGCGTGTTGGTGCGAATCCTCCGGAGCGTACAGGCCTCGCGGCTTGGGGCATCAAACGTAATCATGCTCGGGTACGGGCTGGTCCGTCGCCACTCGGTGTACAGGCCGCGGCGGTGCCGATCCTCACCGTCGCTGGTTTTCCAGTCGAGGCCGCCACCGAACGCGGCACTCAACCCCATGCTCGGCCGCGGCGGGCGAACCGACGGACCGTACACCTTCGCGCTCAGCAGTCCACTCACCGCAAGCGCCTGATCTCGCACCATCTCGGCGGAGAGCCGGTAACGCGGGCCGCGAGCGTACAAGCGGTTGTCGGGGTCTTTCTCGCGCAACTCCGGCGTGACGCGGGAGGTCTGCCGGTAAGCCGCCGAGGCGACCATCAACTTGAGCAGGCGTTTTACGTCCCAGTCCGAAGCAAATTCGACGGCCAGCCAATCGAGCAATTCCGGGTGGCTAGGCAACTCGCCCTGCGTGCCGAATTCTTCAGTCGTGCGGACCAATCCATTGCCAAAGACCTGCTCCCAGAAACGGTTCACAGTCACGCGGGCAGTCAGCGGGTTGTCGGGCGACACAATCCACCGGGCAAACCCGAGGCGGTTGAGAGGTTCCCCCTTTGGGAAAGGATGAAGGGCGGCAGGTGTGCCTTCGGTCACCGCCTCGCCGAGGTCCATGAAGTTGCCACGGAATTGCAACTTGGTCACGCGACGTTTGTCTTGGGGCAATTCCTTCATGACCGGGACCGTCACCTTGGGGCGCAGTGCGTTCAGCTTCCCAGTGAGGCGATCCGTGAGTTTTTTCACCTCTGCCGCGTCGTCCTTATCGACGACTTTCACACCGCGCAGAGCGGCAACGGCCTTCTCGTACTCCGCCCGCGTTGCACGCTTCTCCGGGGTGTCATCGAGCGGCAACACTGGTGACTCGTCCGAGCGGTCGGCATCCTCGGTGTTGTTCAGGAAGGCAAACAGCTTGAAGTATTCGACCTGGCTGATCGGGTCGTATTTGTGCGTGTGGCACTGGGCACAAGCAGCACTGGTGCCCATCCACACAGCGAGTGTCGTGTTCACGCGGTCAACAACGGCGACATTGCGGAACTCCTCGTCGCTCGTGCCGCCCTCACTGTTGGTCATGGTGTTGCGGTGAAAGGCGGTGGCGGTTCGCGTCTCGTCGGTGGCATCGGGGAGAAGGTCGCCGGCGATTTGCTCCACGGTAAAGCGGTCGAACTTCTTGTTCGCGTTCAGCGAGCGGATAACGTAGTCGCGGTACGGCCAGATGGTCCGAAGCGGATCGTCGGCGTAGCCAGCACTGTCGGCGTATCGGGCCAGATCCAGCCACATACGTGCCCAGTGTTCACCGAAGGCTGGCTTCGCCAAGAGGCGGTCCACCATGTGCTCATAAGCGTCGGGGGCCGTGTCCTTCAGGAACCGATCGACTTCATCGAGCGTCGGCGGGAGGCCGGTCAGGTCGAGGGCGACCCGGCGAACGAGGGTCGTCTTGTCGGCCTCGGGCGACGGAGCCAGGCCTTCCTGCTTCAACCGGGCGAGGATGAACTGATCGATCGGGTTCCGGGTTGGCAATGGGACAGTTGGTACGGCCGGTCGGGCAGGTTTGACATAGCTCCAGTGAGTGGCATATCGCCCCCCTTGCTTGACCCACGCCTTCAACGTCTCCACTTCTTTCGCCGTGAGCTTTTTGCCAGTTTTCGCTGGTGGCATCACGTCGTTTTCGTCGGTCGACACCACGCGGGCTATGAATTCGCTCTCATCAGGCTTACCAGGGACGAGCGAGCCGTTTTTCGTCGCGCCGTCGAAGGTGTCGAGCCGGAGTTTCCCCTTCCGCTCTTTGTCGTCGGGTCCGTGGCAGGCGAAACAGTTGTTCGACAGGATCGGCCGTACATCGCGGTTGAAGTCGATATCGGCGGCGCGTGCAAACGGGGCGAGAGTGAGCACCACGGCCAACGGGAAGAGGCGGTTCATCACGAGCAACACCAGACACGGAGTGGAAAACCGGCGGTGGAGCTATTGTGACGTGTCGACGGCGGCAGAGCAACAATTCCTTCGGCAGCTTGAGGAGGAAGTGTGGCGACGGTTCAAGTGAAGCCGACATGGGCCGGTTATTGATCCTTCTTCTCTTCTGTCACCCGCTTCAGGGTAACGAGCGCGACGCCCTTCCCGTCGGCCTTGAGGTCAGTGGGGCGTGGGCTACCAGGCCCGTTGGTAATGCACAGTTTCAAGGTGTCGCCATCGAGTTCATAGAGACCAAGCATGGTCTCCAGTTTGCCTCCACCTGGTGAGGTCATGGTCATGTCGATGGTCTTGATCTTGGCCAACGGGTCGATCTTGAAACTCCCTTTCATTTGCTCGCCGCGGGGCCCGCCAGCTATCCGGAGAACAGAGTCCACCTCAAATACGAACTGGATCTTCTCGACCTCACCAGGTGGAGGGCCGTTCGGCCCACCACCGGTGTCGAACTTTTCGATCTTCCAGGTTCCGAGAATGGCGGTTTCGTCCTTGGCCTTCTCCTTGTCCTTTGGGACGGGTGCGGCGAAGACGAGAGTGGGGAGAACGATGGCAGCGATGAGGGTGGTGACTCGCATAGGAAATCTCGGGAAAGGACTCCTGGACAGTGTAAACGACGACGTGAATGAGAGTGACCAGATCAGTTGAAAAGTGGTCAAGAAAAGAAAAATCCCCCAGGCAGATTAATGCCTGGGGGATTTAGTGTCTCGAAGAGAGCAGCGTAAGTTTGGAGTAGCCGACGAGAGTGGTGACACGATGGACACAGTTAGAATGGCGTCTAACTGGTCTGGATTCTTCCTTAGAAAGGAGGTGATCCAACCGCAGGTTCCCCTACGGTTACCTTGTTACGACTTAGTCCCAATCAGGAGTTTCGCCTTCGGCACTAGGTGACTTCGGGCGCCCCTCCCTTTCGTGGCTTGACGGGCGGTGTGTACAAGGCTCAGGAACACATTCACCGCGGTGTTGCTGACCCGCGATTACTAGCGATTCCGACTTCACGGAGGTGAGTTGCAACCTCCGATCTGAACTGGGGCGTGTTTTTTGGGGTTCGCTCCCGCTCGCGCGTTGGCATCCCTTTGTTCACGCCATTGTAGCACGTGTGCAGCCCTGGGCATAAAGGCCATGAGGACTTGACGTCATCCCCACCTTCCTCCGGTTTAACACCGGCAGTCCCCCCAGAGTCCTATAATTAGCAACTGAGGGTAAGGGTTTCGCTCGTTATGGGACTTAACCCGACATCTCACGACACGAGCTGACGACAGCCATGCAGCACCTGTGATGGGTTCCGGATTGGATACCGTTCGTTCCCGTTTCCGGGTTCTACCTCCCACCGCTTTCGCACATGTCAAACCCAGGTAAGGTTCTTCGCGTTGCCTCGAATTAAGCCACATGCTCCACCGCTTGTGTGAGCCCCCGTCAATTCCTTTGAGTTTCAGCCTTGCGACCATACTCCCCAGGCGGGGTACTTAGC
>JALOQR010000360.1 GCA_025459365.1 Fimbriiglobus sp.
CCCTGCATCAACTTTCGTAGCGCGGGCTTCACTTTGGGCGGGGACATCAACGCGTCGAAGAAGGCTCGCTGGTCTTCAGGCGTGAGGACGATCGGCCGCTCCTCCAGGAACAGTTCTTCACCTGCGGGGGAGAGAGGAACTACCTTCGCTTTGCGGATCACAAGTTCGACGTCACTCACCTGCTCGATGAGCAACGTCGAGTTGGCAAACCCGCGGGGCAGGGTGACACGGCCCTTGTCGTCTGTCTCGCGGAGTTCGGTGGCGGCAGTCATGGCCCATCAGCTCCTGATACGGTGGTTCGCCAAGCGACTCGCCGCAGATCTGCGGCTACTGTCCCACAGTAGCTCTTCCACAGTTTGCGGTCAATTCCCACAATCCCCCTTTCCCACATTTCGTTCCCAACACTATCATCTTCGGTGAGTCCGGAGGTCGTGGAATGTCGCAGGTCATCGAGCCGTTCGCCCGCACCCACGACCGCACCGGGTTCGACTGCGGCGTGGAGTCGTTGAACCGGTTCTTGCACCAACAGGTGACGCAGTACGAGAAGCGGAACCTGGGCCGGACGTTTGTCCTCGTGGAAACCGGCTCCCCGCGAGTGTTTGGCTACTACACGCTCGCGGCCGCTCAACTGTCGTTGTCTGATCTGCCCGAGGCGCAAGCCAAGAAACTGCCTCGTCATCCGATCCCGGCCATCCTCTTGGGGCGGCTCGCGGTGGATCAGTCCGCTCGGGGAAAAGGGCTCGGATCGGCCCTGCTCCGAGATGCATTGCGTCGCTGCCTGACCGTCTCCGAGCAGATCGGCGCGTTCGCAGTCTACGTGGAAGCGATCGGTGACGAAGCGGCGGAGTTCTACCGCAAGTTCGAGTTCGACCCCCTGCCCCTCAACCCGCGGCAACTCTTTCTGACGATGTCCGACCTCGAGCGATCCAGCGGCACGTGAGACGCCGGCTTGGGCCGAACACGGTAGCGACTGCCTACCATTCCGGTATCCCGTTTCCGGAACCTTGCCGCATGCCCTCGCTCGCCGACCTCCGCCGCGATTACACCCTCGCCGGCCTCTCGGAAGCCGACGCCGGCGACGACCCGTTCGCCCTCTTCCGCACCTGGTTCGACGCCGCCATCGCCGCCGACCTCCCGGAGCCGAACGCCTTCACCCTCGCCACTGCCACCCCGGACGGACGGCCGTCCGCTCGCGTCGTGCTGCTCAAGCACCTCGACGACCGCGGATTCACCTTCTTCACGAACTATCAGAGCCGCAAGGCCGGCGAAATGGCCGCCAACCCACACGTGGCGATGGCCTTCCTGTGGGCCGGGCTGGAACGCCAGGTGCGGGTCGAAGGGATGGCCGAGTTCGTCACGCCAGAGGAGTCCGACGCCTACTTCCGGGTGCGGCCGGTGGGCAGCCGGCTCGGGGCGTGGGCCAGCCCGCAGAGCCAGATCATTCCCGATCGCGAACACCTGGAGCACTTGCAAGCCGCCGTGGCCGAGAAGTACGCCACCGCCGATCCGCCCCGCCCGCCGCACTGGGGCGGGTATCGCGTTGTCCCTGATGCCATTGAGTTCTGGCAGGGCCGGCCGAGCCGTCTGCACGACCGCATTCGTTTCCGCCGCACACCGTCGGGCTGGCAGAAGGAGCGGCTGGCACCGTGAATAAACCGCCCGCGGTTGTGGTCTGCAAGCGTAGCGGCCGGCTACGAATAGCGGTCGTGTACCCCCATTCGGAGTGACCGACGATGACCCGATTCGCACTGGCGGTGATGGCGATGGCGTTCGCTGCGTGTGGCTTCGCCGCCGACAAGAAGGAGGAGAAGAAGGTGACCAGCCCCCTCGACTTCAAACTGACCGACATCGACGGCAAGGACGTAGACCTGAGCCAGTACAAGGGCAAGGTGGTGCTGCTGGTGAACGTGGCCAGCCAGTGCGGCCTCACCCCGCAGTACACCGCCCTCCAGAAGCTGTACGCCGAGCACGAGAAGGAAGGCCTGGTGGTGATCGGCGTGCCGGCCAATGAGTTCGGCAAGCAGGAGCCGGGCACCAACGCCGAGATCAAGGAGTTCTGCTCGGCGAAATACAAGGTGACGTTCCCCATGCTGGGCAAGGTGGTGGTCAAGGGCGATGGCATCACCCCGCTGTACAAGTTCCTGACGGACAAGGAAACGAACCCGAAGTTCGCCGGCCCGATCACCTGGAACTTCGAGAAGTTCCTGATCAACAAGAAGGGCGAAGTGGTGAACCGGTTTAGCCCGCGGATCGCCCCGGACGCCGACGAGGTGACCAAGGCGATCAAGGCCGAACTGGCCGCGAAGTAAGTGATGGTCGGCCTGTCGAGCCGCGGGCCGCCGACCGGCCCCCGCGGCTCGATGAGTTTCCCGCTTCCGCCCCGCGGGCGGTGCGTCCATAATGGCGGCACCTTCCCGGTGAGCGCCCTCCCATGCTCTTCCTCGGTCGGCAGAACCAACGGACGTGCCAGACCACCGACCGCCGGGCATTCCTGCAGGTCGGTGGGTCGTCCGTCCTTGGCCTCAGCTTGGCGAACCTGCTACGGGCGAAGGACGCTAGCAAACCCGCCGGCTCGGCCAAATCCGTCGTGCTCGTCTGGCTGTGGGGCGGGCCGAGCCAGCTCGACACGTTCGACCCGAAACCGCACGCCCCGGTCGAGTTTCGCGGGCCGTTCGCCACCATCCCCACCAGGCTCACCGGTATCCGTTTCTGCGAACTGTTCCCGAAACTCGCCGGCCTGAACGACCGCTTCTCCCTGCTCCGCACCCTGCAAACCAAGTCCAACGACCACGGCATCGCCGGCACCATCGGCCTGACGGGTAGCGCCGCCGGCGGCACCGGCCTGGACGGCAAGCCGCTCGCCGGCGCCCCGCAGCCAGCGATGGGGTCGGTGGTGGCGAAGAGCACCAGCGGGCGCGACGCCGACCTGCCGCCGTTCCTGGTCGTCGGCGGCAAGCTGCACCAGGGGAAGAAAGCGATCGTCGGCGAGGGCGGGGGCAAGCTCGGGGCGATGTACGACCCCCTGCGGCTGGAGTACGACCCGACCGCCGGCACGAAGGTGCCCGCCCTGCAACTGCCCGCCGAACTCACCCCGGAACGCCTGACCGACCGCCTCGCCCTGCGTGCGGCCCTCGACTCGGCCGAGAAGAAGCTCGACGCCGCCCCGCTCGACAGCTACCGCCGGCGGGCGATGGACATGCTCACCTCACCCGCCTCCCGTGCGGCCTTCGACCTGGGCAAAGAGGACGACAAGACCGTGCGGCGATACGGACGGACGCGGTTCGGCCAGAGCTGCCTGCTCGCCCGCCGGCTGGTGGAGGCGGGGGTACCGTTCGTGCAGGTGAACTGGTCCGACCACGTGGAGGCAGAGGAGGACAGCGGCGACGGCGGGTGGGACCACCACTACCGGAACTTCCAGATCATGCAGGACCGGCACGCCGCCTGGCTCGACAGCACCCTCTCGGCATTCCTGACCGACCTCGACGAACGCGGACTGTTGAAAACGACGCTGGTGCTGGCGGTCGGCGAGTTCGGCCGGCAACCGAAGATCAACGACAAGGCCGGGCGGGAGCACCACCCGGACTGCTACAGCGCGATTGTCGCGGGCGGCGGGGTGAAGGGCGGGCGAGTGGTCGGCACCTCGGACAAGCACGCCGAAAGGCCGGCCGACACCCCGCTGAATCCGGCCGACCTGTGCGCCACTGTGTTCAACGCGGTCGGCCTCACCAGCGAACAGGTCACCGGCATGGGTCTGACCCCGACCGGCCGGGTCATCGAAGAACTGTTCTGACCGAACGGCCGACCGCCTCACACCTTCAACTCGGCCCGCTGGCCGAGCTTGTCCGCGTAGCGGCGGCGAATCGGTTCGACCTCCGCCTCGATGAACTCGCCCACCTGCTCCGGGCTGCGGCCGACGTAAAGCCGTGGGTCGGTGGCGGCGTCGAAGTTCACCCCGGCGAACGCCGGCTCGGCCTTCAGCCGGTCGAACAACTCTGTGCTCGCCCCGACACCGTCCTTGATCCGCTGCGTCACCGCGTGGCTGTGGACGCGGATCACCTCGTGGACGTCCTGCCGGTCGGCCCCGGCCGCCACCGCCGCCATGATCAGGTTCTCGGTTGCCATGTACGGCAGGTACTCCCGCACCCCGCGAGCGATCACCGGCCGGTTCACCACCAGCCCACGGGCGACGTTCAGCCCGATCCGCAGGCAGGCGTCGGCAGTCAGGAACGCCTGGGGGATGTACAGGCGGCGGGCGGCCGAGTCGTCGAGCGTCCGCTCGAACCACTGGGTAGCGTGCGTCTGGGCGGCCATCGCCGGCAGGCCCAAGAGGAACCCCGGCAGCGAGCAGAGCCGCTCAGCCCG
>JALOQR010000361.1 GCA_025459365.1 Fimbriiglobus sp.
CCACGTTTTCCTTGGTAATCCGGCTATCTCGAAAATTGCAGAACAACACGATCGAACGGAATTTGACCGCAGGCGGAAAAATGTGACGGTCGCGGCGAGCAAAACTGGCGCGCAAATAGCTTAACCTTCCGGCCACTCTCCCGGAAGGTTTCACATCATGCCCAATGTCATCACAAGCTGGTTCTCTCAAGGCACCCGCCAGACGACCCGGCCGCGCTGCCGACCTCAACTCACGGCACTGGAAGACCGTAGCACTCCCGCCTCGTTCGCCGGCAACACCATCACTCTGGATGTGCCCGGTGAAGTGCTCACCATCTTCACTTCGGCCAGCGGCGAGTACTTTCTGAGCAGCACCGTTGAGGTCAACGGCATCGCTGGGATGGTCAGTTTCACCCCCGCCGCTGGCCCCGTGAACGTGATCGATACGGCCGCCGGGGTCGGGCTGGCGTTCGCCAACAGCTCCACCGCGTTCGCTCACCCGTTCACCGTGGCCCTGGACAACGGGTCGGTGGGAGTGACGTTCACCGGCACCGTCGGGTTTGACGCGAACAGCCTGAGCGTGACCACCGACCGTGCCATTGGGGTGAGCGTCGGGGCGATGCTCACTTCCACCAGCGGGAACATCGCCCTCGTTGCCACTGGCACCGTCGCCGGGCCGATCGTCGGGGTGGACGTGATGGGGGCGGTGCAAAGCGACACCGGCTCCGTGACCATCTCCGGCCGTGGGGGCGACGGTACCGGCGCGGTCGCGAGGTACGGGGTGCGAGTGTCTGGCGGGGGCACGGTCGGCACGACCGGCGGGGCGGGCACGGTGAACGTCACCGGCACCGCCGGTGCGGGGAACAACCTGGGCAACTACGGAGTGTTCGTGAACGGGCCGACGGCGGCGATCACTTCGGGCGGCGGCACACTGAACGTGCTCGGCACTGGCGGCAGTGGAAACGGTTTCGCGGCGGTCGGCGTCCACGTTGCTTCCGGTGGGCGGATCGCCGGCGGCGGGGCGGGGGCGGTGAATGTGCTCGGCACCGGCGGTTCGGGCGGCGGGTCGCACAACTACGGGGTGCTCGTGCAGGGGGCGAACTCACTCGTCACTGCCGACGCCGGGACGCTGGCCGTCACCGGGTACGGCGGCGAAGGCGGGCTGGGCGGGGTGGGCCTCGGCGTCTACCTCGTGTCGGGTGGGCGAGTGGTCGGCGGCTCGGCCGGTGGGTTGGTACTCACCGGCGTCGGTGGCGGGCTGGGCGGGTGGGGAAACCACGGGGTGTATGTCGCCGGTTATGCGGAGGGAGCGCCGGCGGCGGTGTCGTCCGGCGGCGGGCCGGTGGCCGTCACCGGGTTTGGCGGCGGCGGGCCAATCGCGGCGAACGGTACCGGCATGGGCGTTCATCTGGCCCTCGGCGGGCGGGTATCGGCCGGGGGTAGCGGATCGGTCGATGTGACCGGCTACGGCGGGCCGAGCAGCGGGTTCGGCGCCTTCGGTGTGCTGGTGCAAAACTCGTACTCCGAGATTACGTCCGGCGGTGGGAACGTGAGCGTGCGAGGCTGGGCGGGAGCGAATCAAACGGGTGGCCTCGGCACTGGTGTCTTCGTGAACGCCTCCGGGTCCATCACCGCCGGCGGCACAGGCACCCTGAGCGTGTTCGGCGACGGCGGAGCGACCATTGCTCAGGGCGGGTATGGGGTGTTCGTCACCGGGCCTGGTTCGGTCGTGACGTCGAACGGCGGGGTAGTCGCGGTGACCGGCACCGGCGGGGGGAACGGCGGCAGCGGGACGAGCGTGGGAGTGCTGGTGGCCGACCGGAGTACCATCACGTCCGGTGCGAACAGCGCAGTGACCGTCAGCGGGACGGGTTTGTCGAGCGGGTTCAGCATGGGTGTACTCGTCCAGAACGGGTACAGCGGGGAGGGCACCACTTCCATCCGGTCGGGCGGCGGCACACTGACAGTCACCGGCATCGCTGGCGGCGCCTCCGCCCAGAGTGTGGGGGTCTCCGTCTCCGCCTCGTACCTCCGGCCCGCGACGATCGCCGCCGGCGGACAGGGGGCGCTGTTCGTGACCGGCACCGGCGGCGGGGCCTCGAACCCGGCCAACAGCGTCGGCGTGCGGGTATCCGGCTACGACTTTGGAAGCATTACGGCGGCGGTCATCACCTCCGACGGTGGTCCTGTCACCATCCGGGGGTACGGCCGCGATCCGGCAGGGAGTGGGCGAGGGAACGGAGTGTTCGTGACGACCGGCGGCACCGTGACGGGCAATGGAACAGGCGGAGCGGTGACCGTCGAAGGCACCGGCTACCACGGCCAAGGAGTGATGATCGGTGGAGACTACTACTACGGCGACAACACGCCCCGCGCCCCCATGATCAACGGCGCGGCCGCGGTCACCGTCAAGGGCACGGTGCTCGGCGATGCCACGAGTGAGAGCGAGTACGGGGTGTTCATCTACGGCCAGAGCACCCAGTTGACCGCCTCCGGCGCAGGGACGCTGAGCATCATCGGGAGCCACTCGAATGGGAACACCGGCGTCTTGATGTTCATGGGGGCGAAGATCGTCACCGGCGGCCAGCCAGTCATCATCACCAGCGACAGCTTCGAACTGCTCCAGGGCAACTACGGCCCGTACTACTACTACACCCCCAGCGTGAACGTCGGTACTGGCACACTCACGCTGCAACCCCTGACCCCAGGCACGAAGGTGGACGTGGGCGGGGCCGACGAGCTCACCGGCAGCCCCCGCACCCTCGGACTCTCGGCCACCGACCTGTCCCGCATCACCGCCGGCACGCTCATCCTCGGCAGTAACATCGCCGGCACCATGACGCTGTCGGCGGACATCACCCGCACCGCCCCCACGAACGTGCAACTGGTCACCGGTGGCGACCTCACCACCGCCCCCACCTTTGGACGGCTAAATACTGCCGGCGGTAGCGTGGCATTCGGCGTCTCCGGTTCGTTGTTCCCACTGCAGGCCGGAGTCGACTTCCTCGCCAGCCAGGTCACGGCGTCGCCCATTACGCTGGCCCTCGCCGTGAACGGCACCACCCCGGACACGCAGTACCAGCAGTTGAACGTCACCGGCGACCTGTACCTGCTCGGATTCACCCTCAGCGTGAGCGGATCATACGTGCCAGTGGCGGGCGACGTGTTCACCCTGGCGACGGCCACCAACCTGTACGGTACGTTCAACGGCCTGGCGGACGGGGCTTTCGTCACTCTGAACGGGGTGAACCTGCGGATCAACTACACCCCCACGGCGGCCACGGCCACGGTCGTGTAGCCGCCTGAGTTCGTCTTCTCATTGCTTCTTCGCCCGCCGACCGGAATAATGAGGACACGCGGGCGGATCTCCGCTGGTTTCGCCGCCGTCGGACGAAAGGCACGGCCCCGACGGCGGTATCCTTTGACAATCCTCCAACACCCAGGTGTCCTGTGTCGTCACACCGTCGCTCCGCTCCGCTGGTAGCCGTCGTGGGGGTGTTGGCGGGCCTCGCCGCCGCCGAACCGGCCCACGCTCAGATGGTTCAGTTCGGGTACAGTTCGTTCCCGGCCATACTTCCGCGATCCATGTTCAGCCCGTTCGTTCCAAACGTGCCGGGGCGGTTCATTTACCAGGGCGTCACTGTCACTGGCGTCGGGCCTTATGGCGAGGTGTTCACGAAAACGCTTGGCGGGTTCAACACCACCGCTTCCGTCGGGCCGGTCTACGGCGGGCTGCACCTACCCACCGTCGCCCCGACATCGGCCGGCAGCGCAAAGGTGGCCTCGGTGCAACGGTCGGCCATCGACAAGGCCCAGCGCGGAGCACGCGGAGCCGGCGGGGTCGCGACGAACCCCGACTTCGACCGCTGGCTCAAGGACGCAGCAAACCGCCGCGACACTCCACCCGCCGTCGAACCTGCGGCAAAACAGGTGATCGACCCGGCGCTGATCGTCCCGGATGAACCAGCCCTACTCAGCGGAGAGGTGCTGAACCACCTGGTCACCCGCATCCGCGAGTTGGAGAAGGAGGGACGGCGGGCCAAGTCGGGGCTGTTGGCCCCCGAACTGACCACCCGCATCGTGTTCGCCGGCGGATCGGCCGCCGACGCCGCCAACCTGTTCCGTGAACCGACTCTGAAATTCCCCACCGCCCTCGAAGGAGCGTGGGCGGCGACCATGCGGGGCGAATTGGAAAAGGCCTTCGAGGCAGTGGCCAAGGAGGCCCACGCTGGCAAAAAGGCAAACGCTGCCGACCTTGATCGACTGATCAAGGCGGTGGCCAAGGGGCTCGTAACCAGTCGGATATTGGTTGATGTTGGTGTTTTGTATGAGTGTTGCTACGTGTGTTTTTTTTTGTGGTGGTTGTATTA
>JALOQR010000083.1 GCA_025459365.1 Fimbriiglobus sp.
TCCCGGAGAAGTGCAGGAACTGCCCACGCTTGTCCAGCCCTCTGCCGCGGTCGCTCCACCACTGCCAGTGAATCTCACGGCTGAGAGCGAACACCTTCCAGCCCGCTTCCCTGACTTTCAGGTTGATGAGACTTTGCTCGTAGGTGTGCGACGGGCGAACCACCCGGCCAGCGGCGGCGTACAACACACACGCCGTCTCCGCCTGGGTGTTGCCCATGCTGTCTGTGTTCAAGTCGTTCGTCGATCTGCCCCTACTCGGGGCGTCCCTCATTTTCGTACTCATTCAGGCGGCCGCCGCTCTGCCGTGGTTGTTCGCCCTCGATCCAAAGGAGATGCGAAAGACGTTCACCACTTCTAGCGGCTTGTTGAAGGCCGGCGGGGTGGTGCTGGCCATCACACTCGTGCTGGCCGGGTTTATCGGGTACAACGCGGCTTCGGCCGACATGAAGTGGTACGGCCGCATCTACGGCATCATCCTGCACCTGCAACTGATCGCCGACGTGTTCCTCGTCGGCCTCCCCCTGCTGCTCACGTTCTTGCTCCCCAAAACGGGGGCGGTGGCCCTGGCCGCCTACCGCGAGTGCTGGCGGCAGCCGATGTTCTGGCTCATCATGATGGCCGGGTTCGGGGCCACCTGGCTGGCGGTCGCGGTGCCGTACTTCACCTTCGGCGACGACTACAAAATGATGAAGCAGGTGGGGTTCGACCTGGTGCTACTCGCCCCGCTGCTATTCGGGGCGCTCGCCGCCAGCATCAGCGTCAGCGAGGAAATCGAAGGCCGCACGGCGGTTACGGTGATGAGCAAACCGATCAACCGGCGGTCGTTCTTGCTTGGGAAATTTTTCGGCGTGCTTATGGCCTGCGCCGCGATGTCCACACTGTTGGCCGCCAACCTCAACGGAGCGTTGCTCGCCAATCGTGCCTTCGACCCGATCAACGAAGACCGCGTCCGCGATGCCGAACTTATGTCCGACCAGGCGAAGGACGTCACCAAGTGGATGGTATCGGCCGCCTCGTCCGGGGGCATCGGGCCGACTGCTCTGGCCAATGGCGCTCACCTGTGGCTAGCCGAGAGCGGCACCCTGCTCGTGGGCGTACTCCTCGGGTTCGGGCAGGTGATGATCCTAGTGGCGGTTGCCACTGCCCTGGCCACTCGTCTGCACTTCGTGGTGAGCCTGGTGAGCGTGCTCCTCGTGTACGCCTTCGGCCACCTCGCCCCGGTGGTTGCTCAGGTGACCTCCAACTACAAGGGGCAAAACGCCGGTGCGGCGCTGGTCGGCTTCCTGGCGAACGTGTTCAACGTCTTCCTGCCGGCCCTGGAGTACTTCAACCTCGGCCCGGCCATCATCCGCGACACCCCGCTCGATCTCGCACCGTTCCTCGGCTACTCACTCACCGTATTCGGCTACTCTTGCATCTACACGGCGATCGTCTTGATCGTCGGCCTGCTTCTGTTTGAAGACCGCGACCTGGGATAACTCCCGCCTCGGTCGGCCGTCACCCGACGGCCGACCCACTGTGCAGCGCGATCGACGGACAAGCCGTGTGCATTCTGGCGGGCGTCGTCACTCACCGACGGTAGGGTTTCCCAGATCAGGTACCGGCCGTCGGGAACCGCTCGGCCCACTTGCGGCGAAGCGCATCCCGCAGGCGGGCCGACAGTTCCGACGGCACCGGGTACGGCTCACCGTCCTTGTACAGGCGAATCGTGTTCCGGATATTGTCCACCACGATCTGGCACGGATTGCACCCGGCCAGGTGGGTGGCGAACTCGCGGCAGATTGCGGAAAGCGTCTCCCCATCGACGTAGTCGTTCAGCGCCCGGAGGATCTCCTCACACGACAGGGCCGGCGGCTGCGACTCAGTCATGACAGATCCTCCGGAGCCAGCAGGTGCTGATGGGCGTGTGGGCGGACCCGGGCGGAGTCGTCGCCAAGAGTTTGGGTAAGCAGTTCCCGAAGCGCCAACCGTGCCCGCAACAACCGCACCTTCACATTCGCCTCGCTCAATCCCAGCAGATCAGCGGTCTCCTTCACCGAAAACCCTTCCACGTCCCGCAGTACGAACACCGTTCGATACTTCTCGTCTAGCCCGGCCAGCGCCTGATCAATGAGTTCGCGAATCTCTCGACGGGAGGCCAGTTCACCCGCGTCATTGCGCCACGGGGCGATGTACTGTGGGTGCGGCAGATCGGCATACCCCTCATCGACCTCCAACAGTGGCACGGTGGGCAACCCACGGCGTTTGCGGAGCAGTTTGAGAGCGTGGTTGGCCGCGATGCGTAATGCCCACCCGGCCACGGCCGTTTCGCCGCGGAACTCGCCCAGATGTTCGATCATCGAAAGAAAGGTCTGCTGCGTCACGTCCTCGGCGTCGTGAGTCTCCCCAAGGATGCGAAGGGCCAAGCCGTACACCCGCGGTTGAAGCCGACTCACCAACTCCTCGAACGCCGTGAACTCACCCGAGAGTGCACGGTCGAGCAATGGGCGGTCGGGGTCGGCAGGGGTGAGGGTCGGCGGGGTCATCACACCCCTTGTTCTATCACCGCGGCACGCCGGTTGCGGCCGAGGATGGCAACAACCCGTCATCCGAAGAGGAACGCCGATGCTGCCAACGACCACCGCTCGCGTACCCGAGAATACCGCGGAATCCGTCAACGACCGCCTCCACCGCCGAGCCGAAGCTCGCGTCAACCGCGTGGCCGCCGGCGGAACGAGGGCCATCGCCGAGCGACTCCGCGAACTCGACGCCGAATGGGACACGGAACGAACACTGGAAGCAAACGCCTCGACCCTGGTGGTGGCCGGTGCCGCTCTTGCCCTGCTCGTGGATCGCCGATTCGCACTCATCCCGCTGGTGGTAGGCGGGTTCCTCCTCCAGCACGCCCTCCAGGGGTGGTGCCCACCGCTGCCGATCTTCCGTCGGCTCGGGGTCCGCACCCAGGCGGAGATCGAGCGAGAGCGACACGCCTTGAAGGCGGCGCGTGGCGACTTCGAGCGAACTGCCGGCGACCCGAGCCGGGCCATCAGGGCAGCCGGCGGATGAGCTGGTCCGGTCACTTCGCCTTCTCGAAGCCGGCCTTCACCAGGTCGGCGTATCCCTCCTTGAGCGGTCGCACGTCGTAGCCCTGTTTCTTCAGCAGGTCGGCGGCGGTCAGGCACCGCTTGCCAGAGCCGCAGTGCAGGTAGAGCACCTTTGTGTCGCCCAGTTTCTCTTTCAGTTTGTCCGCCGTCACGCCGGCTTTGAGTTCCGAGAGGGGCAGCAAAGTGGCATCTTTCAGGTGCCCGGAGGTCCACTCGTTTTCCTCCCGCACGTCCACCAGCATGGCTTTCTTGTCGGCCACACCTTTCTTCACCACGTCGAGGGTATCGGCGGTGTGATCGGCGGCGCATGCCGCACACGTGGCGGTCAGGATCGCAGGGAGTATCCAGTTGAATCGCGGCATCAGTCGGTCTCCGTTTCCCCCCACCGGGTGTGGGGTGCCGGGATGATCCTACACCCCGACGGGCGGTTACAGCATTTTTCGCGGGCGGTGTAACCTCGCGGCGACCGGCGGATCAAACTGGTGGACGCCTCTCAGGAGGGACTACCGATGGCGATCGTGAAGAAGGTGACAACCGAAGACTTCGGCTACCAGGTGCTGAATGCCGCCGAACCAGTGGTCGTGGATCTGTACGCCGACTGGTGCGGACCGTGCCGGGCGCTTGCTCCGCTGCTGGATCGCTTCGCCCAGCACTACAGCGGGAAGGTGATGTTCGTGAAGGTCAACGTGGACGACGAACCCCAGGTCGCCAGCTACTACGACGTCGCCAGTATCCCGACTCTGCTCGTGTTCGACCGCGGGCAAATCGTTCATCGCTCGTCTGGGATGCCCGACCCTCAGGGGTTCGTTGCGCTGCTCGACCGAATCGCTGGCCGCTCCGTCGGCCGCTAACCAACTTATTCGCCGACAAAACAACTGAATGAGGCGGCATCATGCCCCAGGCTCTACAAACCGTCTGCCCGACTGGTCGCACCGCTCACCGCCTGACTTGCATTGCCGCTGGCGGGTTATCCCTGCTTGGCGGGGTACTCGGGTTGGTGGTCAATCCCTGGTTCCTCACACTGGGCGCGGTCGGCGGAGTTTGGCTCATCGCCTCTGGCGTCTGGGGCGGTTCGGCCGAGCCAACAAAATCCTCCCCGCCGCTTCCAACGACTGATCCGGCACTGTGATTGCCCTCACCCCCGTGGAGCGTACCCATGAACCCCGTCATTTCCCTCGCGATAGCACTGGCGACCCTTCCCGCCGCACCGCCGACAGAGGGGTGTTGCGGCAAGTGCTGTGAAGTTGGGGCCAATCCCCAAACAGCGAAGCCGGCCGCCCCACCCGCTCGTGGCCCCGGACGCATGGCCGACATGGCCGCCGACCGAGATGTGTTCCACTTCCTGCTCGAACATCACAAGGACATCACCCGCACGGTGAAGAACCGTGATGATGGGGTCGAAACGATCACCGAGTCGGACAAAAAGGATGTGGCGGCGAAGATCCAGGAACACGTGGCGGCCATGCACAAACGCGTCAAGGATGGCAACGGTATCCGCCTCCGTGATCCGCTCTTTGCCGAAATCTTCAAGCACTACGACAAGATCGAGATGACCGTGGAAAAGACGGAGAAGGGG
This sequence comes from Fimbriiglobus sp., assembly GCA_025459365.1. Classification (GTDB taxonomy): domain Bacteria; phylum Planctomycetota; class Planctomycetia; order Gemmatales; family Gemmataceae; genus JALHQU01. The sequence goes on from JALOQR010000083.1 coordinate 4,660, forward strand.
GTGAAAGTCACGGAAACGTCGAAAGACAAGGACGTGGCAAAGCTGATTCAAGCTCATGCCGAGGTGGTGAGCAAGTTCGTGAAGGACGGGTTCGACGAAGCTCACAAGAATCACCCCGTGCCGACCAAAGCCGACAAGAAGGACGACAAGAAATGAGTACCCCGACCCCAAGGAGGCAAGCCGTGGAAACCTTCCTCATCGCCGCCGCATTCCTGGTGGCTTGGTTTGTGTTGCAGATGTGGGTGCTACCCAAGATGGGCATCAGCACGTGAATGTCCGAGTCGTGCGGACCGCGGTCGCGGTCCAATACCTCGGAAACGCCTCCCCCCGCCCCGCCCGCCCCCGGTGACCGATGACCGCCCCTACCACACCCCGTTCACCCGTGGCGCGCGTGCTTGGGGTGCTGAAATCCGTGGTGATTGTCGCCGTGTCACTCGCCGGGTTAGGGCTGTTCCTGGCCTGGATGGGTGGGGCATTCCACCACAAGGTACACCCCGGTTCAGAGCCGGTGGAGAAGGCAACGGCGGCCGGGCGGATGTTGGTCGCCGCGGAACGGACGACCGAAGCCGAGACGATTACCTCCGTCGGATCGGTGCAACCCCGCCGACGGACGGACGTGGCCAGCCAACTGCTCGCCTCCATCCGCGAGATCAAGCCGCGGCCCGGTGATGTCGTGAAAAAGGGGGAGGTGATTGCCACGCTGGACGACCGCGACCTGCTCGCCCAGCAACGGGAAGCGTCCGCCGCTCTGACCGCCGCTCAGGCGGAACTCGCCACTCGCAGCCGTGATTACGACCGCGTGAAAAACCTCTCCGCCGCCAGCGCCGACGAGAAGAGCAAAGCGGAAGGAGCGTTCCGGGTGGCCGAGGCCCAGGTGATCCGCGCGAGAGAGGCCGTCGGCCGCGTCGAGGTGATGCTCACTTACACCAAGATTGTGGCTGGTACTGATGGGGTTGTAGCCGACCGATTCGCCGACCCTGGCGACATTGCCGCACCCGGCAAACCGCTCCTCACCGTGTACGACCCGAGTGACCTGGAACTCCACGCCAACGTACCCGAGAGCCTTGCCGCCGGCATCAAACTCGGGCAGCGATTGACGGTGCGAATCGACGCGAACAACCTCTCGGCAGAAGCTCAGGTGCGAGAGATTGTGCCTCAGGCCCAAACCGCCAGCCGGTCGGTGGTAGTGAAACTCGCGTTGCCGGAACAGACGGCCCGCCCCATCCTGCCCGGCATGTTCGGCCGACTGGTCATTCCCGTCGGTGTGGCCGAGCGAGTCTGGGTGCCGAAGGCCGCCATTCAGGCTCGCGGGCAACTCGATCTCGTCGAAGTGGAAGACGGTCACGGCCACCTCGCCCGTCGATTCGTTCGCCTCGGCCGCGAGGCAGACGGCAAGGTCGAAATCCTTTCCGGGTTGAGCGGTGGCGAAAAGCTTGCCCTCCCCGCCAACTGACCCCCACCCCACGGCTGCCCATGTCCACCAAAACCGACGGCGGGGTGATCGCCCGCGTCATCGAAGCGTTCCTGCACGGCAACCTCTCGATTCTCGTCATCCTGGTGATGCTGGGGTGCGGGGCGGCGGCGATGGTCCTCACCCCGCGTGAGGAGGAACCGCAAATTGTCGTCCCGCTGGCCGACGTGTTCGTGAACGCCCCTGGCCTGAGTGCCGAGGAAGTGGAGCAGCAGGTATCGGCCCGGCTCGAACGTCTGCTGTACCAGGTGGACGGTGTGGAATACGTCTACAGCATGAGCCGGCCGGGGCAGGCGGTCGTCACCGTCCGCTTCTATGTCGGTGAGCACCGCGAAAATAGCCTCGTCAAGCTGCATAGCAAGATCCAGATGAGCGTCGATCAGGTGCCGCCCGGCGTCACTGGATGGGTGGTGAAGCCGATCGAAATCGACGATGTGCCGTTTGTGACCGTATCGCTCTGGAGCCGTACTGCCGACGACTTCACCCTACGGCGAGTGGGCGAGCAAGTGGAAGTGGCCCTCCAGGGGGTACCCGACACGGCCCGCACGGAGGTGGTCGGCGGACGGAGAAGGCAGGTTCGGGTGTTGCTCGACCCGGAGCGGATGTCGTCCCGCCAGGTGACCGCACTGGATGTGAACCGCGTGCTGATCGGCGCGAACGTGAATGTGCCAGCCGGCGTCCTCCGTGCCGACAACCGCGAAGTGGCGGTGGAAAGTGGGCCATTCCTCGGCTCGACACGGGAACTCGGCACACTGGTCGTGGGTGTGTTCGCCGGGAAGCCGGTGTACCTCCGCGATGTCGCCAAATTCATCGATGGACCGGAAGAACCAACCAACTACACCCGCATCGGTTTTGGCCCAGGGGCGGGAGAGCACGCCCCGGCGGGCGACTTCCCAGCCGTGACAGTGGGCGTGGCGAAGCGGAAAGGGAGCAATGCCGTCAGTGTTTCTCAGGCGATCGAGGCGAAGGTCGAGGAGTTGAAGGCCGACGTGATCCCGCACGATGTGGAAGTTCGCATCACCCGCAATAACGGCGAAACGGCGAAGGAGAAGGTCGATGAGCTAATCCGCGAACTCGGCCTCGCCATCATCATTGTGTCGGCGCTGGTGATGTTCGCCCTCGGCTGGCGGGAAGCACTCGTAGTTGTGACGGCCGTGCCGCTCACCTTCGCCCTGACACTGCTCGTGAATTACCTGGCGGGGTACTCCATCAACAGGGTCACGCTCTTCGCCCTCATCCTGGCTCTGGGGTTGGTGGTGGACGACCCCATCGTGGACGTCGAGAACATCTTCCGCCACTTCGGGCTGAAAAAAGAGCCGGCGAAGAAAGCTGTGCTCACCGCGGTGAACGAAGTCCGCCCGCCCATCATTGTTGCCACCCTGGTGGTGATGGTGTCGTTCCTGCCGATGTTGTTCATCACCGGCATGATGGGGCCGTACATGCAGCCGATGGCCCTGAACGTGCCTGTCGCCATGTTCATGTCGATGGTGGTGGCGTTTACCGTCACTCCGTGGCTCAGTTACCAAGTGCTCAAGGGGGTCTATGGCAAGGGCGGGCACGCCCCAGTTGAAACGACTCAGACCCTCACCTACCGGGTGTACAAGGCCGTGCTCACACCGTTTCTGAACAGCCGGCTAGCCGCGTGGGCGCTGATCCTCTTCGTGGGAGTGCTGCTACTCGGATCGATGGCTTTGCCGGCGTTGGGTTATGTGCCGCTCAAGATGTTGCCGTTCGACAACAAGAACGAGTTCCAGGTACTCGTGGACCTTCCCGAAGGCTCGACGGTGGAGCAGACCGATGCGGCGCTCCACGATCTCTCTGAAAGCGTGCGAACCGCCCCCGAGGTGAAAGAGGTGTTGAGCTACGCTGGCACCGCCTCGCCGATCGATTTCAACGGCATGGTGCGGCACTACTACCTGCGGCAGGAACCGCATCGCGGCGACTTGCGAGTGAACCTGATCGCCAAGGAAGACCGCGAACAGCAGAGCCACGCCCTCGTTCTCCGGATGCGCGATCAGTTGAAAACAGTGGCAGATCGGCACGGTGCGCGCATCAAAATCGTCGAGGTACCCCCAGGTCCGCCCGTTCTCAGCACGCTGGTGGCCGAGGTCTACCCCAAGCCCGGCCGTGGCTACGACGAGTTGCGAACCGACACCCGGCATGTGCGCGAGTTGTTCGGCCAGGAGAAAGACGTGGTGGACGTGGACGACACATTCGAGCAGCAACGATCCCGATACGTGTTCCGGGTCGACAGAGAAAAGGCATCGCTCTCCGGGGTGAGTACCGAAGAGATCGCCAATACCCTGCGGGTGGGGCTGCAAGGAATGGCGCCCGGCGAGGGAAGCGTTCAGCACTTCCGGGCGGCGTCGGCCCACCTACCGCGGGAGTTGAACCCGCTCTCGATCGTGTTGCAACTCCCCCCAGCCGAGCGAGCCAGCCTGACGAACCTGACCCGCCTGGGGGTCAAGACCGCGACCGGCGAGATCGTGCAGGTGGGTGAACTCGGGCAGTTCGAGCAGTTCCCGGCCGAGCAAACCATCTACCACAAGAACTTGCAGCGGGTGGGGTATGTGTTCGGCGACACCGCCGGTCGCACCCCGGCCGAAGCGATCATCGGCCTTATGTTCAAGCTGAGAGATCACCCGACTCCAAACGGCTCCGAGGTCGTGTGGACCGGCGAGGGAGAGTGGAAAATCACGCTGGATGTGTTCCGCGACCTGGGGCTGGCATTCGGCGGGGCGTTGTTGCTCATCTACATTCTGATGGTGTACCAGACCGGCAGCTACCTGATTCCTCTGGTCCAGATGATCTCCATTCCGCTCACGATCATCGGCATCATGCCAGGGTTCTACCTCCTGAATGTGTCGATCGGCAGTACCGTGGGCGGATACGCCAACCCGGTGTACTTCACCGCCACGGCGATGATTGGCATGATCGCCCTGGCCGGTATCGCCGACCGCAACGCGATCTTGCTGCTCGACTTTATTCAGCACGTCCGCCAGCGCGGGGCGAGCCTGAGAGAAGCGCTGATCGAAAGCGGTGCGGTGCGATTCCGCCCGATCCTTCTGACCGCCGGGGCGGCCATGCTCGGGGCATGGCCGATCACGCTCGACCCTGTCTTCAGTGGGTTGGCCTGGTCGCTCATCTTCGGGTTGGTGGTCTCGACGGCGTTCACCCTCGTGCTGGTCCCCGTGGTGTACTGGATGCTTTACCGGCACACAGATAACGTGGTACCACTGGCCGAGGCCTCGCCAGCAACTGCCCCCGTTCCCACCACTTGAGGTGCCGTAATGCGTCACTCATTCGTCGTCGCGCTGCTGGTTGCGTTACCGGCGTTCGCCCAGGAGAAGAGCGTCAAGCCGGGCATCAATGAGCCGTTCAAGAACCCCGATGTGGAGAAGTACAAGGGAACCTTCGAGGGGGAGAGCCGCGAAGTCTACATGCTGCGGGACAAACTGGTGGCGGCGTGCGGGGTCAAGCCGGGCATGGTCGTCGCCGATGTGGGGGCGGGCACCGGCCTGCACACCCGCCTGTTTGCCAAGGCAGTGGGAAGCGAAGGGCAAGTGTACGCGGTCGATATCTCACTCAAGTTCCTGGAACACATCCAGAAGACGAGCCGCGAGGCCAAGCTCCGGAACGTCACCCCGGTGCTCTGTAACGAAGATTCGGTTGACCTGCCGAAGGCCTCGGTCGATGTGGCATTCGTGTGCGACACTTACCACCACTTCGAGTTCCCGGAGCGAACGCTCGCCAGCCTTCACCGGGCGATCAAGCCGGGCGGCAAACTGGTGATTGTCGATTTCAAGCGGATCGAGGGAGTGAGTTCGGCGTGGACGCTGAGCCACGTCCGGGCCGGGCAAGAGGTCGTCGAAAAGGAGATCACGGCCGCGGGGTTCGAGAAAAGCGAAGAGGTGAAAGACCTGCTCAAAGACAACTACATGGTCCTCTTCACCCGCACAAAGGACGAGCCGAAGAAGGACGCTTCGCCGGCCGAACCGAAGAAGGAGAAGAAGCCGGTGGCGATCTCGCCGGCCGTGCCGGGGTATGGAGTGGTGGTCGAGATCCCCGGCGCTGTGGAGTTGCCTCAGAACGAGAGCAAGGTGGTGTTCGACGTCACCGCCATGAAGGATCCGGCAAAGCCACCCGCGGGCCTGGAGCGAGCCGCGACTCTGCTCAACGTGGTTGCCGCATTCACACCCAGTGTGAATGCGAAAGTGGCGGTGGTGCTGCACGGCGACGCGACCACCACCGCCCTCAACGACACCGCGTACAAGGCCGCCACCGGCCAACCACACCCGGCGGGCGACCTACTGGCGAAACTGGCCAAAGCTGGCGTTGAGGTGCAGGTCTGCGGCCAGTCACTCGCTCGCAAGGGGTTGTCGGCTCGCGAGGTGCGTAAGGATGTGCGAATCGCCGCATCGGCGGTCACGGCCGTCATCAACTGGCAGGCGCGCGGGTACGCCTACATTCCCGCCCCTTGATCCTCCCCGAGCATCCGATGACCACCCCTGCCCTGCTCCCGCCGCGTCAGTTCGGCTTTTGGACCGGCACATTCGTCGTCGTGGCAAGCATGATCGGGGCGGGAATTCTGACCACTTCCGGGTTTACCCTCACGGCGACCGGCAACCCAACCGCCCTACTCGCACTCTGGATCATCGGCGGGTTGATGGCACTGTGCGGGGCATTCACCATCGCCGAGTTGGCCACTGCCCTACCGCAGGCGGGCGGAGATTATCTGTTCGTCCGTGAGGGTTTTGGCCGGGGGGCCGGGTTTGTCACCGGCTGGGCGACGTTCGTGCTTGGGTTCTGCGGCCCGACCGCGGTCGTGGCCCGCATCGCCGTGTCGTACTTCTCCGCTGCGTTCGCTGGCTATTTCCCCAATGGCCTGCCCGGCTGGGTTGTGCCTGCCGGAGCGACCACGATCATCGCGTTCGTCACCGTTGCTCACTGCTTCGGCCAGAGCGCGAGTGGGCGGTTTCAGGTGGCGATCACCACGGTCAAGTTCGCGTTGTTGCTCAGCCTCGGTGCGGGTGGATTGCTGTTTGGCACCGGCGACTGGGGGCACCTGTCGGCGGGCCACTGGCCGACCACCGCCCAGTGGCCCGCCCTGGCGACTGGCCTCATCTATGTGAGTTACGCCTACTCCGGGTGGAACGCCGCCGCTTACCTCGCCGGTGAGATCCGCGACCCAGCCCGCTTGCTGCCCCGCACCTTACTCACGGGCACCCTCACGGTCACGGCACTTTACCTCCTGGTCAACTTCGCCTACGTGTTCGCCCTCAACCCGGCGACCATGACCGCCCTCTCGTTCGATGACCCCGCTGTTCAGAAGGTCGCCGAAACGGCGGTCGTGAAGATGTTCGGGCAGCAGGTGGCCAACGTGTTCGGCGTTCTCATCAGCCTGAGCCTGTTGGCGTCGGTCAGTGCGTACGTACTCACCGGCCCGCGGGTGACGTTCGCCATGGCTCGCGATGGGTATTTCCCGGCATTCGCTGCCCGTCTGCACCCGCGACGTGGCATCCCGGTATGGGCGACGCTTGCCCAGGGAGGCGTTGCCGCCATGTTCATCTGGACTCCTTCGCTCGAAGACTTGCTCGACTATGTTTCGGTTGGGCTGGCGGCGGCTTCCGGATTGGTGGTGGCCAGTATCTTCCCACTTCGTCGGCGCGGAATTCGGGGAACGTTCCGCGTACCCCTCTACCCGCTTCCACCTTTGCTCTATCTGGCACTCATCATCTGGAGCATCGTCGCTCAGGTGCTCGATCCGGAGAAGAGATTGTTCGCCCTACTCAGCCTCGGCACGATTGCCGCCGGGATTCCCCTTGCCGGCCGGTTGGCCCGCCGACCAGCCCCAGGTTCTACGCATCCGCCCTCGTAGTACTTCGGAATCGACCATTCGATGGAGTCATGACTCGGGGCTAGTCCGGCCGGTGGATGGTCGAGTGAACTCGCAACGGAGTCAGGCTCCACTCACATCCGGCGTTGGCAATGAGCGAATGGCGACGATCAGTTGGGCCAGCGAGAACGGCTTGGGCAGGCGTACCCAACCCGATGGCAGGTTTGTTCCGTGTTCGTCGAGCGGGACATAACCGCTCGTCACGATCACCCGGAGGCTCGGCAAGCGGGCTGTCAGCCGGTGGGCGAGCGTCAGCCCGTCCAACCCTTCCCCGAGCAGCACATCGGTCAACAGCACGTCTACCGGCACGGTGTCGAAAACCACCTCTGCCTCCGCCGCCGTTCCCGCCGCCACCACCTGAAACCCACTCGCCTGAAGGAGATGGGTAAACAAGGCTCTCACGCCGGCCTCATCCTCGACGACCAAGACCCGCGGAGGGCGGGCGGTCCCAGCCGGTGGTGGGCCAGGTGGTGCGGTCAGTCGCGGGAAGCGCATGGCGACGGTTGTTCCCTTCCCAGGCTCGCTGATCAGGTTCAGGTGCCCGCCACTCTGCCCGGCGAATCCGTACGCACAGCTCAGCCCCAGCCCAGCACCCTCGGCCGAGACACGGGTGGTAAAGAATGGCTCGACGGCCCGTCGGCGGACCTCCTCGGTCATGCCGGTTCCGTTGTCGTGTACGCTCACTTCCACCCACTCGCCCCCGACAGAAGGGCGGTCCCGATCGCCCTCGCCGGCGGTGACATTTCGCACGCCCACCGTCACCTGACCGCCCGGCGCTGCCCGCCGAGCGTTGTCCAGCAGGTGATGGATTGCGACATCGAGTTCGTCCGGATCGACCGACACCTGCCACAGACCGGGCGGTGTGTGAACGGTGCATCGGATGTGCGGCCCGAGTGCCCGTTGCCAGTCCGCAACGTGGGCCGACACGAACGCCGCGAGATCGACCGACCGCGGACGCAGGAACCGACCACCGGCGAACGCTTGCAAGCGGGTCGCGGCGGCGGCGGCCTTGCGGGCCGCAGCGGTTGCAGCTGCCAGAAACTGTCCGTCGGGTGTATCGGGCGAAGAGGCCTGGAGTTCCAGGTTACCGAGGACCACTGTCATGGCGTTGTTCAGCACGTGAGCGAGGCCACCTGCCACCAAACCGAGCGCCTTCATCCTCCGCTCATCCGCCTCGCGAGCGGCGGTCACTTCCAGGCTGATTCCAGCCAATACTCGGCGATCCGGGTCGCTTGGCCGGCTGAGGTGGGTGCGAACCCACGCCTGCCGACCGTCGGCCCGCCGCACTCGATACTCGCACACTGCCACCCCGCCTGGTTCGACCCCCATGCACGCTGCCTGGAAACCGGCTCGATCACTCTCAGCTACCAGGTTAGTCCAGCCGCCGGACCGCCCGAGTAGCGTCACCGCACGGTATCCGGTCAGGTCGAACGCCTGGCGGGAGAGGGTGACGAGAGTGTCCGACTCCACGTCGAGTTCCCAGAGTACGGCCGGTACGGCATTCGCCATCCGTTCAAAGTGGGCCGCGTCCGACTCCAACCGGACGCCGGCGTTGAGTAAGCCGCTCACTTCGTCGAACACCACCACGACCGGCCGCTCACCGGCTGCCCGTTCTCGGTTCAACTCGGTGGCCGTGATCCGATACATGCCCTCCCCCCACCGGCTCAAGGCGGTGGCTCGCCATTCTCCTCCGCGGGCCTGAGCAACAAGTTCGCCGACCTCCGCCACGGGTACAGCATCTGCCAGAGGGAGCAGATAGAGCATCCCTGGCTCGATGCCGCACAGAGCAACAAACGGCGCGTTCGCGAACATTACCCGCCCGTGAGGGTCGGCCACTGCCACTGCCGAGGTCAGGCCACTCAACAACTGGCCAGCGATCCCCTCCGCATGCAGGAGGGTGTCCGCCCGGGCGGTCATGTACGCATCCACTACGAAGGTCACGTCGTAAACCACCCCGCGGACGATGGCGGCTGCCACATCGGGCAGGTCGGGCCGCGTGGGCGGGAGGGCTGCGAGAAGTCCGGATGCCTGGCGTGCCAGGCCGATCAGGTACCAGTGGGGGGGCAGGCCAATGCGTTCATGAATGACTCCCACCCGCATGCGGGAAGCAGCGTAGGGGCGGTCGAAACGGCCATCCAAAAACTCCTCCCAGTACGCTCCCAGTAGCCCGATCAGCCGAGCGACCTGATCGGTCGGCACCAGGTCCGCCAACTCTGGGCTGCCCATGACCATCTGGTAGAACTCGGCCAGCACGGGCGAAATGGCCGCCGACAATGGCTCACGGACCGACCGGATCAAGCCCACATCCGCCGCGGATAACCCGATGAAGTTTGCCCGGGCCTCCGCCTCCTCACGCGTGAGCGGGATGCGACTAACACCCCGTTCGTTCGGAACGCCAGACTCGCTCGCCGGGTGACCATCCGTGGTTGCAGGGGCGACGGCGGGGGAAGCGGCCGTCATCGCCTGGTCAGCGCTCTGACCGTAGGAGGTGAGCACCACACTGGCATCGAACAAAAGAGACTTGACCAGGACCACGAGCCGGCGGAGGCCAGCGGCCGGGGATTCAGCCGTTGCCAGCAGCGGCGGGACAAACCCCGACAGGAGGTGGGCGTTCGCAGCCAAGTACCATTGGGGCGTCACACGGAGGCGGTGGTGGACCACCCCAACCGCCAGTAGGCGAGAAACGTATCCAGTGTCGATAGGGTCGCAGAACAACGCCCTCAGATACTCCTTCAGTGTGGCCACCAGCCGTGTCACACGCTCGTCGGAACTGAAGAGTTCGGCCAAGGCAGGAACCGCCCTGAAACGCTGGTACAGACCAACAGCAAGGGCATCCGCCGCCTCCCTGACCCCAGGCCAAGCAGTAGCAAGGGCGAGCCGTTCCGCCGGAGTGAGGTCGAGAGCGGCTAGCCGTGCAGACAGGGCTGGCTCGGACCAACCAAATGTCTCGGACATGACAAGGCCCAGGAGAGAGCAGGTGGTAATCTCGATTGGGCGGTTGCCTCCTCCGCCAATCGGTGGGTCATCAGCATGGCACAGCAATCGGGATAAGATGATCGCCACTATTGGGCTAGCGATTTCGTCCGTGTTGCGGAAGAAACAGCCCTGTTTCATCCGAAACCGCACGGCCATCCACGTTGATTGAAGTGACCGCAAGTGACATCGTGACGCAGACGCAACGCCAGTTCAACGGCCTCGGCCAACTGACGACCGAGTGGCAGAGCCGCGGGGCGGCGGTGAACACCTCCACCAGTCCGAAGGTGCAGTACGGGTACAGCACTCTCGGCAGTTCCAACCACTCGCGGCTGACCAGCATCACGTACCCGAGCGGTTACGTGTTGACCCACAACTACGCATCGGGGATAAATGACGGCATCAGTCGCCTCAGTTCCCTGTCCGACCCGAGTGGCACGGTGGAGAGCTACGACTACCTCGGGCTAGGCACGGTCGTGAAGCGGGGGCACCCGCTCTCCGGCGTGGACCAGTCGTTCATCCTCAAGGCCCCG
>JALOQR010000084.1 GCA_025459365.1 Fimbriiglobus sp.
GCCCGGCGGGTGTGGTGGGCGGCGAACGCGTTCGGGAAGAGCGGGGTCATGGAATCTCCTGGCGAGCGGCCCGCGTGAGCGGGCTGGTGTGTCGGGTGGGGAGGGCGTGGAGGTGGGTCCGTACGAGTCGTCAGATCCGGCGGTACCCATCCTGCGGCATCACTTGTTCAGCACCTCGTCCAGGTTCATGAGTTGGTTGCACAGCATCGTCCACGCGGCCAGTTCCTCGGCCTTTAGCTTCGGGTCGCTCTTGTGGTCGCCGACGGTGAGCAACTTCTTCGCCTCCTCCGGCTTGGCCGCGAACACCTTCCCCAGTTCGGCCAGGCTTCCCTTCACCACCGGCAGTTCCTTTTCGGTGAACGGTCGGGCCAGCAACCGCTGGGCGATGAAGTCGATCCGCTGGTCTTCCCCCGCGGCCGCCCCGATCGCTTTCTCGGCGAGCACGCGGGCCGCCTCGACATACTGCACGTCGTTCAGCGTGAGTAGCGCTTGCAGGGGTGTGTTCGTCCGTTCACGACGCACGGTACACGTCTCGCGGTTGGGGGCGTTCAGCACCTCCATCGCCGCTGGCGGTGCGGCCCGCTTCCAGAACGTGTACATGCTCCGCCGATACAGGTTCTCGCCGGCGTCCCGCTTGTAGAACCGCGTGTTGCTCTCCGGCATGGCGACCGCCTCCCAGACCCCTTCAGGCTGGTACGGCTTGACGCTCGGCCCGCCGATCTTCGGCACCAGAAGCCCGCTCGCCGCCAGGGCGTAGTCGCGGATCATCTCAGCGTCCATGCGGAACCGCGGGCCGCGGCTCAGGTAGATGTTGTTCGGATCTTTTTCCAGCTTCTCTTTCGTCGTTACTGCCGCCTGTCGGTAGGTCCCGCTCGTCACCAGGAGCTTGAAGAATCGCTTGACATCCCAGTGGCTTTCAAATTCTTCGGCCATCCAGTCGAGCAGGGCCGGGTGGCTGGGCAGTTCGCCACTGATGCCGAAGTCGCCGGTCGTGCGGACCAACCCCTGCCCATACAACTCCTGCCAGAATCGGTTGACTGTGACGCGGGCGGTGAGCGGGTGTTCCTTGTTCAGTAGCCACTGGGCGAATCCGAGGCGGTTCCGTGGCAGTTCTTTTGCCATCCGCGGGAGCGATAGCGGGGTGTCGGCGCTCACCTTCTCGCCTCGCTGGTCGTACTCCCCGCGCTTGAGGATGAATGCCTCTGGCGGGGTCGCCTTCTCCACCGAGATCGGAGCTGTAGTGCCGCGGGTGCGGAACCCCACCTCTTCCGCCTTCACGGCGGTGAGGGCTTCGGTGAGTTCCTTCGAGGCCGGGTCTTTCGTCCCGAGCCACCAGGTAAAGAGTTCGTCGGTGTCTTTCGGTTGTCGTTTATCGGCTGGTTTGGCCAGCACTGCCCGAATGCGGTTGACCGCCGCCAACTCTGCCACTTGCCCGGCTTCCAGTGCCCGGTCGTACAGCCGCAGATCCGACACGCCGACCGCTCGCAGGGGCGATGCCGGCGTGCGGCGGCCGATGGCAAACGGGGCTTTCGTTCGGGTGTCACCGGCCGGCACTTTCGTCTGGTGGGCGTTCGGGTTGACGTTCGCGTTGTTGGCGAACACGTCGACCGGCTGGAACTCACCGTTTACGTACAGCTTCAGCCCGCCGGCCTTCTGCCCGCCGTCCCACGTCACCGCCACGTGGTACCAGTTGTTCGGGTTGAAGTTATTCTTGGTGGTGATCTTGATGGCGTCGGCTGGCCACTGGCCAATCAGGTGGGCGGCGAACTTGTCGTTCTCCAGCCACAGGTCCCACCCGCGGTAGTTGTCCTTCTCGTCCATCTTGGAGAACACCGCCCCCATTTGTCCGCGGTTGGGGATCTGCACCCACGCGGCGGCGGTGTACGGCTTGGCGGCGTCGATGTCGCCAACTTCGGGCGGGAAGTTCGGCGAATTTCCGCCCTTCACCCCGAGCACTTTTTGCTCATTGCCGAGTGGGCCAGTCCTCCAGTCGGCCTCTTTCGGGCGGCTCAGTTCAACGTCCTTCCCGTTGACCTTCAACGTAAACTTGTCCCCCTTCCCTTCGGCGAACTCCCCTTGTACCACCAGTCCCTCGGTCGGGGCTTGCACGTCGGTCGGCTTCAGCCCGGCGAGCCATTGGTCGAAGTCCCGGCGGGCGGCTTTCTTCCGCTCGTCTACCTTCGCCGCGATTTCGTTCTTCCGCTTCTCCCAGGTGAGGTATTTCTCGCGGTCTTCGGGGGCGGGCACGAACAGGTTCGGCGGGGTGTCCTTGATGTTCCCATCCATCGCGTTTTGGGTGGTGTTGTTGAAGAACGCCGCCATGCTGTAGAAGTCGCGCATGGTGATCGGGTCGAACTTGTGGTCGTGGCAAACCGCGCACCCGGTTGTCAGTCCCATGAACACCGCCGAAGCCGTTTCGGTGCGGTCGCGGGTGTAGAGCACGAGGTACTCCTCGTTGATCGCTCCGCCCTCGTTGGTGGTGATGTGGCTGCGATTGAAGCCGGTGGCGACTTTTTGGTCCATCGTCGCGTTTGGTAGCAGGTCGCCGGCGAGTTGCTCCACCGTGAATCGGTCGAACGGTACATTGGCGTTCAACGCCCGGATGACGTAGTCGCGGTAAGCCCAGTTTTCGCGGTAGTTATCGAAGTGGATGCCGTGGGTGTCGGCGTACCGGGCGTAGTCGAGCCAGTACCGCCCGCGGTGCTCGCCCCACTGCGGCTTTGCCATCAGCTTGTCGACATACTTCTCGTACGCGTCCGAGGCCTTGTCGGCGACGAACGCCTCCACCTCAGTCGGGTCGGGCGGTAGGCCGGTTAGATCGAGGCTGAGCCGGCGGGCGAGCGTGCGGCGGTCGGCTTCAGGAGCTGGTTCCAGGCCACGTTTCTTGATCTCGGCGTACACGAAGGCATCGATGGGCGTCTTGATGAACGCGGTCGCCATCGCATCGCCCGCGAACGTCGGCACGGCCGGTTTGGTCGGCGCGATGAACGACCAGTGGGCCTCATACTCCGCCCCCTCGGCAATCCACCGCTTGAGGGTCGCTTTCTGTGCCGCGGTCAGATCCTTGTGCGACTTCGGCGGGGGCATTCGTTTGTCGTCGTCGTCTTTCAAGAACAACCGCTTGACGAACTCGCTCTCGTCCGGTTTGCCCGGCACGAATGCTTCGCTCTCGATGGCGGCGTCTCGCTGGTCGAGCCTCAACTTCGCTTTACGAGAGGCCGAATCGGGGCCGTGACAGGCGAAGCAGTTCTCGGCCAGGATGGGACGGACATCGCGGTTGTATTGCAGCTTGCCGTTGTCTGGCTTGACTGGTGACGACCCCGGTTCGGCCGACAACCGGTTGTCACTCGGGCGAACGGCAAACAAGGCGAAAATGGCAGCCAAAGTGACGCCGGGGAGCGCGAGACGACGCATACGAAACAGCCCTCAAGGAACGGGGCAAGGCGGGATTTATGAGATTATAGTTAGCCCGCACCTGCTCGTCGCCACTCGTGACTGGCGGCTACCTGTGCGGATCGGGCTGCGACTATCATTCGTTGATGCTTCGCCCATAGCCCGGCGTGGTCTGTACAGGTAGTCTGACGGGATGCACCTCGCACCGTTTGCCTCGTTCGCCGTTCCGCTCGTCGCCGCCGCTGCTGCTGCCGGTGCAGTGGCGCTGCCCGTGCTGATCCACATGCTCAGCCGACAGCGGTATCAGATCGTGCCGTGGGCGGCCGTCCGGTTTTTGCAGAGCGCTCAGAAGAAACACAAGCGGCGTATCGATCGCTGGTTGTTGCTCGCCTTGCGAGTTCTGGCACTGGTGTTGCCGCTGTTCGGAATGATCGCGGCTACCGAGTGGGCCGAGCCGGTGTGGCAGGCGATCCGCCCTGGTCAGGCCCAGCTCGCCGCCTCCACCCTCCGCACCCATCACGTTGTCGTTCTCGACTGTTCACTCAGCATGACCGCCAACGGCCCGGCCGGCACACGGTTTGAGCGAGCGGTGGGCCAGATGGAAGAGATGGTGCGAAACGCCAATCCCGGTGACGGGTTCACCATCGTCGCCCTCGCCGGTGGTGCTCAGGCGGTGGTGCCTGGTCCGTCAAACGACATCGAGAAGGTTGCGCTGGAAGTTCGTAATCTGAAGCCAACCCACGGCACGGCCGACTACCCCTCGGCCCTCACGCTCGTCGCCGACACTCTCGCCCGCTCGCCACGAAACTATCCCCGCCGGCAAGTGACGATCTTCACCGACCTGCAACGCACGGCATGGTCGCCGACTCTGCCGAAGACCGACAGCCCCCCGCCGGACTACTGGCCCCGCATCTTGCCGAAGGCCGACGTGGCCATCGTGAACGTGGCCGATGACGACGCCGACAACCTCACCGTGGCCGGCGTGGCACTCGCCGACCCGCTGCCGCTGGTGGATTCGCCCACCGCGGTGCTGGTGCAGGTGCAGAACTTCGGCAAGACGAACCGGCAGTCGGTGCGGGTGGAGTTGGCGATGTTGCGACCCGGCGGAGGCGACAGCACGACTCCGGTGCCGGTCGATTCCCGCGTGATTGATGTGGTCGAGAGCGGAAAGCAGGCGAGCGTGGCTTTCGTGCTCGACGGAGCGAACCGTTTTCGCGAGGCCGGCCCGCACCTGCTTCAGGTCAGGTTGACCGAAGCCGATGGGTTGCTGGCCGACGATGCTCGTGCGCTGGCGTTCGAGGTGCGGGAGGGACTGCCGTGCCTGCTAGTGAACGGCAAGCCGAGCACCGATCCGTTTCAACGGGCGAGTGAGTACCTGCAAACGGCGCTCGACCCACCGCGGGGGAAGGCGACCTACACCAACCCCGCCCGGCCGCGGACGGTCAGTCTGAGTGAGTTTAACGATCCGGCGTTTTCGGACCTGTCGGCGGTCGATTGTGTTTTCCTGTGCGATGTGCCGACCGTCTCGCCGGCACAGATCGCCCGGTTGGAAGCTCATTTGAAGCGTGGGGGCGGGGTAGTCATTGGCCTCGGGCCAAACGCGGTGGCCAACCGCGACCGCTACAACGAACTGCTTTATGCCGATGGCACCGGCCTGTTGCCAGGGAAGATTCTCGGGGTGAAGTCGGCCCCCGACGACGTCGGCTTCCTGCTGAGCGCCGACGAGAAAGCGTTCACTCTCGACCCGCTCGCGGCCTTCCGTACCGACAACGCCCGCGCGGGCCTCGTTACCGTTCCGTTCAAGCAGTACGCACTGCTTGATGCTCCGGAGGATGGCCGCGCCCGCCGGGTGTTGTCGTTCTTTGCGCCCAAGTCGCCGCTACCGAAGCCGGGTGAACCGGCGAGCAAGCGAGATGCGGCAGT
This sequence comes from Fimbriiglobus sp., assembly GCA_025459365.1. Classification (GTDB taxonomy): domain Bacteria; phylum Planctomycetota; class Planctomycetia; order Gemmatales; family Gemmataceae; genus JALHQU01. The sequence continues at coordinate 5,317 of JALOQR010000084.1, forward strand.
GGTGGAGATGCCGCGGCACCGTGGGCGGGTGGTGGTGTACACGAGTACGTTCAACCGTGACTGGACCGACTGGCCGGTGTTGCCGAGTTACCTGCCGATGGCGCACGAGTTGTTGCGGTTCGCGGCGACGAACCCCGACCGCCATACTGCTCGCTCGGGGGAGCCGCTCGAAGAATTCTTCCCCGTCACGACGGTGGGCCTGAAGGCAACGGTGTACGCCCCGGACGGTGCAGTGACCGACGTGCCCATTCTGGCTGGCGATGAGTCCGGGGTCGCGCGGTATCCCGATACGCTGCTGTCGGGGCTGTACCGTCTGGTCGGGCCGGAAAAGAAACCGCACCTGTTCGCGGTGAACGTGCCGGAAACGACACCCGGCGGCGGGAGCGAGTCGGACCTCGCCCGGATCGAACCGAACCGCCTGACCGATCTCGGGCCAAGTGTGCAAGTGGTGGCCGACCCCGCCGAGATGAAGGTGACGACTTCCGATGGCGGCACTCCGGTACTGGTGCCCAGGAAGTGGGGGTCAACCATCGCACGTTGGTTCCTACTGCTCGCGCTGGCCGCGTGGCTGCTCGAACTGTGGTACGCCTGGCGGGTCGGGCCGGCGCGGTCGGGCGCGGTCGGGGTGAAGAGCGAGAAGACGGGCGGAGTGGTCGGCCGGGCGCTGTGGTGGTTGGTCGGTTCCTTTCCGCTCATGGCCGCCGCCGGGTTGTTATTCACCGTTGCCCATGAGTGGTTCGGGAACCGCCCGTTCGGCTTTTTGCCAGACTCCTGGCGGGATGCGATCGCCGGCTGGCTCGGCACACCCGCTGCTGGGCCAGGGGAGGGCAACCGCTGGTGGCTGGAGGGCACGGCGGTCAACGGCTTCGCCCGCCCACCGAAAAATTCCGGAGCGTTCGGCACACTCCTGCACTACCTCGATGCTGCGATCGGTAATCGCTGGGTGCAACTCGGGGCGGTGGTGATATCGGTGCTGGGGGTTGGCTTGCTCTATTGGCTTGAAAGCAGGGCTACCGATCGCCGTCGGCGAGTGATCCTGCCGGCCGTGCTGCGGCTGGCCGCTGTGCTGCTCCTCGGGTTCGTCGCCCTGCCGCAATTGCGGGTGGTGTTCGTACAGGAAAGCTGGCCCGATGTGGTACTACTCCTCGACACCTCCGCGAGTATGGCGACGAAGGACCGTTTCCAGGACCCCGCCGTGAAGGCGAAGGCGGCCGAACTGCTGAACTCGGTCGACCTGCCCGAAGGCGATCGCCTACGGCTCGCTCAGGCGCTGCTCACCCGCAAGGATGGCGAGTGGCTGAACACGCTGCTCACCCGGCGACAAGTGCGGCTGCACATCTACACGATGGCCGATCAGGCCCGGCTAGTGGCCGAGTTGAACGAGCGAGCCGACGTGGCGAACGGTTGCCACGCTCTGAACGCTGCGACCGCTGACGGTGAGAGTAGCAAACTCGGCGACGCGATCGAAGCGGTGCTCAAGTCGTTCCGCGGTGGATCGCTCTCGGCGGTGGTCGCGTTCACCGACGGAGTGGTGACCGCCGGAGACGACCTCACCCGTGCCGGCCGCGAGGCAGCGAGGTCGAACGTGCCGCTGTACCTCGTCGGCGTGGGCGAGAGCGTTGATCCGCCCGATCTGGTGTTGTCCGATTTGAAGGCGGATGACGTGGTGCTCAAGGGCGACCAACTGGTGTTCGAAGCCCGGCTGACTGCGCGGGGGCCGAACCCGCCGTCGGCAGTGCCAGTGGTGCTGTACGAACGGCAGGGGGAGAAGCGGATCGAACGCGGCCGACAAACGGTCAACATCGACTCGAACGGCAAACCGGTACCGGTGCGGCTCATCCACACCCCCGAGGAGGTCGGCGAAAAGACCTTCGTCATCGAGGTGCCGGTTCAGCCCGGCGAGGCCGAGACATTGAATAACCGCATGGAACGCGTGGTGCTGGTGACCGATTCGAAACGGCTACGGGTACTCCTGATCGACGGCCAGCCACGGTACGAGTACCGCTTTGTGAAGGCTCTGCTGGAACGCGAGGTGGAAGAAGCCCGGAACACGCGGGCAGTCGAACTGGATGTGCTGCTCCTCGACGCTAGCACCGGCCACTGGACCTCCGACAAGAGCGGCGAACGGCTCCGAGGGGCAGCCCCGACCCGTAACCAGTTGTTCGAGTACGACGTGGTCATCTTCGGCGACGTTGACCCGATCCAGGTGCCCAAAGCGAACCAGTTGTTCAACGACCTCGTCGAGTTCGTGAAGATGAAGGGCGGCGGCTTGCTGTTCGTGGCCGGCGAACACGCCACTCCACACCGGCTCTTCACCACCCCGCTTGGCGAGTTGCTCCCCATCACCCAGAGCGAAACCGCCGCCAAGACGAATGGACCGCCACCGACCCCCGTCGAAACCCCACTCGCCGACGGCTACTTGCCGAAGCTCACGCCCCTCGGCCGCACTCACCCGCTGTTCCGCTTCGTGCCCGACGAAGATGAGAACGCCAAGATCTGGGAAGGGCTGAAACCGTTCTTCTGGGCCAGCACTGGCTGGCGGAAGAAACCCTCCGCCGAGGTGTTGGCCGTCCACCCGACAAAGTTGCCCGAAACGGGCGACGGCGGTGCGAACCATCCAGTCGTGCTTCAGCACTTCGTCGGAAGCGGGCGAGTGGTGTTCTTCGCCTTCGATGAAACCTGGCGCTGGCGGTGGCGGAGCAGCGAGGAACGCTTCAACCACTTCTGGACGCAGGCCGTCCGTACTGCCGCCCGCAGCCGGGTGACCCGTATCGAACTGAAGACGGACAAGCAGACCGCCTACCGCCGGAACGAACCGATTCGCGTGACTGTGCGCTTCCCGGATGACCAGAAACCACCCGACGCCGCCACCGCCGTGAAGGTGCAGGTGGCCCGCAAGCCAATTCTGCTCCCTGGCCGGGCGGCCCCCATCGGCGACTCCGAGACTCGCACGGTGACGCTGAGCGGGGTCAAAGACCTGAAAGCCGGCGACGCTCCGACGCGGGTGTACGAGACGCTGTTGCCCCGCACTCCGGAAGGGGAGTATGTGTTCACGCTGGTGGAAGGTTCGCCGACGACGCCAGCCAACCGCCCGCGGGCCGAAGCAAGAGTGCTGCCGCCACCGGGTGAGCGTGATCGCCTGGAAATGGACCGGGCAGAATTGGCGCGAGCCGCAGCCGAGAGCCGCGGTAAGTTTTACACCCTCGCCGATGCTGATCAGGTCATCGACGATCTCCCCGAGGCGGAGCGAGTGCCGCTGAACGACCCCACACCCCTACTCCAGGTGTGGAGCCATGCCCTGCTGTATGCACTGATTGCCGTGCTGCTCGGGTGTGAGTGGTGGGTCCGGCGACGGGAGCGGCTGGTGTAAGCCAGTCCCGCCGCTGGCCGTTAGCCGATCGTCACCAGTTTCACCTCGAAGATCAGGGTGGCGTTCGGCGGGATGGACGATCCCGGTGGTGGGTTGTTCCCATACCCCAATTCCGCCGGGATGCGGATACGGCGGATACCGCCTACCTGCATACCAATCAACCCCTGGGCGAATCCGGGGATCACTCCGTTCGGTAGGGTGAACGGCACTGGCTGTCCGGTGGTGCGGCCGGCGTCGAAACTGGTGCCATCGGTCAGCCAGCCGGTGTAGAAGGCCTGCACGCGGGTAGTGTTGCCGGTGATCGCCGTGCCGCTACCCGGCACAACGTCCCAAGTTGCCAGCCCGTTCGATGCGGCCACGAAGTTCGGGTCGTTCGGGTTTGGCGGAGCATCGCGGGGTACCATCCCAGCGTCGGTGCGGATCGAGCGCACGGTCACCGTGTTGGACGCCGAGTTTTGCCGCCCCTGGTCGTCCGTCACCGCGTTGGCAGGCAGGCTCACCGTCACCACCCCGTCGGCCGTCGGCGTGACGTTGAACGTGAACGTGCGGCGGTCGGGCGAGGTGAGGTTGCTCACCGTACCGTTGCTTACATCGATGGCCGTATCGATCAGCCCAGAAACCGGCTGGCTGAAGGTGAAGCTGAACGGGATCTGAGCGGCAGCCGTACTTTCGCCGGCGGAGCTGGCGGCAGTCACCGTGGGGGCCGTCGGCGCGATCGGTGGGGGCGGCACTGGCGGGGTCGGCGGGATCGGACCGTTGAACACGCCCTCGAAGTTGGCGTACCCGATCGACCGCTTGAACTGCCCGCCGGCCGCTCCGAGTGAGTCTTGCCCATCGCCCCCATTCAGCCGGGTGAGGTCGCGGACATCCGACCCGGTAATCTCCAGAGTGTCGTTCCCAGCCCCCAGGTTCGCCGCCAGGCTCCTGCGGAAGGTGCTGTTGACCACACGCACCGTGTCCGTTCCGTCCTCGGTCACCACTTCCGCCGTCCCACGGGCATTCACACCACTCAGGGTGACCACATCGTCCCCCTCGCCAGAGAACACCCCGACATACCGCCCGTTCCGTACCCCTTCGAGGGTGACGGTGTCGTTGCCCCCCTCGGTGCGTACGACGATGCCTTTCGTAATGCCACCGATGAACAAGCCCTGCCCAGCCGGTAGGCCGTTGATGGTAGTGGTGGCGTCCCCCGGGCGAACGGCCACGCTCTGACGGCCAGTGCCGGCCACCACCACGGCGTTGTCGGCATCGTCACCAGTTACGAACAGCGTGCCGTCCACCACCCGGGCAGTGATGTTGCCCGCCGGTGTGGTGCGGTCTTCCAGTTTGTTGAGCGCGGGTCGGAAGCGGGTCGGCGGGGCCATCGGCACCTCCACGGGCGGGGCGTGGTCTGGGGTGGGCGGAAGATCCCGCCGACCGGCGACCAGGGAGATTGTCGGCCGGTGGGGGAAGATGAGTTGAGTTTTCCCGGTAGTAACGGTGCTGACGGTGGTGCGTTCACCTGAAATCGCCGTGTGCGGGCCAGACTTGCACTGGGTCCGGATGGCGGTACTTGCAGGCGAACGCCCCACCTCCAGGCTCGATTCTCAGCTAAAGTGTGTTGTTCCCGGCAGCAAATTTTGCCTCTCGGTATCACACCGCTCACTTGCCCTTGCCGAGCAGTTCCCGCAGTTTGGTCGGGTCGAATTCGGCCTTCTCGAACTCCTCCTTGGTCAGCTTGCCATCGGAGTCGGCGTCGAGCTTCTCGAATAGTTTTTCGCCCAGTTTGTCGCCGAGTTTCTCCAACACGGCCGCTCCTTTCCCGCCCTTGTCGCCGGCCCGCTCCTTCAACTTCTCAGCCATCTTCTCCATCCCCTTCTTGAACTCGTCCTTGCCCACCTTGCCATCTCCGTCGGCGTCCATCACCTCGAACATCTTGCTCTTGTCGAGCTTGCCTTTGCCCTCGGCCTTCTTCTCGTCGGCGAAGGCGGGTGCGGCGATCAGCAGGGCTGCAGTGAAGGCGAACAGGCGGAACATGGGTATCCCCTCCGGGTGGTGAGTGGTGCGAGACGGGCGTCTCGGGAGGGGAACACGCCGGACGGCCCGGCATTACACGGGGCCGCTCGACGGCCGGCGGAATCACGCCGGCCGCCCGCGGGTCACTCCCCGCGTTTCGGGGCGTCGGGCAGGGGGAGGCGGGCGTCGAACTTTTTGTCCCGCATCGCTTGGTGGCACTTCAGGCAGGTAAGAGTGAGTTCGTTGTAGGCAACCATCACCCCGTCCATGTTCTTTGCCTTCGCCTTGTCGCTGACGGCCGCCGCCGCCCGGCGGAAGGTGTTCACCTGGAACGTATACTCCTCCCCCTTGTAAGCGTTGAGGAAATCGTTCGCCCGTGACATCCGCACCAGTTCGTCGGCGGCGGTGACGATCTTGTCGAAGTCGTTCACCGCGATCCCTTCGAGCACCGTCTGGGTATGCTTGAGCTTGGCGTCCATCAGTTCTTTGCGAGTGGGCGGTTTTGGGTCGTCCTTCGGTTTGTCGGCTGGCTTGTCGGCTCCACCCACGCCGGCCGTGAGCAATCCGAGGACGAGGAGCAACCCGACTCGCGTGGCGTTCCGCATGGCATCATCCTCCGACCGGGTGGGTCACGTGGGCGTGTCCGGGTTGAACCCCGGGCGGTTGGCGTCGAACCCGCGCTTCACCCGCTCGTCTCTCAGTTTACTCAACCCGCTGACCCCGGAGACAAACCCGAGCAGGCAGCACGGGCTGACCACCGGCAGGAGGATTGTCGCGCACCCGATCAGGCACACTCCCCACTGCCGTGCCTGCACCATCTGCACCCCGACGTACACCCAGAACGGCCCCATCGCCAGCGAGTACACCCCGTACCCGAGGACGGCGTAGTCCCACACGTCGGCGGCAGCGTCCAACCGGGCGAACCCGTCCGCCGTCCGCCAGAGGCCGTGCAGGAGGGTGAGCACGCCGATGACGACCAGCCCACTCCCCGGCCCGGAGCACTCCGCCTTGGCCTGCAGAATCAGGTGTTCTCGCGAATCGTACCCAGAGGGGCCGGGCGGGTCGCGGGGGACGGGTCGGGCGGGGGTCGGGCGGTCGTCCGGCTCGACCAGCACCCGGTAGGTGTCGCCGGCGTCGGTGGGGTCGGGCGGCAGGGGGTCGGGGCCGGGGGCGGTGAACCGGGTGAGGCAGGCCGGGCACTCGACCAACTGCCCGGCGTCGTCGGCATCGAGGTCCAACTCAGCGGCGCACCGAGGGCAGTGGGTGACGGGCATCGGTGGCTCCGGTCAACGGAGGTCGTCGTAGTCCTCATCACGGTCGTCGTACCTGTTGCCTGCACGGCCGCGGGCGGCGAACGTCGCTTTCACCCGCGGATTGTTCAACACCACGATGGCCCAGATGCCGAAGCCGATGCCGAGCACCCAGACGTAACAGTTCAGCGGGAAGATGGCGATGATGGCCGATGCCATCCCCCACCCGTGGCTCGACCCGGTGAGCATCCGCACCGCCCCGAAGATGATTAGCGAGGATAAGAACCCGACCACCGCACACACAGCCGGAATGGCCACCTTCATCACCTCCTTCATCCCGTCCATCATCTGACGTGCCGCTTGCCGCTGCTGCGGGTTCCCGCTCTGCCGTGCCTCCTGTTGGGCGATCGCCGCCTCCCAGTTCTGGTCGAACGACAGGAGGAACGACACCCCGCCCCAGACGGCGATGCCCAGGTACAGCACCCCAACGACGATGAGGGCTATCGCCGGTGGCCTAAGCTTCCGCTTCAGTTCATCGCGGGAGAGGGGCTGGATCGCCGACGGCTCTCGCCGCCGCGGGCGGTCGTCGTAGTCTTCATCGCGGTCATCGCGGTCATCGCGGTCATCGCGCTCGAAGTTTCGGGGCACGGTGTACCTCCGAGGTCAGTAGGTGAGGAGGCTGAACAGATCGTACCCAGTAAGTTTCTGTCGGCCGTTCAGGGCGGCCAGTTCGACCAGAAAGGCGCACCCGTGAACCACCCCGCCGGCCTGTTCCACCAACCGGCAGCCCGCAGCCATCGTACCGCCGGTGGCCAGCACATCGTCGATCATCAGCACTCGCTGGCCGGGGGAGATGCCGTCCACGTGCATGTGCAGTTCGGCCTGCCCATACTCCAGGTCATACTTCAGGCTGTACGTCCGGTACGGCAGCTTGCCTGGCTTGCGGAGGGGCACGAGCGGCTTGCGGAGGGCTAGCGCCAGCGGAGCGGCAAACAGGAACCCGCGGGCCTCAGCGGCGGCGATGGCGTCGACCGGGCTGGCCCCATACCGCTCGGCCAACCGCTCGACGCTCGATCGGAATGCGGTCGGGTCGGCGAGCAGCGGGGTGATGTCCTTGAACAGGATGCCCGGCTTGGGGAAGTCGGGGATGTCGCGGATGAAGCGGGAGAAGTCCATATCGAAATCTCGGGCACGGGTTGGCAAACCCAGGCCAATGTACCGAGGAGAGGGGACGATGGCATTGCACATCCGGCCGGGGACACTGGCCGACGAGGGCGCGGCGGTGGCGTTCAACGTGGCGATGGCCCTGGAAACGGAAGGGAAGACACTGCACGAGCCGACCCTGCGGGCAGGGGTGCGGGCGGCGCTCGCAGACCCGGCGAAGGGGTTCTACCTGATGGCCGAGCGTGGCGGCGAGGTGGTGGGGCAACTGATGGTGACGACGGAGTGGTCCGACTGGCGGAACGGCTGGTACTGGTGGATTCAGAGCGTGTACGTGAAACCGGAGGCACGGGGGGCGGGGGTGTTCCGGGCGCTGTTCGAGCACCTGAAGGCGAAGGCGGTGGCCGACCCGTCGATCATCGGCATGCGGCTGTACGTGGAGCACGACAACGCACGGGCGAAGGCGGTGTACGCGAAGTTGGGGCTGAGTGAAGAGCCATACCACCTGATGGGCGTTTACCCGCTGCCCGGCCGCGAGTCGGCATTCGTGTAGGGTGGCCTGCCGTCTCCGAGAGCGGCGGGGGAGCAAGCGCCGACTCTCGGAGAGAGTCGGTCACCCTATCGCCAGTCGAACCACGGGCCGAAAGTGTACGCCTCCAGTACAGCCCTCGGCTTCGACCCGTCCAGTTCGCGGATGGTCACCTCCTGCTTGTTCTTCGGCAGGTACGCGACGTTGCCGTCCACCTTCGGCTTCTCGTTCTTCACCCCGTCCACCACCCGGCGGTAGACGAGGAGTTTGGCCCCGTCCGGCGACCACGCCGCCATCGGCGGGTGAACTGTGTCGTCGTCGATGAACCTCACCGCAGCCTCACTCCCGTCCTTCAGATCGACGACGACCAACCCCTGCGCGGACGGGTCTTTCGAATCGGTCAACTTCACCCCCACCGCTTTAGTGCCGTCCGGGGAAAGGCGGTCCAGCCGCACCGACTGTTGCGTCACGCGCTTCAGCTTCAGCGTGTCGGCGTCCGCGAGATAGGGTTCGAGGTGAACGCCGCCTTTTTCGTCGACCGCGACGTGGGAAACGAGCAGCGTCTTGCCGTCCCGGCTCACGTCCGCCACGTGATGACCCACCGGCAGTTCCACGGGAGTCCCCTTCCCCGTCGCCACGTCGTACTTGGTCACCTTCCGGGTGAACGCCTCCTCGCCATTTTTCCCGCCCTTCGGCTCCACCAGTTCGTTGACGTACAGCGTCTTCCCGTCCGCCCCCCAGAGGCCGGAAGCGTTGCGGATGTCCTTGCCGATGGTGGCCGAGGGCTTGCCGGGCGCATCGAGGTCGTACACCTGCAGTTCCCCGCGGATGTCGACCGTGCCCCCCGCCTTGGGGTCTTCCGGCGGGTGGGCAAGGAAGAACGCCAACCGTTTCGCGTCGTGGCTCAACCGCACGTTCGACGGCCACTGCCCTTTTCCGAACCCTTCGATGCGGGCCATTTCTTCGCCGTCCGGCTTCACCACCAGCACGAGCGGGTTGTGGTCCTTGTCCGATGTCGTGAAGGCGATCAGCCCCTCCTTCGGCTTCGGTTGCGGCTTGACGGCTTTGAACGTCAGTTGAGGTGGATCTTTCGCTGCGGCATGGAGGAGCCAAATTGCCCCGACGCCGACTGCGGCGATCACGGCGACCAAACCGGCAGTGAGTTTTAACTTGCTCACGAACATGGTTTGGACAGCTCCGTCGGCGAGGGAGGAAACGGTGTCTGACGGATTTGACATGACGACCGGGGCGGCATCGGCTGCAGCGGGGAGCGCGGCCAGCACCGTGGCGAAGGCGACGCCGCGGCCCCGCAGGCGTGCGGCTAGCGTCTTACGGGCGGCGGCCAGCCGGCTGCTCAGCGTCCCCTCGGCGATGCCCAACCGTTCGGCCGCCGCCTTTCGGCTCAGCCCACCCAGTTCGCAAAGCGTCACCGCAGCGTGCTGGGGGGCGGGCAACCGTGCGATCTCCTCGTCCAGAACCCGAAGTGCGTCCAGGTCGGTTGGTCCGATCGGCATCGGGGACACCGGTTCGACGGTGAGTGGGGTGAAGCGCTTGCGGCGGCGGTCGGCCAGGGTGCGTGCCCGCAGGGCGGTGTGGACGGCAACGGCGTGCAGCCACGCGCCGACGGCCCTCGGCGGACGGATGGTCCCGGCCTTGCGGGCGAGCACCACGAACGCGGCCTGGAAGGCGTCCTCGGCGTGCTCGCGGTGGCCGACGGTGCGGCGGCACACGCCCCACACCATCGGAGCGAAGCGGCGGACCAACTCGGCGAACGCCGCATCGTTGCCGGTGATGGCGTACTCCCGCACCAGTTCGCCGTCGGTGCGGGCGTCGGGCGTGCCGATGCGGGTGAGGAAACCGGCCAGGGTGGGGGAC
>JALOQR010000362.1 GCA_025459365.1 Fimbriiglobus sp.
TTAATGGTGTCTGAAAGCCAGTCGTGCCCTGAAGGCCCGACTGAATCACCTCACTCACTCATTTGAAGATATGTTTTCCCGCCGCGTTTCCTCGGGCTTGTCTTCGCCCTTCCGGGGCACGATCGCAACAGCGGTGATGACAAGCAGCACGGCGAGGCCAGTCCGCCAGTTCGGCACTTCCTTGAAATAGACCCATGCGAATCCGACGAACACGATGAGCGTGATCGCTTCCTGCATCACCTTCAGCTGTGTGACGCTGAACACCTGACTGCCGAGGCGATTGGCCGGTACCTGCAGGATGTACTCGAACAGAGCGATGCCCCAACTGCCGAGTACGACGATCCACAATGGCCAACTCGTGAATTTGAGGTGGCCGTACCACGCCACCGTCATGAACAGGTTGGACGCCATCAACAGCAGAATCGGCCCGACATACTGCACGGCCACACCCCCCCAATTACAGGAGGGGTGTAGCGAGGGAAGTGTACTATTGCCAGTGGAACCGTTGGTTATTTCCCTTCCGGCCGAAGGAGCGGGAACAGAATGACATCACGGATGGTAGGCGTGTTCGTCAGAAGCATCACCAATCGGTCGATGCCAATACCGAGGCCGCCGGCGGGGGGCATGCCGTGCCGGAGGGCGCGGATGAAGTCGTCGTCCAGCTTCGCCATGCTGTCTTCCTCGCTCTGCCCGGCGAGTTGCTTGCGGAACGTTGCCTCCTGCGTGATCGGGTCGTTCAGCTCGGTGTAGGCATTCGCCAACTCCATGCCGTGGACGTACAGTTCGAACCGCTCGGCGATGTGCGGCTCGCTCGGCTTCCGCTTGGTGAGCGGGCAGATTGCCGCTGGGTAGTCGTAGACGAACACCGGCCCGACGAGGTGCGGCTCCACCACCTCGCTGAACAGGTCGTTCACGAGCACGTCGTGCTCCTTCTCGACGCTTGTCTTGGTCTTCTCGTCGTGCAGCTTATCGGGCACCTTGAACTCCGACGCCTTCGCCTTCACTGCGGCGCGGTCCTGCATGTCGCACCCGACGTGCTGGCAGAACAAGTCGCCGTACTTCGCCCGCTGGAACGGCGGGGTGAAGTTCACCTGCTTGTCGCCCCACGGGATGGTCCGCGGGCCGAGCACTTCGAACGACGGGGTGCGGATTGTCCGCTCCTGCTCCTCGCCCTTGTCGTTCTTGTACTTCTCCGTCCGCTCGACGAACGAACTCGGCCCGATGGCGTCCACGCACGCCACGAGTAAGTTCTCCGTCAGGTCCATGATGCTGAACAGGTCGCCATACGCGGAGTACAGCTCCAGCATGGTGAACTCGGGGTTGTGCTTGTGGCTGATCCCCTCATTGCGGAACACCCGGCCGATCTCGTACACCTTCTCGATACCGCCGACAAGCAGTCGCTTGAGCGGTAGCTCCAGTGCGATCCGCAGCACCAGTGGGATGTCGAGGGCGTTGTGGTGGGTGTCGAATGGACGGGCCGCTGCCCCACTCGCCACCGCCTGCAACACCGGGGTTTCGACTTCCAAAAAGCCCTGGGAATCGAGGTGGTTGCGGATGGTGCGGAGGATCTTCACCCGCTGGTGCGCCCGGCGGAGTGTGTCGGACGTGTAGATCAGGTCGAGGTATCGCTTTCGTAGCCGTGTTTCTTCGTCTGCCAACCCGTAGTAATTCGTCGGGTGCGGTTCGAGCGATTTGGTGAGGTAAGTGAATGTTGCCGCCCGCACGGTCGGCTCGCCCAGCTTTGTCTTGCCGAATTCTCCTTCGATGCCGATCAGGTCACCCAGGTCGGTGAGGTTTAGTAGTTTCCAGCCGAGGTCGCCGATCTGCTTGGCCCCCAGCATCACCTGGATTTTGCCCGTCTGGTCCCACACGTCGAGGAAAAAGATTTTCCCTTTATCTCGCTTGCCTACCACCCGCCCTGCGATTCGCACTGTCGGCCCGGTGGTGCCGCTGTCGAACGTCTCGCACGGTAGTTCCCGCACCGCCGCGACCGGTGTGTGCCCGTCGAATCGTTGGCCCCACGGGTCCACGCCGAGGGCTTCGATCTGCTGGAGTTTGGCGAACCGGACAGCGGCTTGATCGGACTGGTCGGCGGGCGGAGTCGGGTCAGCAGACACGGTGGGCCTCGGTGAATCGGTAGGTGGAATTCGCATTTTACGGAGCGTGCAAGAGGCCGCAGGGTTCGTTCGACCCACTACACTGATGGCGAGTGCCACGGTGGCTTCAGCCATGATGATGTACGTAGTCATCGTCGTTCGCCCCTCGGTAGCCGAGGCAGTACTCGGGGCGTGCGTTGAACTCGGGGTATCGGCCGGGGTGGTGCGAGAGGCGAAAGGGTACGGGCGGCAGAAGGGATACCTCGACCGCTACCGCGGGAGCGAGTACAGCACGGCCTATTTGCCGAAGGTGGAGATCGCCGTGTGGGTACCGGCCGAGCGGTACGATGAGTTCGCCCAGAAGGTATCCAAGGTGGCCCGTACCGGCCGCATCGGCGACGGCAAGGTGTTCGCCGTACCGACCTCTTGGCCACACACCATCGAATTCTGATCAGATCATATAGTCCGGGGTGGCATCGTACGCGAGTAGATCGGCGAGGGTGAATCCGGTCAGGTAGCCCGTCTGGGTGTCGGCCAAACGAACCGACAATTCCGCCCAGACTCGTTGCAGTTTGTGCCCAAGGGAGGAGGTAGGAGTTGTGCCGCCGCGGCCTTTCGGCTTACCCACGCCGTCGAGCACTTCCACGATGTCGGCCAGAGTGATCTCGTGCGGCGCTTTTGCCAGCCGGTACCCACCCGATTTGCCGCGTGCGGTCACTACCAACCCGGCGTTTCGCAGTTCTAGCAGGATTTGCACTAGGAAGCCGTGGTCAATGCCGTGCTTGTCGGTCACTTCGGCTAACCGCACGGGGCGGGCTTCGGTGTAGCGAGTGGCCAGTTCGAGCATTGCCAGACAAGCGTATTCGGCCTTCGCGGTCACGGGCATCGGACGAACTCGGCGGTGGGGTATGGCGAGTGTATCCGGAGGGGCGTAACAAAACAGGATCACTCCCGCCGGACCCGCCATGACTCGTAAACCGTTCGCCATCTATCACGAACACCCCGACTGGTTTCGCCCGCTGTTCGCCGAACTCGATCGCCGCAGCATTCCTTACGTCCGGCTCGACCCCCGCGCCCATGTCTACGATCTGAGCGAATCGGAATCGCCGTACTCCCTGTTCTTCAACCGCATGAGCCCGTCGGCCTATTTGCGAGACGGCGTGCAAGGAATGTTCTTCACCCTCAGTTACCTCGACCACCTCGCTAGGCTCGGCGTGCCGGTAGTGAATGGCTTGAAGGGCTTCAGCTACGAGTTGTCGAAAGCCCGGCAGTTGACCCTTCTCCAACAACTCGGCCTACCGTATCCGAGGTCCCGCGTCATCAATCACGCGAGCAAAGCGGTGCTGGCGGCCGAGGGGCTACGGTTCCCGGTGGTGGTGAAAGCGAATATCGGTGGCAGCGGGGCGGGTATTGTGCGGTTCGACTCGCCCGAGGATCTCGGTCGGGCGGCGGCCGAGGGGCGATTGAATTTCGGCGTCGATCATGCCGCTCTCGTGCAAGAGTACGTCCCAGCCCGCGGTGGGCACATCACTCGCGTCGAGACGCTTGGCGGAAGGTATCTGTACGCCATCAAGGTGTTCACCACGGGCGAGTCATTCAACCTCTGCCCGGCTGACATCTGCCAGCGGTCGGACGGGGTCGAACTGGCTCGTTCCGCGTGTCCGATCGACGCTCCAAAGACCGGTCTGAAGGTGGAGGGTTACACCCCCCCGCCGGAGGTGATATCCGCCTGCGAACAGATCATGCAGACGGCTGGTATCGATGTCGGTGGCATCGAGTACATGATGGACGACCGTGATGGCACCCTGGCGTATTATGACATCAACGCACTCTCAAACTTCGTCGCAGACGCGGTAAACGTCGTCGGGTTCGATCCGGTTCGACGGCTGGTGGATTACCTGGAGGCGATCAGCAGTCCGCGGTCTGCAGTTGCATCGCATTAACCCACAGACTCAGTTCGGCTGAAAGCGGATCGGTTACAATTCGAGCTACGGCAGCCTTCCACTTGCGCTTTTCAATCAGGGTACACAAGCTCATATTCGAAATATCATCATTCGTATAACTATCCTTCTTCTTCGCTATACCGCGTTTCCCTCTGGGGCTGAGATGTTGCATAAGTTTAGTGGGTGATGATTCTTTGTGAAGTGTCACTTCTTCTCCGATTCCGCTAGAATAGATACAAAGCATTAGAAAAAATGAGAACGAACTTGGAAATCATGAACACATA
>JALOQR010000363.1 GCA_025459365.1 Fimbriiglobus sp.
CCTCGACGACGTGCGGGACCGCGGGCTGGCGGACAAAATCCTTCTGGTGGCGTGTGGGGAAATGGGCCGCACGCCGAAGATCAACAAGGGCGGCGGGCGGGACCACTGGGGCGAACTGGCTCCGCTGCTGCTCGCCGGCGGCGGGCTGAAAATGGGGCAGGTGATCGGCCAGTCCGACCGCGACGCCGGCCGCCCGTCGTCCGACCCGATCCGCATCCCGAACCTGCTCAGCACCATTGCCCACACCCTGTTCGACGTGGGCAAACTGCGGGTGACACGCGGGGTCGGCCGCGAAGTGCTCGCCCTGGCCGACGCCCAACCGATCGCCGGCCTGCAGGGGTAGGCTGCTCCCCTCGGAAAGCGGGAACGGCGGCAGCGGCCGAATGGAGAAAAAGGCTGGATTCTGCGATTTTTGGGTGGCGGTGGGAGAGGGGGGGTATGTGTGTGGCAGGTGGCAGTGTGGCAGAGAGGGGGGGGTGAGCCGGGGCCACCGGTGCGATGGATCTCCCCGATCACCAAGCCACGTTCGACGCCCGATCGGAGCCCATTTCTGACAGTGAGGCCAGAACTCCGAAGGCCGCCAGGGAGCACCCGCCAGGTGTCAAATCTTGCCGGTTTTGCCGGTACTGCCCGCACAGTTTCCCCAGTTCCTTGTTGCAATCCCTCCAGCCCCCGGTTCTAGTGATGACGCGCCCGGACGGTGGTTCACCTCTCTCACCGCGGAGGCGGGGGCTATGTCTGTCACCCCGACCGACTTCTTCGACCCGACCGCCCGGAACTCCCGCGCCCGTCAGGCCGTGGCCGTCGAACTGATGCGAGAGCTGTCTCGCTACTCCGACCCTGGTGAACTGTCTCGCGTGTTCGCCCGGCGGATGAACCAACTCTACCCGACCAGCCGTCAGATCACGCTCTCCCGCCGCGGACTGAGCCTCCCCGAGGTCCGCGTCACCCGGTTTAGCGGGTGGCACAACCCACCCGACCCGTTCCGCGAGTCGGAGAAGCTGCCCGTCGTCCGCGGTGGGGTGTTCGCCGAGTGGCTGGCCGACGACCAGCCCCGCGTTCTCGATCGCCTCGACCTCGACCCGGCCGACCCCGCCGCCGAGTACCTCGCCGGCCAGCAATCGGTGCTGTGCATTCCGGTGTTCGACGCTGGCCAGCCGACCACCGCCGTCGTCCTCACCCGCGAAGCCCCCGACGCCTTCCCCCGCGAGCAGGTGCCGGAGTTGGTGTGGCTGACCAACCTGTTCGGCCGGGCGACGCAATCACTTCTCCTGTCGTCGCGGTTGCAGGAGGCCTACGACGCGGCCGAGTACGAACTCCGCACCATCGCCGAGTTCCAGCAGAACCTGTTGCCCGACGACGTACCGCAGGTGCCGGGGCTGGACGTGGGCGTGCATTACCGCACCGCCCAGCGGGCCGGCGGCGACTACTACGACTTCTTCCCAATGGACGACGGCAAGCTCGGCGTACTGGTCGCCGACGTGAGCGGGCACGGCACCCCGGCAGCAGTGCTCATGGCCGTCACGCACAGCATGACCCACGCCCGCCCAGACGCCCCGCACCGACCCGGCGAGTTCCTCTCCTTCCTGAACCACCAGCTCGCCAAGCGGTACACCGTCGCCACCGGGCACTTCGTCACCGCTACCTACGCCGTGTTCGACCCGAAGCGGGGAACGGTGACGTTCGCCAGCGCCGGGCACGCCGCCCCGCGGGGCCGGGTGAACGGGGCGGAGAAGTTCGAGGGGTTGGAGCAGGTGCGGCGATTGCCACTGGGGGTGACGCACCGGACGGTCGGGGCGTACCCGGAGCAGACGCTGCGGCTCAAGGCGGGGGACGCGGTGGCCCTGTTCACCGATGGCATCACCGAGTCGCTGAACGGACGAGGCGAGCCGTTCGGCGAGGACCGGCTCGACGCGGTACTGAGCCGGCCGTTCACCTGCTCGGCGTGCGCGGTGTCGGAGGTGGTGGCGGAGTTGGAGCGGTTCACCGACGCGGCCCGGCCGGCGGACGACCGCACCTTGGTACTGGTCAGCCGCACCGAGTGCGGCGGGGAGAAGTGGCGGGCGAAGGCGGCCACGTGTGCGGCCCCGGCCGTGCCGTGCGAGGGCGTCGCGGGATGAGGTAGGCAACAGGCTCACCAGATCGAATTGTAAGCATTTCTGAATAGGAGTTGACTCGCAGGATCAGACGGTTACTATATCGCACAATGTGGGATGGACGTCCGATGCGAGTCGGCTGGTGGATCCCGATCACTGTGTGCGGCGTGCTACTGGCGGTCGTCGCCGGCAACTGGGCGGCCGTTCAACTCGCTCAGGCGAAACAGTCGACAACCGATCCAACCGCTCGAACTGGTAGCCCCCCCCCATCTCCTCTTTTCGTCCCTAACGACAAACTGAACGCCGGTGACGTGTGGGAGTCGACTGAAGCAATTCTCGCCGTACCCGTTCACAACCGGACCGATCAACAAATCACGATCGACGATTTTGCCGGCGACTGCCACTGCACCCGTGTCACTCCTCGCCAACTGACCATCCCTGCTCGCGGGTCGGCCGACGTCCAGGTGACCATCGACACCATCCGTCGCGGAGTGAATGAACTCGGCCAAGCCCGCCGCCTGAGGTCCGTGAGTCTGATTCCGGTGGCGAACGGAGTTGACCTCAGCCCGCCTCTGGTAGTGCGCTACACCGTCGTCAGCCGAATGACGCTGAATCGCTTGCAGCTTTCGTTCGGCGAGGTTCCGTTCGACCAAGTTGGTTCTCGAACTCAGACCGTTGAAGTGACGGCCCACGTGCCCTTTCACACGCTTCACGCGAGTTGTGCGAGTGGGCGGTTCGGGGTCCGCGTTCAGCCGATTTCAAATGACCCGAACCGCTTCAAACTGTCGGTCAGTCCGACCCTGTCTGTAGGCTTTTCCGGCGAAGCCGACGACCCGGTAGTGATCGAGTTGCGTGACGACCAGGGGAACACTCTGGACCGGCAGAAGGTGAATGTGGCGATCCGTGTTTCCACCCGTTGAGGAGGGTTTGGGGATGCGTGCGAGCTTGGCGGCGTGGGTGCTAATCGGCGTGGCGGTCGCCTCCGTCGGTGACAACTTGTGCGCGCAGTCACCGACGAGCCTTGAGGGCATCGTGGGAGCTTGGGAGAAGCGGCGGGCTGACGCGACTCCGGTCGAGGTGGTGGTGAAAGTGGAGCGGTTGCAACACAAGCGAAAGAACGTGCTGACAGGCCAGTGGCTGGTGCCCGAAGAGCGGAAAAGCACCTCCACGGCCACTGTGGTTCTGCACCCCGGGAAGGGGTGGTATCGGGTGGATACGGTGCTGGATGACCCGACCGCGAAGTCAAGCACCGGGGCGTCAATCTTCTACAAGGGTGTGTTTCAAACCGGTCTTTTTCCGAACCAACCGGGCACGACGAGCGCCGACCCGAAAAAGGCGATCACCTCGGATTTCGTGGTCATTTCGGCCGACTTCAACAAACATCCGGTCAAGGCTCACCTGCGGCCCCTCTACTACATGGTCGGGAGTTGCCCACTCGGCCGCTCGACCCTCGTGCTGCCGAACACGTGGAGTTCCTTCGACCTCCGCGAAGACATGGACCTCGCGAGCGTCCGGCCAGAACCGACGGCTGGACGCACTCGCGTGCTGTGCGGCCCGTTCCGCTTGGAGGACACGGAGTCGAGTCAGGAGTACGTGGTGGACGACCGGCACGCCGCCGCGGTGGTGAGTCACGGGCGGTACTACTGGACGAAGAAGTCCGGCCGTCGAACGTTGCTGGAAAGCTACCAGATTGAGAACTCAGTTGGCAAGCCGGGAGAGGCGGTACGGCCGGCGAGTTGGGTGTACAAGAGTTTCACGTCCGAAGGTGAGCCGAACGAAACATGGGTGGTGAAGGTGTCGTCGCTCCGTTCCATCGACATCCCTGCCGCGAGCGAGGACGAATTCTTTGCGGTGAAATTTCGCGAAGGCATGAAAGTCGACGCCATCACTGGGGCCAAGAACGTAGAAACCGGACGTGAGGTGCCGGTGACGACACGGTACGACGTGAATCATAAAGGCGAGTTGGTCAATCCGGACGTGGTGGTGCCTCCCCCACCATCGCCGGCGACACCTTCTTGGGTGTGGTGGGCAACGATCGGTTGCAGTGCGGCATTTGTTGCCGCGGTGGTCTGGTTCTTCGTGTGGCGACGTAGGGCGAAGGCGGCCGAGTAGTGTGTTCGAAACCTAGACACCTGGAGGTACTGTGATGAGTCGAGCCTGTCGAGCGCTGGTGTTGGTCGTCGGTCTGGCGCTGGTGTGCGGCCCGTTCAGCGGGGGTCCCACCACCTCAGCGGGGGTCCCACCACCGCCGCCCCCGCGCCGCCACGGCTTGGCTTGCGATCGCCGTTTATCCACGAAGAATCGCTGGGCATCGAGTTTTTGGGTCAGAAAACTGAAGTCTTGGGCCGGGTTGTTGTACCAATCCACATGTGCTTAAATTAGTAAATCCTATGGAGGCGGAGTCATGCGACTTGTCGTCTCGTTCGCTCTGGCCATGATCGTGTCCTTTCTCGGCTCCGATTGTATTTCGAAGTCATCGGCCCAACAGCCTGGGGTTGAACAAGTTGTTACTCAGTGGGAGTCCGAAAGAGCCGCTGCTACTCCGCTCGAAGTAACCTTGCGTGTCGAGGTAACTGAGCACAAACGCAAACGGCTACTTGGCGAAGGATGGATTATTCCGGAAGATCGCCGCCACGTCGATCGTGTCGTAGTGCTGTTACACCCGAAGAAAGGGTGGTATCGTATCGATACTGAGACTGACATGAAAGACGTGAAGGCCCATCGCGGAGTCACTGTCTACTATCAGAATGAGTTCCGCTCGGGTTCTTTCCCTGATCGACCAGGCGACACCGTGTCGAGTCCGAAAGTGATGGCAGATTTCGTCATTGCAAGCAGTGGAGTCGAAAAGTACCCCATTCCACACTACCTGTACCCAATTTTTT
>JALOQR010000085.1 GCA_025459365.1 Fimbriiglobus sp.
GATCTTGTTGCAGATGTCGGCCAGTTCCGGGAGGATGTGGCTGCTCACCATGATCGTCTTGTTCATCCCGCGGAGTTCTTTGATCAGTTCCCGCATCTCGATGCGGGCGCGGGGGTCGAGGCCGGACGCCGGCTCGTCGAGCAGCAGCACCTGCGGTTCGTGCAGCAGCACCCGGGCCAGCCCCAGCCGCTGCGTCATCCCGCGGCTCAGGCTCGTCACCAGCGCGTCGCGTTTGTACCCCAGGTCCACCAGGTCGAGCACCTGATCGCACTTCTTGCGGCGCTCCGGCCCCTTGATGCGGTAGGCGGCGGCGAAGAACTCCAGGTACTCGATCACCTTCATGTCGTCGTACACGCCGAAGAAGTCGGGCATGTAGCCGATGCTGCGGCGGATCTCTTTGCTGCCGGTGTAGATGCTGTACCCGCACACGCTCGCCTCCCCCCAACTGGGGTTCAGGAGCGTCGCCAGGATCCGCATGGTGGTCGTCTTCCCGGCCCCGTTCGGCCCGATGAACCCGAACACGTCCCCCTGTTCCAGCTTCAGGGTGAGCCGGTCGAGGGCGTACAGGTCGCCGTACTTCTTGGTCAGGTCGCGGCACTCGATCATGGGAGCGAATCCGGGGGTGGTCGGTGTGAAGATAGCCCGACGCGCGAGCGAAGGACCGGTTCCTACTCGTACGGCTGACTTGCGCCTCGCTCGCATCGGGCTAACGGCCGGCCGGCTTCACCGGCAGGTAAACGCGGACATAGGTGTCCTGTTGGGCGATGCCGTCCACCGCCCACTTCTCCTTGCCCCCCGGCAGGCCGTGCAGCCACACGCGGGTGGGCGACGGGGAGTCCGGGTCGGTCATCAGTTGCTCGGCTGGCTGCTTGCTCGCCCGCTTCAGCTTGAACAGCAGAATGACTTCGTCGGTGTTGGCCGGCGACAACCGCCACGATTGATCGAGCGGGCGGAGGGTGCCGTTCTGGTATCCGCCGCCGGTGGTCGCCAGGCGGTGGAAGAGCAGGCCCCACAGGTTGAGCGGTTGGGCGTTGGTGGCCGGGGCGGCCTCCTTACTTGTGGTCCGTCGCCCGCCGAACCCGCCGAACTGGTCGTCGTCCCGTTCGATGGCGGTGAACTTCGAGTCGTTCTGGAACACCCCCTCGGACGCTCCCTTGTCCCAGTCCACGGCCGTCAGGCTCACCGGCACTCCCGGCAGCACGGCCTTTTCGAATGGGTACACCTTCCCTCGGTAGGCGAGCAACGCCTGCTCCACGTCCTTGAGGGCAATGTTGTACCGCACCTCGCCGGCGAGCGCACCGTTCTCCAACCGGCGGAGGTCAGCCGTGACGGGCGGGGCGGTCGGGTCGGCCACCCCAGACCAGTTGGCGGTGAACGCCTTGGTACTCCACACCTGGATGGGCACCTCGGCCAGCCCATTCGACCGCGGGCTGGTGTCGCCGCGGGGGTCGATGTCGTACTTGTACCCGCGAGACGAAGGGTTCCCCGCCCGGCTCGGCAGGCTGAACCAGTCCACGGTGGTGACCGGGCTGAACCCCTTCTCATCCCGCGACTTGGCCCAGTTCTCCTTCGGCTCCACCCCGATGGTGTAGCTGTCGATTCGGGGGCTAAAGACGGTGAACCACGTCCGCCCGTACACCCGTGGGCGGGCTGGGTCGGTGCGCAGATCGACGTCCACCACGTCGATCTTGTTCATCCGCAGATCTTTGCCCTTCACCGCGTAGGCGGTCAGGTAGGCCGCTCCGCTCACGGTCAGCACGATGAGCGGGAAGGTGATCCAGGTGAGTTCCAGACGGCCGATGAGCTTTTTCAGCAGGATGTATTCGATCGGCCCGATGATCAGGGTGTACCCGAGGATGAACAGGGCGACCCAGCCGAACGAGATGACCGGCACCTCGTCGTAGTGATCGACGCTCCCCCGCAGGGCCGCGACGATGCCGTCCTCCCCCTCACGGGACAAGGTGGTTGTGGTCGATCGTGCCGGCGTCCGCCCACCGCGGCCGGGCTGGAGGTTGAACCCGTCGTCGGCTGGCCCGCCCTGCGCGTTCGACGAGCGGGCCAGTTCACGGTCCCCCGCTTCTCCGAGCAGCCATTCCCAGAATGCCCCGCGGTAGTCTGCCAGGGCGGCGTCGGTGAACGGCGAACGATCGATGTCGAATCCGACCACCGTGACCCGGCCGAGGCCGAACGGTACCTGGACCACCATGCGATCGGTGCCGGCGGTGAGCAGGGTGGCGAACGGCGTTTTCCGCTGGTTGTCTTTCAGCCCGGCGACGGCGAACGGAGTGGGCAGAGCGAACTCGGGCAACTGGGCCTCAATGACCGGCCCGACGGCTCGCCGTACCACCGCGCGCTGGAAGTCGCTGTACCGCCGTTTCGGGTACTCGACGGTGAACGCCGCGAGGGAGGCATTCGAGTTCTTTGGTTTGTCCAGCCGTAGTTCGGTCCGCCGTGGTAGGGGTGTCACCTGCACTGGCAGCAGACCGGGCACCCAGGTGCGGTCGGCGGCGGTATCGATGTATCCGGCGAAGTCGGGCGACGCTGCCACCTCGGCCGCCCGATCGCCGACCGACATCACCAGCTTGCCCCCACGGCGGACCCACTCAAACAGTGCCCGCCGCTTGCGAGCGAAGGTGGGATCGGCCGAGTTGAACAGTTCCGCGATGAACTCCGGCTTTGGCCCGCCGGTGGGCAGAACGATCAGATCGGCGGCCTCGTACCCGAACCACTGGTCGGGCATCTCCTGGACACGATCCAGGTGGGCGAACTCCACCCGCTGTTCGTACTGCTTGGGGTTGGCGAATGCCACGCCAGGCAGCTTGCCGCCCAGGGTGAGGATGACGTACTTGGACGATGAACGCGGGCGGAGGTCGCCCCCGCCGATCACCACGGTGTCCGACACACCGCGTTCTGGATCGTCTTCCTGTACCAGCCGCAGCCGTACCTCGGCGAACTCGCCAGGCAACCGCACGTAGGCGGTGTTGGTCAACTCGAATGGTTCCTTGCGGGCACCGGGGCCGCGGTCCTGTTGGAACTCGGCGGAATCTGGGTCGGCGGCGATGGCCGGAATGATGGGGTATACGGAGACGGTGCGGAGGTCGTCTCCGTCGGTGGTGGACACTTCCAGGGCGATGCCCTTTTTCAGCTTGTTCCCCTTCAGGAACTCCACCCCGACGGACACTGGCGCCCATAGCCCGATTTTGTACACGTCTGGAGCGCGTGCTCCGGAGTCGCGGTCGCTTTCGCCGGCCGGGCGGAAACCAATGCGGACCTTGTCGATCTTGGCGCTGGGGGCGTACCCGAACTGGGCCGAGGCGACGCCGGCGGCCGCCATCAGTGCGACGGCGGTGAGAGCAAGGCGAGATGGCGTCGGTCGCATGCGTTCCCCGGATGGGGCGAGTTGTGTCCAGTGAGGTGGGGCCGATTGGGGTATCAACGGGCCCCACACTGGACACAACTCGCCAGGACTCCTACGGCTTTTCTGTCAGCCCGCACTCACACGGCGTTTTCCCGCAGCCGGGGCACCCGCCGCCGTACTTCTTGGCCACCGCGGCGGTCAGGTCGATCCCCGTACAGTTGGCCAGCGTCACCAGCCAGGCGAGTACGTCGGCGAACTCGAGTTCGCGCTCGGCCGGGGTTCCGTTGCGGAGGGCGGCAGACAACTCGCCCACCTCCTCCATGAACCACATAAATGTTCCATCGACCCCACGGGCGGTGTCCTTCGCCCCGTACAGTTCACGGATGCGGTCTTGCAGTTGCCGGAGGGTCATACCGCTACCTTAGCACCGCCGGCGGGCACAGGCCATTTCTGCACCGGGATGGTACGCCACCGGAAGGGGAGGGGTTCAACCGAACCGGCGGGCGAGTGTGACGCTGGAGGTTCACTTCGCGTATCGCTTTTCGATCTTCGCCGCTTCCGCGTCTTTCTTCTGCTTCTTCAGTGCTTCGATGAGTGCGTTCTTGGCGTCGGCGTTGCTCACGTCGATCATCAGAGCGTCGCGGGCGAAGGCCTCGGCCCTGGCAAAGTTGCCCAACTCCAGGCTCGACTGGGCCAGCCGCACGCGGCCGTCGAGTTCGTCCGGGTCTTGCGCCACGAGTTCAGCGAGCACGGAGTTGAGCTTGGTCGTGTCCTTCGTTTCCTTGTAGATCTTGGCGAGTTGCTCTAGCCAGTCCGAGTCGAGCGGGGCGAGCTTGCGGCCCTTCTCGAATAGCTCGGCTGCCTTTTCGTACTCCTTCTTCTCAACGTGCAGGCGACCGACCAGGGCCATCAGCCGCACGTCGTCGGGCCTGGCCTTCTGGGCTTTCTCCAACACCTCGTTCGCTGCATCGTCGTCGCCGCCGCGGAGGAACAGGCGGGCCTTCACCATTGCTGCGATGGGGTGGCCGGCGTCCTTCGCTAGCACCTCGTCGGCCAGTTTCTTCGCGTCCGAGGCCATGTTTCGCCGGAAGTACTGCTCGGCCAGTTTCCCCTTCACGTCGAGGTCGTCCGGGTTTTTCTCATGTGCCGATTTGAGTTCGTCGAACGTCATCGGCTTGTCGGCCGTCGCCTTCTTCGAGCCGCCGCTCAGTCCGTTGACCACTCCGGCAACGTGCTCCTTGTATCCCTTCTCGAAGGCCTCCTTCTCCACCCCGCAGGCCGCCTTGAGCGACGCCGCCGTGTCTTTGCCTGCCTTGAACTCATTTAGCATCTTGCCGACCGATTCCTGGCCGTGCGCCTTGACCATGTATTCCACATAGAGCTGGCTCTGACAGTACGCCAGTGTCCACTCTTCGGGCGACTTGGGCCGCACGAACCCGAGCATGATGGTGTCCAGGTTCAGCAGGTCGTCGGCGAGGAAGCGGGCGCGGAGGGTGGTCGACCACGACGGCGGGCGGGCCATCTTCTCGTTCTGCACGGCCAGGCCTTCGGTCACCCAGTGCGGGCACTGGTAGTCGGTCTGGGCGAGGTTGAAGATGTGGGTCAGTTCGTGCCGCATCACCCGGCCCCAGTTGAACGGCTTGGTTAAGCCCTTCGCCTTCGGCGAGGCCATCGCCACCACCCGTCCGGTACAGGCACCGATGGTGTGCAGGTCGGGCAGGCCCACCGTCCGCCCGCTGAACATCTCGTGCGTGCTGAACACTTCGACCAGTACCTTCCCCGGCGGTTCGTACCCGAACTGCTTCTTGAGTTCGGCATGGACCTCCTCCATGTACTCGGCTAGCCACTCGGCGAGGAGTTGGTCGGTCGCCGGGTCGTACCGCAGGGTGTAGTGGTCGGTCTCGATCGTCTTGTACTTGTCGAGGTGGGCCATCACCTTGCGGGAGTTCGAGACCCGGATGTTGAACGGGTCGGCCTTGAACGCCTCGTCGAGCAGCTTGCGGCCCTCCGCCTCGTTGCCCAACCGCAGGTAGAGCATACCCAGGCCGGTGCGGGGGCCGGGGAGCATCGGCCGCAATTCGGCCGCCTTCTTGTAGTACTCCTCGGCCCTGGCGTACTGCTTCCGCTCGTCGAGTGCGGAAGCCAGTTCGTGGTAGAAGACGCCCGGCTTGGTGTCGAATCCCGCCACCTCTTTCTCGATCGCCTCGAATCCGGCAGTGTCGCCGGTGATCAGGGCGACGGCGGCGAGTCGGCCGAGGGTGGCGGCGTTACGTGGGTTGACCGTCTTTGCTTCGTCGAGCACTTTCTTGGCAGCCGGGAAATCACCCGCCACGAGTTGGATATCGGCCTTCACTCGCAGGGCGGCGGGGTGCTTCGGGTTCTGCTTGAGCGCCTGGTCGGCGAAGGCGTCGGCGTCTTTCAGGTCGAACTTGACCATCGCCGCGTGCGCCTTGCCCACCAGTGGGTCGGCCGCCTTTGGGTTGAGCTTCAGGGCGGCGTCGAACGCATCGACGGCGTCCGGGCGGTTGTACTTTTCCAGCAGCAGTTCGCCGGCGAGTTGCTCGGCTGGCCAGTAGGCTGGCTCTTCCTTCAGGATGTCCTTGACCAGAGTGTTGACGATGAAAGTGAATTGCTTCGAGTTGCCGGTCCAGCGGGCGAACTCGGCCGCACCGAGGCCGATGTAGTACAGTTCGTCGGCGGTGAACGTCTCTCGCCCGTTGTAGAACCGCACGATCCAGCGAAACCCTTCCTTGGCGTCGTCGGTCTTCCCGCGTTCGCGGAGCAGGCATGCCTTGACGTACCGCGCTCGCACGTTGTCGGCGGTGGCGGCAATGGCCGCGTCGGCGTCCTTCTCGGCGGCGTCCCACTGGCCTAGTGCGAATCGCAGTTCGGCCCGCGCTGCCAGTGCTTCGGCCGCCTTTGGAGCCTCCTTGATGGCTGCGTCGAGGACCTCACCCGCCTTTGCGTACTCGCCCGCCTGCCGGTGTGTTTCCGCGATTCCCACCGCCGCGGCCGGCTTGAGCTTTTCGTCCTTCTTCGCCAGTTCCGCGTACAGTTCGCGGGCCTCTTCGTAGTTTCCCTTCAGCCGACGGGTATCGGCTTCGGCGAGCGGGTGGACTCGCTTGGCGGGCGTCTTCGGCTCGGTCTTCTGGGCTGGCGCGAAGTTGAAGACGGCGAACAGGGCGAACGCCGGGAGGAACAAGCGGAATCGCATGGGGTCGCTCGCGGGGCGGGGGCTTCTCTCAACCGTACCGACGAACCGGGCGGGGTGCAACGGGGCACGAGTGTGCGCGGGCTGGGGCGGCCGTGGGCACGCAGGTGCAAGGCGACCAAGAGGTCCACACATTCTCACACAGACCCCACGGTGAACTTCTGGCGTTTTCGTGGGGAAATCGCCATTATCATAGTTGTCAGAGCACGCACTGCCACACTGCCACCTGCCACACACATATCCCCCCTACCACCGAGGGGGGTGTTAAAATGCGATATTTGTGCGGTTTGTAGCAATCACGCGGCCCTCCTGTCCGCCCCTGTCGGCCTTCCTGTCGTAGTCCATCGGACCCTCCCACGACTTGCGGTCGATTCCACCGGCATCATCGGCACGGAGGCCGCCTGTGAAACGTCTCGTCGCTCTCGCTCTGGTTGGATCGTTCCCCGTGGTGTCGCTCGCTCAGGGGCCGGTGTCGGTCTATCCCCCGGCTGCTCCGGGGAGCCTGAATCAGCCGCTCTCGTCGGCGGTGCAGTCGGCCGCCAGCACCCTGCCATCGACGCCCGCCCCGACGATGACCAGCAGCCCGAGTTGGGGTAGCCCGGCCGTCCTTCCTGGTACCACGATCGCCGCCCCCATCGAGGCGGTGCCGTGCGGCGATGGTGTCGCCTGCCAGCCGGTGCGGCCCTACTTCAACCTCCTCGCTCCACGGGGCGGGTGCGAACGAACCCGCGGCAACTGCCTCGATCGCATCAAGGAATGGCTCAACTTCCGCTCGACGCCGGGCGGCTTCCCCTGCGCCCCAACGCCCTACCACGCCCCGCTCCGCACCTACTTCCCCTACAAGCCCGAGGCCGCGATGGGTGGCTGTGCGACCGGCGGGTGCGCGACCGGCGGGTGCGCGACCGGCGGCTGTGCCCCGACCCGATGGGGAAGCAGTGGGGCAAATTGTGGGACGACCACGGTGCCGCTGAACCGGCTGAGTGGCGATTGCCAGACGGGATCGTGCCGGCCGAGGGTGCTGTTCGTTCCGCTCACCGCGCGGGCCGAGGTGCCGCAGATCGGGTGCGATGCCCGGCCGGTACGTCCGCGGTTGTTCCAGCGATTGATGAGCTTCTTCACCCCGAAGTGGGGAGAGACGTGCGGCGACGTGACCTCGATTCCCACCTACCCCGGCGTTCATGTGGCCGATCCGCTCCACCACGCCCCGCCGCCCGCCCCGGCGCCGATGATGGCTCCGCCCACCACGGCCCCGGTGCCGATGACCGCTCCGATGCCGGCTCCAATGCCAGCGACCGGTGTACCGACCTACTTGCCGAGCGGTAAGCTGAGCAGCAAGGCCATGCCACTCAGCCCGCTGCAGCCCTTCACCACCCCGTGATCGGGTACGATCAGCCACCCACCCACGGAAACGGGGTGCGGTGGCTGGCGGCGCTCAAGTGCGGGAATGAGGATCGTCGAAGTGGCCCGCCGGCTTACCGTGTGATCTCGAAGACCGAGTCGAGCGCCTGGTTCATGATCGACAGGAACCGCGATGCCCCCTCGACCATCCGCTGATAGTCCATCAACTTCACCAACTCTTCGTTCAGATCGACCCCGACCATCCCCTGTTCCTGGGCGTTCAGGCTCCGCAGGATGCCGTCGCCGGCGGTCTGCTCGTCGCTCAGTGTTCGCACGTCGATGCCCACCCCCGCGGCGATGTCGGTGTATTCCGCTGACAACGTCCGCCCGCTGATCAGGGCCTCGTCTCGCACCGCGGCCATTCGCATCAGGTTCGCCGAGTCGCCGCTCCGCCCGGTGCGGGAGGCTGCCAGCCCGTTCGCGTCGGCCAGAAGGTCCGACTTCACCCCGATCGATGCCGCTCCGGTGCCGGTGAACAGGCTATTCACGCCTAGCCCGGCGAGCACGTTGGCGGTGTCGGGGTCGGCGACGGTCGGTTCGGCGAACACGGCGGCCGGCGGGCTGTCGGGTCGGCCGGCGAAGTCGAAGGCGAACCCGGCCTGGGCGGTGAGTCGAAGTACGTTTTGCGGGGTATCGACGGTCGCTTGCAATTGCCCGCCGGTGCCGGCGGTGATGGCCGCGGCCACGTCGTTCAGGCTCATCGTGTTCGGGTCGATGGCGATGGCGGCCGAGGTGCGGGCCTGCGAGGTCAGGTTTGTCAGGCTGACGGTGAGGGTGCCGGCGGTGATCGGAATGGAGAGGTTTTGCGTGGCGAGCGGCTGGGTCGGGTCGGTGACGGAGCGTGTGCCGACCGACGATGTCAGCGGGCCGTCGAGGCTGAGGCCGGTCGCCTGGAACTTGTCGAGCCGGGCGGCGGTGGAGGTGGCCAGGGCGTCGAGCCGGGCGCGGGTCGCGGGGATGTCGATGTTGTTTTCGCGGAGCATTCCGCCGAGTTGGCCGCCGCGGATGGTGAGCGGTGTCGGCACGCCAGGGGCGGTGATGTCCAGCCCGCCAGTCGCGTTGCCCGCGACGGAGAGCCGGGTGGGGCTGGTGCTCACCACCAGTGCGGCCCCATCGCCGATCAGGTTGACCACACCGAAATCGGTGTTCACCGTGCGGAAGCTCACCAGCTTGGAGAGATTCTCGACGGCCGCGTCGCGCTGGTCGCGCAGGTCGTTGGCCTGTTCACCCTTCACCTCGATGGCGTAGATGCGGCCGTTCAGGTCGGCCACCTGGGTGGTGAGGGCGTTCACCCGATCGACGGTGGTGGTGATTTGCCGGCCGAGGTCGTAGCGCTGCTGGTCGATGGCGGCGGCGGTGGTGTTCAACCGGCCGGTGAAGGCGGCGGCCGACTGGAGCACCTGCTGGCGGGCGGCGGTGTCGGCAGGGCGGGAACTGAGCCGTTCGATGCTGTTGAACAGGCCATCGATCTGAGCGCCGATGGTGCCTTCCCCGGAGCCGAGGGCGGCTTCGATCTGGCGGCGGGCGTCGAGCCGCACTCCCACGCTACCGGTTTCGGCGTTGCCGGTCAGGATGGCGGTGCGGAGGGGCGGGGCGTCGTATCGGGTGATGGTGCCGACGCCGACCCCGAGTCCGACGTTCTGCACCGCACGCGACACGGCGTTGAGCGCCTGGCGGTGGTAGCCGGGGGTGCTGGCGTTGGCGATGTTTTGGCCGATCAGGTCCATCCCCCGGCGGCCGACGGTGAGCGCCGAGATGCCGATGGCGGACGAAGTGTTCATGGTGATTGGTGGGCGTGGATGCGGTTCACCCGCTGACGACGGTGGCGGGGGCGGTGTGGACGGTGAGCCGGTTCCCGGTCGGCCCGTAACGGGCGGGTACGTCGGGCGCGGTCAGGCCAGACAGCACATCGCTGAAGAAGCATCGAAGGCGTTCGATCAGATTTGCGTTCGCCGCGCGGAATTGATGAACTTGGCTGCCGAGGGCTTGCAACGAGCTACGGGCGGCGAGCAATCGCGGGCCGAATGGCTCGGGCACGGCGGCGGCGAGTTGCTGGAGGCTGGCGTCTGGCGGTAGGCCGAGGGTCGCGGCCAGAGCGGCGGCGGCGGTTTCTCGCTGCTCGGCGTAGGCCTGGAGGCGGGCGGCCAGGGAATCGCTGCGTGGCAGAGCGGCCTGGATCGCCGGCATGTCGCCTTTGCGAAGGCTGGCATACAGGCCCATGACGCACTCGCGGGCCTGCCGCAGCAGTTCCTCTTCACCGGTCAGTTGAGAGAGCAACTGTTCCGCCAGCGGGCGGGGATCGGTGGTCGGCATTCGAGGGGGTCCGCAGTTGACGGTCGAGGGCGGCGGCCAGCCCGAACCCGCCGGCAGCCGCGAGGTGCTGGCCGAGGTACAGGTCGAACAGGCCGCCTTGCACATCACCGGTATCGCCGGGGAAAAGGCCGCCATCTGGTTCCAACGTCTGCCGCATTTCCTTGAGCAGCATCGTCAGAAAGGTGGCTTCCAGTTCCTTGGTGGCGCGGCGAGTCTCGGGATTCGAATCGAGTGTACCGGCGATTTTGTTGCTAGGCGGAAGCGACGGAGTCGAAAACGCCGGAATTGAACTGATGCCCGACATGATTTCGGCCCTCACGTGAAGTTTGTGGCGGACGGCGATCCGGAAACGATCCGGCCTAGATCTGCTTCACCTCGGCGTGCAGGGCGCCGGCCTCCTTGAGCGCCTTGAAGATCGAGATCAGGTCGCGGGGAGTGACTCCGAGGGCGTTGAGTGCTCGGGCCACGTCGGCCACCGTGGTCGCCCGTGGCAGCACCACCATGCGGTTCCGCTCCTCCACTGCCCCCACCTGGGTGCGGGGCACCACCGCCGTCGCCCCGCCGCCGAATGGGTTCGGCTGGCTCACCTGCGGGAGTTCGCTCACCCGGAGGTACAGGTTGCCGTGGGCGACCGCCGCCGGGCTGAGGGTGACGTTCTCGCCGGCCACGACTGTCCCCGTCCGCTCGTTGATCACCACCCGCGCTTCCACGTCGGGCTTCACTTCCAGCAACCCAATTTCGCCGATCAGGTCGGAGAGCGACTTCTTCGAGTCGAGCGGCAGGGCGACGTTCACCCCGCCTGGGTCGCACGCCTCGGCCGAGCCGGGGAAGCGGGCGTTGATCGCCTTGGCGATCAGCCGGGCGGTGTTGTAGTCGGGGTTCTTGAGGGCGAACTGCAGCTTGCCGCCGCGGGTGAGTTCGCCGGGGGCTTCCTTCTCCACCATCGCCCCGCCCGTGATATGGCCGGTGTTCTGCTGGTTCTTCTGCACCCCGGCCGCCTGCCCGCTGACGGCGAACCCGCCGATCGAAATCTCCCCTTGGGCGACGGCGTACACCTCGTTGTCCAACCCCTTCAGGGTGGTGAGCAGCAGCTTGCCCCCCTGAAGGCTGCGGGCGTCGTCCATGCTGCTCACCGACACGTCGATCTTCGTCCCCTTCCGCGACCACGGGCCGATCTCGGCCGTCACCATCACCACCGAGTTGTTGGTGCTGCGGATGATCGACTCGGCCGGGTTCGGGCTGAAGATCTGGGTGGTGAACCCGAGCTTCTGCAGCATGTCGGCGGCCATCTGCTGGGTGAACGTGCTGCGGCTGCCGGTGCCGTCGAGCCCGACCACCAGCCCGAGGCCGATGAGATGGTTGCCGCGAGCGCCGGTCACGTCGGTGATATCCTTGATCCGTACCTGGGCGGATGCGGCCCCGGCGGCGAGCGCCAGCAGGGCGAGGGCGGCGAGCGAGCGTGGCATGGCGGGGCCTCCGTGTGCGGTTCGTGTCACCCATCGCATCCAGCGGGTGCGGAGTGCGTAGTTAGAACGGCCAGATGCGGTTCATCACGCGGCCGAAGAAGTTCTGGTTGAGCTGGCGTGAGGTCGGGCCGCGGCCGAGGTAGCTCAGGCGGGCGTTGGCCAGGCTGGCCGACGTGACCACGTTGCCCACCGTGATATCCTGCGGCCGAACGACGCCGCTCACCCGCAACACCCGCTCCTCGCCCATCGTCAATCGGCTGCGGAATCCTTCTACCACCAGGTTGCCGTTGGGCATCACGTCCACCACGGTCAGGGCGATGCGGTCGAGGAAGGTCCGCCCGCCGGTGAACTGGCCGTTGCCGGTGAAGTTTCGCCCGAAGTTGCCGTTTGAGCCGGCAACCTGCGGCACGCCAAAGAGTGTCGCCTGCCCGGTGAAGTTGTTCGTTTTCGACTGCTGCCGCTGCTCCCGCTCGTTCTCCACCGTGTTCTCGTTGATGATGAGCGTGACGATGTCGCCCACGTTGCGGGCGCGGTTATCCTGAAACAGGTTCGCCATGCGTGGGTCGCGGCGTGCCCAGATGTCGTCGGCGAACGACACCGGCGGAGCCACGGCGAGAGTGAGCAGGCCGGCGAGCAGGAGCCGTTTCATTTCCCTTCTCCCAGGTCGATCTCCACCGCTTCCGGGCCAGTCACGGTGGCGGAAATCACCTTCTTCGAGTCGAGGTTTTCCACCCGGATGCGCTGGCCGAGCTTGCCCGCCTCGGTGGCCATGCCGGCGCCGGTCACGATGGCCCCGCCCGACTTGACGGTGATCGTCACCCGCTGCCGCGCCTTCACCACAATGTCGTCGGCCGGTTTCTCGGCCTTCACCGGCACCACCCCGGCGGCGGTCGCGTTCAGAAACACGGGCAGCGTGAGCTTGCGTTCGCCATTCACCTTGATGGTCACGTCCATCTGGGTGCGGCCGAGCTTGACCGCCCCGCCGACCGGCACCGCTGTGAGTTCAACCACATCCGACGCGTGGGCCACGGGGAGCTTCACCACGATCGGCTTCACCACGTCCACATACGCCTCGCCGGGCGCGACCCCGAGCCGGCGGATCAACTCTTGCCGGGCCGCTTCTTCCACCGCCTCTGGCGAGAGCAACGCGCCGTTCGGCACGGCGGCATCGCCGAAGGTGAAGTCGGCGTCGGCGAACCCGGCGAGCTTGAGCCGGTAGCGGACGAGTTTGCGGGAGATCGCCTCG
Organism: Fimbriiglobus sp.; assembly: GCA_025459365.1. GTDB lineage: Bacteria > Planctomycetota > Planctomycetia > Gemmatales > Gemmataceae > JALHQU01. Next base: position 12,993 of record JALOQR010000085.1, read on the forward strand.
ATATCGGTGCGGTCGATCAGGTCGAGCTGGGCCATTTTCTCGCGGGCAGCGGCCGATCCGCCCGAGAGCCTGGCGGCCTGACCAATGGTGATGACGGCATCGGTGCCGACGGGCTTCGGCAACAGCGAGATGCTCACCGGGTCGGCCGCGATCGCTGGCAGGGTGAGAACCAACACCAGTAGCAACACACGCACAGCAGACATGAGATCTCGCCCCCTGGTTAGCGGATGAGCTCCGTCGTTGCCTGCATCATGTTGTCGGCTGTCCGCACCGAGCGGGTGTTGAACTCGTAGGCCCGCTGAGCCAGGATCAGCGTGACCAACTCGGTGACGGGATCGACGTTCGACCGCTCCAGAGTCGATTGACGGATCAGGCCGGTGCCGTTCACACCCGGAGTGGCCACCAGCGGCGGGCCGCTCGATGCCGACTCGGTGTACAGGTTTCGCCCCTCGGCGCTCAACCCGGCCGGGTTCGGGAACCGCACCAGGGTGAGCTGGCCAACCGTGGACGTCTGCCCTTGTGCGTTCTTCACCGCCACCGTGCCGTCGGCCCCAATGATGGTGCTGACTGCATCTTGCGGGATCGTCACCTGCGGGGTGACCAGGAACCCGTCGGTGGTCACGAGGTTACCCTGCGGGTTCAGTCGCAGCGCACCATCGCGGGTGTACCGCGTTTCCCCGTTCGGCATCAGCACTTGCAGGAACCCCTGACCGTCGATCGCCAGATCGTAGGGGTTGCCGGTGACGAACAGAGTGCCGGGGGTGAACACCTTGGTGATGCTCGCCACCCGCGCCCCGTGGCCGATCTGGAGGCCGGTGGGCAGTTGCAGGCCCTGGGCGGCGTCGCCCCCTGGTGATCGCTCGTCGGTGTAGATCAGGTCCTGGAAGTCGGCCTGCCCCTTCTTGAACCCGTTGGTGTTCACGTTGGCCAGGTTGTTGGCCGTGTTGTCGATGGTCGTCGCCTGGACATTCATGCCCGTGGCGCTGGTGTACAGGGCGCGAATCATGGCTCCTCCGGAGCAGTTGCGAGTTCCAAGTTCTCCGCCGGGACCGTAATCCCGTGTCCCGACGGGGTGAGAGCCGTCGTTCCTTCACCCAGAACCCGTGATTAACTTGGCCGGGTGTTCAACTGCACGCTCTCGGAGATGGTGCGCAGCGCTCGCTGGGCAGCCTCGTAATACCGCGTGCTGGCGATCATCCCCACCATCGCGTGGGGGGCGTTCACGTTCGAGGCTTCGCGGTAGCCCTGTTGCACACGCGGGGCGGCGGTCTCGGGCGTCACGCCTTCGGGGGCGGTGAAGTGGACCGGCCCGACCGCTTTCAGTTGTGTCGGATTGGCGAAGCGGGCCACCTGCAATCGGCCCGTGGGCACACCATCGGCCTGAATACTGCCATCACTGGTGAAGTTCAGCCGGGTCGTGCCGGCCGGCACCTGCACCGGCCCCCCTTCGGCAAGTAGTGGGTAACCGGCCTGCGTCAGCACGCGGCCATCGACGGCGATGCGGAACGCCCCATCACGGGTGTACATCGGGCCGTTCGGCCCTTGCACGACGAAGAACTGATCGGGTTCGCTCAGCGACAGGTCGAGCGGGTTGGCGGTGTACTGGAGCGGCCCAGGTTTGAAGTCGGTGAACGTCGAGACGAGTTGCGTGCCGACGATGTCGCCGGTCGGTGGCACATCGCGGCCGAGCAGTCGGTCGAACGTCTCGAACCGCACCCCTCGTTGGCGGTAGCCGGGGGTCGAACTGTTGGCCAGGTTGTCGGCCGTCACCGCGTGCGCCTGCTGGGCGGCGTCGAGGGCGGTCGCAGCGGCATACAGTCCGCGGAACATGCGTCACCCAGGAGGAGCGGTGTTCGGGTATCCGAAGATATCGTCGGGCCGATGGCCGTGAAATCAGCAGAACTGATGAAACCCGAACAAGCCTTCCTGCCTACCCACTTCGCCAGCCTCATTGCAACTCTTACATACCCCGGCCGCAGGATCAGCCGTGTAAGAGTTACACAGGCCCGGTGAGCACCGACCGACCAATCGTCACTTTCCTTGTAATTCAGCCATTTCTGCACGATTGCACCGGGCCGCCCGACCATTTTCCGGCCCGGCACCACGTTTGCCGTGTACCCTTCCGACGCCCCCAGGGATGCGAGGCGTCGCCCCGACAACTCGATTCCCCTTCGGAGGTCAACGGAATGACACTTCGTCGGTTCGCCATCGCCCTTGTCACGTCCGTTGTTTGCGCCTCCGTCTGCTTCGCTGCCGATCGCGCGACCTCTGAAAACTTCGAGGTGGTCGCCCCGACCAAACAGCTTGCCGAAACCTTCGCGAAGGCCGCCGAGGCCTATCGCAAAGAAAAGGCGCTGGAATGGCTCGGGGAGGAAATGCCGCGCTGGAAAGAGCGCTGCCCGCTCGTGGTGGAGGTCAACCCCACCCGCACCGGCGGGGCCACTACCTTCACGTTCTCGCCCCGGGGCGGGGTGGCCGCTCAGGAGATGAAGATCTTCGGTAAGGTCGATTCGCTACTGGAGAGTGTGCTTCCCCACGAAGTGACGCACACCGTGCTGGCACACCACTTCGGCGTGCCGGTGCCACGATGGGCCGACGAAGGCGGGAGCGTGCTCAGCGAGAACGACCACGAACGACTCGAACACGACATCAAGTGCCGCGAGTTCCTGAATGCCGAGCGGGGCATTCCCCTGCGGCACCTGTTGCCGATGAAGGAGTACCCGAAGGACACGATCGTGCTGTACGCTCAGGGGTTCAGCGTGAGCAACTACCTGATCGACCGGGGTGGCGGCGGCCTGGAAGGGCGGCGGAAGTTCCTCCAGTTCCTCGAAACCGGCATGGCACGGGGCGGGCGGAACTGGGATGCCGCGGTGAAGTCGCACTACGGCTACGACGGGGTGGACGACCTGCAGGAAAAGTGGATCGCCTCGCTCCGAACTCCTCCCGTGGCGAAGGGCAAGGCGGCGGAGAAACTGCGAGGCGAAGCGGTGACGACCGGCCGCGGCGGGAGCGGCAAAACGGAAACCCGCACCAACGCCAACCTCGGTGTGCCACAACTCGAACCGCCGGTGGTGAACGCGGCCCGGGCGGCCAGCCCCGCGTTCGACGACCGCCCACGGGCGAGCGGCTCTCTCCCGCCCCTCGGTTCGGTCGCCCCGGCACCGTCGCAGAAACTGCCTCCGGCCCCGCGACTGCTGCCGCCCGAGATCCCCGTGGGGAAGTGAGCCAGGGCGATCCATCGGCCACACGCCGGGAGTAAGTCGGAATGAAACCGACTTGCTCCCGGCGTTTTTGCGTCCCGCGACGACTTTTGGAGTCTCCGAGAACATTGGCCTTGAGAGAGCGTAACCTGCATCGATCGGATAAGATGCCACTATGAGTGTCACCATCACAATTGACCTGCCGGACGAATTGGCGGCGCGGGCGAAGTCGGCGGCCGGCGGGAGGCCACTGCCGGAAGTGGTGCTCGACTGGATCGCCCGTGGGGTCGAAGACATCCCCGTCGAACGGTTCACCGATGAACAACTGTTGCAAGCGGCGGAAGTGACGATGTCGCCAGACCGACAGCAGGAAATGAACGCACTGCTGGCCGAGCAGCGGGAAGGCCGATTAACACAGGAAAGCCGAGCCCGCCTCGGGGAACTGATGCAGGAGTACCGCCGTGGGTTAGTGGCGAAGGCGAAAGCGGTGAACGAGGCGGTTCGTCGCGGGTTGCTGCCGGCGGGCGGCCATGCCCCGTGAACACGTCCCGGCCGAGGTGGTGCGGCGGGTGTGGGCGACGGCGGGTCACCGCTGTGGTTACTGCCTCGCCCCGCAACATCTCGTTTTCGCCTCACTCGAAATCGAGCATGTGATCCCGCTGGCCGCCGGCGGAACCAACGACGAGTCGAACTTGTGGCTCGCCTGCCCCATCTGCAACGGCCACAAGTCGAGCAAGACGACCTGCACCGATCCAGTGACACAGGAAGTCCACCCCCTGTTTCACCCTCGAACCCAGAACTGGCACGAACACTTCGCCTGGTCCGAAGACGGCGTCCGAATCGTCGGGCGGACTCCGATCGGTCGGGCGACCGTCGCGGCGCTCCAACTCGACACTGAGCCGATCGCGTTGGAGGTCCGCAGCTTTTGGGTGTCCGCTGGCTGGCATCCGCCCGCTCCCCCTCCGCCGGCGGCGTGATCGCCCTACCATATCTTGCAGTTCCTGCTTTGCGACACCAACCGAACACCCGCCCGAGGCATGGCAGATGTCCCGCTTTGATCTCTCTGTACTCGAAACCGCTCCGAAACTGCCCGGTAAGCCGCGCCACAAGACCCGCGAAGTGAAGGTCGGCGACAAGGTGTTCGGCGGCGACAACCCGATCTGGGTGCAGAGCATGACCACCACCGACACCTTCGACGTGGAGGGGACGGTCAAGCAAATTCACGCCCTCGAAGAAGCTGGCTGCGAACTCGTGCGGGTGACCGTACCCAAACCCGAAGACGCCGGAGCACTCTCCGAGATCAAGAAACGAATCGGCATCCCGCTCATCTGCGACATCCACTTCGACTACAAGATGGCCCTCGCCGCCCTCGATCACCCGGTCGATAAGCTCCGCATCAACCCCGGCAACATCGGTGGCATCGACCGTTTCCGGCAGGTGGTGCGGAAGGCCAAAGACCGCGGGCTACCCATGCGGATCGGCGTGAACGCCGGCAGCCTCGAACGCGAGTTCAACGAGAAGTACGGCTTCCCCTGCCCGCCCGCGATGGTGGAGAGTTGCCTGCGGTACATCGAGATCGCCGAGAGCGAAGGCTACCACAACATCATCGTGAGCCTGAAGTCGTCCGACGTGCTGGTGGCGGTGGAGGCGTATCGGCTGTACGCGAAGCTGGCCGATTACCCCACGCACATCGGCATCACCGAGGCCGGCAAGCCGCCCTACGCCGTGACCAAGAGCGCCGCGGGGCTGGCCCCCATCCTGCTCGATGGCATCGGCGACACCATCCGTGTGAGCCTGCTCGGCGACCCCGTGCCGGAGATCGCCGCGTGCTTCGACATCCTGCAAGCGACCCAACGGCGGGTGCGGCGGCCGGAACTCATCGCCTGCCCGACGTGCGGCCGGTTGGCCATCGACCTGGAAAAGATCATCGCGGAACTGGAACAGCGGCTGGAGGGGCGGAAGTTGCCGGTGAAGATTTCGGTGCTTGGGTGCGTGGTGAACGGCCCCGGTGAAGCGAAGGAGGCGGACATCGGCATCGCGGCGGGCAATGGCCAGGGGATGATCTTCCGCAACGGCGAGATGGTGCGGAAGGTGAAGGAGGAGGAGATTGTCGATGCGCTGATGGTGGAACTCGCCGACTGGGAGGCGACCAACCAGCACCGCCTACCGAAGACGAAGGACGCCGAAGGCCTGGGCCGCCGCAAGCTCCCACTGGTGACGGGGTGACGGTATCCTTCGCCCATGAACTCGCGTGCCGTTCGGCAGTGTGTCATGGCACCATCACGCGGAGGTGGAAATCGGCTCTGCCCGAAAGTGCAATGCGGCAACTCGAAAGGGCGGCAGTCGCGGAATCTCGATTCTCATGCCCCTCTGGCCCCTGGGCTTGGCCTTCCTTGGATGGTGAGGAGGCGGATTGCCAGGGGCCGTGGCGATGGTCGAATCGAACTTACCAGTCGCCGAGCACTTCGCCACCGTCGCGGGTGACCATTGCCCAAAAGGTCGCCTCGCTGATGGACGGGCGGAGGGTGTGGACGCTGCCGTCCATCATGGCGACGAGCAGACCGGCCCGGTGAAGGGCTTGGAGTCGATGCTGGTTGGCCGTCTTGGGGTCGGGGAGCACGTCGAACGTCACCCTACAATCCCGAACGTGGCAGGTTCTACTTTGCCCCAGTTGTACACCAGATCCTCTTCGGGGTTGTTGGTGTTGGGGAGCAAGCAGTACCTTTCGGCGAAGGCAAACGTGTGACTTGACCCGTCAGGAAAAGACCCGGCGAGGTTGGGGGAGCCTTCGAACGCTTTGGCATTAGCGGAGTAACTGCTTGGCATCCCGACGAGATGCTGCTGGGCCTTATCGGTTATTCTGGCCCGTGGTGAATGGAATCAAAGCAGCGCTAAACTTTTAAATTATATTAAAGATTTAAAAATGA
>JALOQR010000364.1 GCA_025459365.1 Fimbriiglobus sp.
TGTAAACTCGCGGCACTCCCCCTCATCGTCGTGAGTTGCCGTTATGACCGCCTCTCTCCGCTTCGAACGCCTCGAACCGCGTGACGTGCCAGCAACGAACCTCTGGCTGGGTCAGAATTCGTCCTTCATCGACCCGGTGAACTGGAGTGCGAACCGCGCCCCGATTCCAAGCGATGAACTGGTGTTCGACGGGGATGTGAGCAGCACGAGTACCACCATCATCAACACTCGGGCCCAATTCGCCGGCATCCGCATCATCGACGGCTACTCCGGGACCGTCACCATGCCCCGCGACGTGACCGTCGGCGATTTCGAGATGCGGTCAGGCGCCATCGCCCAGCCAACCCCCAACACGACCCTGAGCGTGGGGGCTTCTTTCGTCTGGACCGGCGGCACACTGAACAACACCTTGAATACGGCGAGGGTTCAGATCAACGGGGTGCCGGACGCGAAAATGGGCCAAGAGGGCGTCACGATCACCACGGGGTCCACGATCAGCCTCGTGGAGAACGGCACCACGGGCACCAAACTCGAGACGACAGGTGTGGTGGTGTTCACCAACGCGGCGAACCTGATGATCAACGCGAACTGTCAGGTCAAACCCCCGGACGTCCCGACCGTCGACCCGCCGGAGGTGAAGAAAGGCGTCATCACCGACCCGAAAGTGAACATCATCTACGTTTACGACGAGGGCGAACTCACCACCCGAGGCGGGTTCAAGGCCAACAAGATGGGGATCATCGTCGACGGTGGGGACGTACTTGTGTCCCGCGGGAGCAAGCCCAGTGGTGATCTGACCGCGACCGGCAAAACGTCCGACGCCGCCGACGCGCCGTCGATCCACGTGAAGCGCGGGACGCTCCAAATCCAGAACGGCGAGAAAGTGATCGCCACGAACGGCGTGCTGGTCGAAGAGGGTGGCGTACCGCCGATCGGTGCCGCCGCCACCAACGCACGACTGAGCACCCTGTCCATCGCGCCCGGTGGTGCTGGTCAGATCGCGACCATCGAAGGCGCCCTGACGGTCAAATCCGGTGAGGTCAGCCTGGGCGAGGTGAACGGAGCCATCGGCGCGTACTACAGCACACTGTCCGTGACCAGCAAGGTGAAGTTCCTCGGCGGCACCTTCAACACCGACGTGTCGATCAGCGACACCGCCAAAGCCGACAAGATCGTGACAAAGAGCACGATCGAGTTCGGCCCGGCCATGAAGATCAAGGTCCGGGAACTCGGTGGCGTCGCCACCTCGGGGATGTCGTGGGACATCTTCGAGGCGGAGAGCGGTCTGGCCACGCAGACGGTTCCCGCCAACCTGGCCGACTACACCGTGACTACGAGTAACTACCTGACGAACGGGAAGAAGATCGGCATCAAGAAGAACTGACCTGCGGATATCGCCCAATCACTTCGCCCGAACTCTGTTGCGGCGCGAGCCGCGGGAGGTCCGCGTGACTTCATTCGTCCGCCGAGCGGCGGTTCTGTCTCTCGCGATGTTGCTGGCGATTCAGGCGCCCCGTGCCACGTCTGAGGAGCAACCGACGGTGGTGGTACGGCCGCCGGCCAAGCCCAAGAAGACCTCGTGGCGTTGCGCTGACTGGCCCATCTACACCTGCGGGACGGTGGTCGACGTCACCTCACACTCGATCACCGTGAACCCGGGGAATGACAAGCCGGTCGTCCATTACCCGGCCCACACGGCCCTGGCGTCCGGCGGGGTGATGGACGATGTTGATGGGGGCGCGGCGTATCGGCTGATGGACATCAAGGTCGGGGACGTCGTGTGCGTCGGTGCCGTCAAGGAAGCCAACGACGTGACCTACTGCATCGGCATCTACCTCGAAAAGAGGCCGGGGGGCCGTCTGCCCCCGTGTTTCAGGACCGACAGCGTGCTGTGCCCGTATCATGAGCGACGGAACGCCCTCGCCGATCTGGAGGAAAAGAACATCCCGCTCCCGGACAACGTCCGCTGTTTTTACTTTGCGACCGACCCGGAGATCCTGAAGTCCGACGCCATCCTCGCGGCTCGGGTGAAGTCACCCCCTGACAAGATCGAAAAGCTGGACGACTGAGTCGGGGCCAGTTCCAGCAGTACACGGGCCGCGCCAAATGTTTTGGCACGGCCCGTGTTCTTTGTTTCCCCACTTCGCCTGGCGTGCCTCGCACCCTGCCGGTACTGTGCGGGTGTTCCGGTTGTGCGGGGTGCGGAACCTGGTGAAGAGTGGGGATTTCCGTTGCGGGGAGTGTGCGGCCGAGCTTCCGATGGGATACAACTGTCAAATGTGACCGTCGTCGAGGGTCGCCGATGCGGGTGGTGCTGAACGGGCTGGCCGCGCTCAAGCCGAAAACCGGCGTGGGGCATCACGTCGCCGACCTGTTCACCGCCCTCTCGGCCGCCACCCCCGACGATCACTTCACCCTCTACCCCGGCCGGCTGCTCGGCCACGCTGCCCGCGCTCTCCGGCCCGGGAAGGGCGGCGCCCCCGCTTCCGGCCCCGCCCGCCCGCGGCTGGTCCGCGACTGGCTGAAGCACGCCGCCAAGTCGGCCGCCGTCACCGCCTCGCGGTTCCACTTCGCCGGGTTCACGCGGGCCTTCCGCTTCGATCTGTACCACGAGCCGAACTTCGTCCCCTTCCCGACCGGCCTGCCGACCGTTATCACCGTCCACGACCTGTCGGTGCTCAAGTACCCGCAGTGGCACCCGGCGGATCGTGTCAAGCAGCACCAGCGGCACTTCCTCCGCGGGCTGGGCAAGGCGCAGCACGTCATTGTTGTGTCGCAGGCGGTGCGAAACGAACTGATCGACGAACTGAACTGCCCGCCGCACCGGGTGACGGCCGTCCACAACGGCGTCGGTCCGCAGTTCGTGCCGCAACCGGCCGAGGAGGTGCGGCGAGTGCGGGCGGCGCTCGACTTGCCGGAGAAGTTTTTCCTGTGCGTCGGCACCATCGAGCCGCGGAAGAACCTGACGACGGCCATGCGGGCGTTCGTCGGGCTGCCGCCGGCGGTGCGGGCCGCCTGCCCGCTGGTGCTGGCCGGCCCGTGGGGGTGGCGGTCGGAGGCCGAGCGGGAACTGTACGACCGCGAGGGGAGGGCGGCGGGCGTGCGGCACCTGGGGTACGTGTCGGCGGACGACCTGCCGGGGCTGTACGCGGCGGCGCGGGCGCTGGTGTACCCGTCGCACTACGAGGGGTTCGGCCTGCCGCCGGTGGAGATGCTGGCGTGTGGCGGGGCGGTGATTGCGAGCACGGCCGACGCCGTGCGGGAGGTGGTGGCCGGGCACGCATGGTTTGTCGATGCCGACGACGTGGGCGGGTGGAAGGACGCCCTGCACCGGGCCGCGACGGACGACGACTTTCTGGAGCGGCTGCGGACGAACGGCACCCGGCTGGCCGCGAAGTACTCCTGGGAACGGGCGGCGGCGGACACGCTGCGGGTGTACGCGAAGGTACTCGGGCGGCCAGAAACCGAGACGCGAAAGGCGGCGTGAATCACCACTCGGCGACGTCGGGTTGTCTTCTCGGTTCTGTCTGTATCAATTCTCCCGATTGTTCCACTTCAATCCTTTTCCACATCTGATCCGGCTCGGCCAATCCAGGTTCGGCGGGTGCTGAAAATACCAACCCTGATCGCACCTCTTCCCGTGAGGTTGCCCATTTTCCGCCCGGCGCAACGCAAGGGCGGCGAACGTGACGTAGGGTTGGCCACAGCGGACCGGCCATGACGGGCGCACACCGGAGGGAAACGACCATGTTGGTCCTGAGTCGCAAACTGGGCGAAAAGATTTTCATCGGCGAGAACATCTGCATCACGGTGGTAGACATCGATCGCGGTAAGATTCGCCTGGGCATCGAGGCCCCGCGCGATGTGAAGATCTTCCGCGAAGAACTGCTGCCGCACGCCCAACAACAAGAGTTGGCCAAGACGCCGGCCAAACTACCGAGCGCTTCCTGACGCGACGGGGTCCGCCCGTCCGCTCGACAAAGCGGGTCCGAGTTTCTCGGCCCGCTTTTTCCATGCGCCGGAGATTGCACTCCTGGCATCGCTCCCTGGCGGTCGCGGCTCGTCGGATTCACCCGGTGGGTTGTGGGATAAACCGCCGCAGGAACGCCACGCCGCCCGCCACCTCCGCCTCTGCTCCGGTTCGTTCTACACACACGAACCCGGCGTAGTCGATCGCCCCCAGCCCGGCGGTGATCGCCATCCACTCCACCTCCCCCGCCCCCACCGCCACTTCCTTTGGCCCGCCGGCGGTGCTGCTCCGCACGTCCCGCGCGTGGGCGTGGGCCACCCGTTGGCCGAGTTTCATGAGCGCCGCGAC
>JALOQR010000086.1 GCA_025459365.1 Fimbriiglobus sp.
CCCGGCCTCGCCCTCGCTGCGATTGCTCGCACTGCTGAACACGTTGTTGCCGAAGGGCTGTTTTCCGCACACGAGGGTTTTGCCCCCAGCGCCCCAATTGCGGAACCGAACCGAGATTACCGCGAAGCTCGCTGGCAACCGGTCCTCCGGGGTTGGGTGAACGTGGCAGTGGTGGCGGCCGTGGTATTGCTCGCCATCGGCCTCGGCCTGCCGGCAGTCCAGAAGGCCCGCCAGTCTTACCAACAGTTCGCTTGCCAGGATAACCTCCGGGAACTGCACGCCGGGCTGGCCGGGTATAGCGACACCCACGATGGGCGATTTCCCCAGCCTGGCACAGCCGCCGTACCTGTGGCCGGCGAATTCTTCACCGAACTGGCCCGCTCCGGACAACCAATTGCCGAGGCCGCCCGTGCTTGCCCACTTTTGACCCCTGATCCTGTCTCCCCGGCTGTCGGGTATTCCTACTCGCTCGGGTTCCGCGACCCCCAAGGCGGGCAACTGATTGGGCTGCGCCGACCACAGACCGTCGAAGATATCACTCCCATCGCGGCCGACCTGCCGACCGGCGGTCATGCCGGGTGGAACGTACTGCATGTCGGTGGAGCAGTGCGATTCGTTCGCAACCCGACCCTGCCGACCGGCGACGACCTCTTCTTGAACGACTCCGGTCGCCCCGCCGCCGGTTTACACCGGGGTGATGTATGCCTGGGCCGTCCTTTTGATGTCCCCTGATTCGGCTGCACTTTTCCACGCCGGCCTGAATCGTTCAACTTGTAGCGAAGCCATCAACCCCAGAGGGGAGAGAATCCGGATTTGATGTCAGGTCGGCGATACCCCGTCGTGCTATGAATGATGTCAAGAATTGAACAGTGCGCCGGCGGGGGAGAGACCATGAAGCGGGTGCTACGGCTCCGCGGGGTGAGCGGGCCGACGAAGGGTCAGGTATGGGATCACCCCACCTTGCTCCGGGTAGGCCGCCTTGCTCAATTCGAACTGATGCTCGACGACCCGTCCGTTAGCCGTCGGCACGCAGAGGTGCGCAAACAGGGTGAGGGTTGGTCCGTCGTCGATTTGGAAAGCACGAACGGGACCTACGTGAATGGCACGCGCGTCACCACTCCGCACCCGCTTGTGGCACGCGACATCGTCCAGTTCGGTAAGGTCGCATTCCTGGTCGAGATCACCGAAACGACGATCGAAGGCCCGCCTTCGGATCAACTGGTGCAGCAAGCGGTCCGCCGGGCCAGCTTCGACGAAGGTATTGCGCGACTGGCATTCAAGCGGAACGACATGCCCCGCGCGGGGGAGGAATTGCTTGCCCTCCTGAGGGCTGGTCATCACCTCGGGCACCTGGAGAGCGAAGACCAACTTCTCGACAGCATTCTCAACGATGCAGTGAGCGTGCTCGATGCCCAGCGGGGCGCCATCGTTCTCGCCCACGATGACGGGCTGGAACTCAACGGCAAGCCACGGGCACTGGCGGTGGGCAATGGAGACAGCCGCGGGCGCTTCCATTACTCCAAGCGGCTCATGCAGCGGTGTTTCAGCAAGGGCGAGAGCGCCCTGTATCGCAACGTGCAAGATCAAGCCGAACTGATCAGTCAGAGCATCGCCGACGGAGCGATGGCAAGCGTGCTGTGTGTCCTCCTCCGGACGCCACGCCGCAAGCTCGGTGTGCTCCACCTCGATCGCGGCATCTTCCAGCAACCATTCAGCGAAGACGACCTACAACTCGCCGACGCTCTGGCCGCCCACGCCTCGGCCGGTATCGAATGCGCCATGCTCCTGCGGAAGCAGCGGGAGATGTTCCTGAACACCATCATGGTTCTCGCCCAGATGGTGGAACTGCGCGACGAGTACACCGGCGGGCACACCCAGCGGGTGACCAAGTACGCCCTCCATCTGGCGGAGTCGATGGGATTGCCGACCGACCAGGTGGAACTCATTCGCCTCGGGACCCCGCTCCACGACATCGGAAAAATCGGCATCGCAGACGAAGTGCTACGCAAACCTGGCAAGTTGACCGCCGCCGAGTTTGCCATCATGCAAACCCACACCACGCTCGGGGCGGAGTATCTCGCCAACATCCCCGAGTTGCTCCCGATCATCCCGATTGTGCGGAACCACCACGAGCGGTGGGATGGCACCGGCTATCCAGACAGGCTGGCCAAAACCGACATCCCATTCCTCGCCCGTATTGTGGCCGTGGCCGACGCGTTCGATGCCATGACCTCCGACCGCCCATACCACCCAAATAAGAAGGGGCGACCGCCGGCCGAAGCCTTCGCCGAAGTGGAGCGGCAAGCCGGTCGTCAATTCGACCCCGACTGCGTCAAGGCTTTCCTGGAAATCCGCGAAGTGATCGTCGAGACCATGCACGACCTCATGCCCGAGAGCAAGAAACACCACTTGCCAGTCGCCGAGCCGATGCCGACAAACGCCCCTGCCGTGGCTTGATCCCCCGGGCCTACCTGTTTTTTCTCCGTAGCAATTCCGCGTTCTGTCGCCTCTATTGGGGTGATGACACCCGTTTCAGTCGCCCCTGACACTCCCACGTCTGACGCCGAACTGTTGCGGCGGTTCGTCGCCGACCGCGATGATTCCGCCTTTGAACTGCTGGTGTGGAGGCACTCGCGGTTGGTGTCGGCCATCTGCCGCCGAGTGCTTCGGCACCGGCAAGACGCCGAGGACGCCGCTCAGGCGACGTTCCTCGTATTGGCCCGCCGGGCGGACAGCGTGCAAACCGCTGTGGGCGGGTGGCTGGCGAAAGTGGCGTATCGGTGTGCATTGAAAATCGCGAACACGCGGCGTGAGCCGGCCAGTATCTCGCTCGCAGATCCGCCGACACACGCGGACGATTCGCAGGAGTTGCCTGATCTCGACGCTGAACTGAATCAACTGCCCGACCGCTATCGGCTTCCGCTCGTACTCTGCTGTCTTCAAGGGCTGAGCTACGAGGAAGCGGCCCGCCAATTGAACGTGAAGCCTGGCACCCTCTCGGGCCGTTTGAGCCGGGCGAAGGCCATCCTGCGTGACCGCTTGCAGGCTCGGGGCGTCGCGGTCCCGGCGGCGTCACTCGCAGTGCTGCTCGCCGACCCACCCCGGGGGTCTGCACTCTCCCCCGAAATCATCCGAGCCATTGTGACGGCCGCGTTCGCCCCGTTGGGGAGTGATCGCGTGTCCACTGTCTCCAACGGAGTGAATCACATGCTGACGGTGCAGTCGTTCGCTCGCCGGTCGGTGGCTGTGTTGGCCGTGGCCGCGGTGGTACTGCTCGGCGGCGCGTTCGCCGCGAGGATGACTACCGACGAAGCGAAGAAACCGGTCGCTGAACCGCCAAAGGCGAAGGCGAAAACCGACCACGAGTTGATGCAAGGTGAGTGGGTGTTCGACTCGGCCGAGGCCGTCGGCGGGCAGAACGGCATCGACCAGGCGTGGCACTCCGTAGTGACATTCGACGGCGACAAGCTGACCGTCACGAAGTACCAGGGGTTCGACTGGAAAACGACATTCAAGCTCGACCCGACCACGTCGCCGAAGCAGTTCGACATGACGGTCAACGACTTGGCCCGCAAGGTCATGGGGTTCAAGGATGGCACCATCAAGGGCATCTACCGTCTCGACGGCGAGGCTCTGGAGATGTGTCTCGGCGAAACCCCGGACGCCCCGCGGCCGACCGCGTTCGAGACAGGGCCAAAGCTCAAGCAGTTCCGCTTCAGCCTGAAACGAAAGGCGAAAGACTTCGACCCGGCGAAGATGGATAAGTTCACCGTGAAGGTCGTCGATGCCGACGGGAAGCCGGTCGAGGGGGCGGTGGTGTGCGAACAAGCGCGACACAACCTGGATCAAGCGGCGGGGGAATGGCATTACCTGTTTGGGAGATATAACCCACCACGGACGAACGCAATTGGGGAGGTCGAGTACAACCCAGCCGAAGGCCGATTCCGCCCTAGCGGTATGCTCTACACCCGGCACGAGAAGCGCAAACTGGTGGCGATCGAGCCGATCTCGCCGGCCCGCATCATGGCTGGGGTGACGATCACGCTCCGTCCGGAAACGAAGGTGACCGGAAAGGTAGTTTGCCGTGGGGGCGATCCTGGTCGGGTCGGGGTGTTCTTGAGTACGCCCACGACATTCAACCTCGCCATGTACTGGTCTGACCGAGCCGAGTTTGAGTTCATCGTCCCCGTGGGGCAATATCTGCTTTCAACAACCGGCGACTACCTTGATGTCATGTCAACCAGCACTGATCGATACTCCATCTTGGCCTCCGAAACGGAGGTAGCTGTCGGCCTTGCAGGAAAAACGATCGAGTTGACGCCCAAGCTGAACAAGCTGGGCGAACTCCGCGGCAAACTGGCCCCAGACCTCGGTGAGATGGCCGACTGGAAGGGCAACCCGGTGAAACTGGCCGACCTGAAGGGCAAGGTGGTGCTGCTGGCGTTCTTCACGTCCGGGTCGAACACGGGATTCGTCTACTCCTACCCCGAACTGGCCCGCCTCCACGCCGACTACGCGGGCAAGTTAGCGGTGGTGGGTGTCCACTGGCCGGCCCACGGCGACACCCCAGTCAAGACGGCCAAGGAGTTCGATGAAGCGATGAATGCGATCCGCACGACCGACTGGCCGAAGGGCGACATCCCCTTCCCCGTTGGGCTGACGGGCAAGGCGGACAGCCCCGCGGCAAAAGCTTACGGGCTGGGAGCGGATTGCATCCTGATCGACCGGCAAGGGAAGGTAGTCGGCACTTACGTCAAGAACCGAACCGGTGACAAGGAACTGCTCCAGAAACTCATCGCCGAGAAGTGACCGCCAGGCAAAGCCCCCTTGCACTTGGGCTTGATTCTGCCCGCCCGCATCCCGCACACTACCTGCGGTTCAGGAGTCACCGGCAACGGAGTGCCGCTGTGTCTGTCGTCGCCGTTTCGCCGCCCAAGAGCATTGCCGCCGAGCACCTCATCCCCGGTGTTGGCCTCGACCGCACCCCCGCCGGGTGGCATGCGAGCCAGGCCCAGGTGACACTCTCCGCCAATGCTCCCCTTGCCCCAGGGTGGTATCGGTTTCGCCTCCGCATCCGCTCGCACGATAAATTCGCCCTGCACAAACGGGTCGAACTCAGTTTCCACCCGAGCGAGCCGCCGGAAAAACCGGTTGCCCAGGATAGCCTGCACTGGAACAGCCGGCTCGATAGCAACTTCCTCGTGGAACTACCACGGGCCACGGCTGGCCTCACCCTGAAGTTCATCCACGCCGAAGGCGGGTTCAGCCTGGAGCGTTTCTCCGTCACTCGCATCCCCGACCCGCTCGTTGGACTCACTGCGGTGGGCGAGAAATTCAAACTGGTGACAGCGTACCGCTGTCTCGGGCCAGTACTACGGCGGGGCGGCGGGTTGCTGCTGCGAGGGAAGTTCGTCGAGATCGGGCGAAAGTTACTGAACGGTCTGCGAGACAGCCGGACCATGCGGCCAGGAGCGTATCAGGCCGGTGAGGTGGACGGCGGATGGTGGCGGCGGCACACCCTGCCCGAAGCCCAGGCGGCTGAAGTGCGGGCAGCGGTCGACGCCCTACCAAACCCGCCACCGGTTGCCGTGATGTTGCCGGTCGATCCGCACAAGTTCGACGAGGCACGGGCCGCGGCACACTCGGTCCGGCGGCAACTGTATCCGCACTGGGAATTGCTACTCGTCTGTGCCGGGCCGCCGTGGTTGCACCCGCACCTGTGCCAAATGATCGGAAACGACCCGCGAGTGCGGGTGAGCCTGGTGAACAAGGACGACGGACTGGGGGCAGCGATCGCCCGTGGATTGGCCGACACCAGTTGCGAGCGGGTGTTGGTCCTTCCGCCCGCGGTGGAACTGGCCGAGGATGCTTTGTTCCGGGTGGTCGAACGGTTCCGCACCGACACCGATGGAGTGGCGTTCGCCCTGCGCCTGTACGATGCTGGCGAGGTCCACTTGAGCGGGCAGACTTCCACGCCGGCCGAAGTGTGGCTCACCCGAACCACCCGGCTGCCCGATGAAGTGCCGGATACACTCACGCCAACTGCACTCGGGCAGTGGGTCGCCGGGGCGGTGCCGGCCGAACAGCATCGACGAGACGACCGCGTGCTGGCGTACCCGGTGCAGGAGGCCCCGCTGTCCGACCGTGCCCGCATCGGCCCGGCACCTCTGCCTCCAACCGACCGCCTGACCCTCGCCGCCGACCTGAACGGCATTACCGGGTGGCACCACATCGCCTACGCACTGCTCCGCGGCCTGCCGAGCGTGGGTGTAAAACTCACCCGCCATCCGGTCTCCAAGCTCGACGCCAATTTCATCCCCCCGCAGTTTGTGCCCCCACTCCTCGAAGGTCGCGAGCGTGGGCCGGTGCTGGCCGTCTCCCCGCCGTTCCTGGTCCATCGCTTCGAGCCGAATGCCCGCACCGCTGTTTACACCATGTGGGAGACAGATACGCTCACCGCCGCCGACGTCGCCAAACTCAACGCGGCCGGCTTGGTGATCGTGCCCAGCCAGTGGCAGGTCGACTGTTTCCGCCGCAGCGGGGTATCGGTACCGATCGAGGTCGCCCCCCTCGGATACGACCCGCTGGTGTTTCACGACGATGGGACGCGGCCGACCGTCTGCACATTCGGCACCGCCGGGGCACTGGTGGCCGGTGGCGTGCGGAAGAACGCCCAGCGGATGATCAACCTTTTCCGAGAGGCATTTCCGACAGAACCCGACGTGCGACTCCGGGTGAAAATCTCCCCCGCCTCGCCGACCATCGACACCCATGACGACCCTCGTATCGACCTCATTCGGGCTACCCTGCCATACCCACAGTTGGCCGCGTGGTATCGCTCACTGTCGGTGTACCTGAATGGGTCATTCGGCGAGGGCTTTGGGCTGCACCTGATCGAGGCGATGGCCTGCGGGCGGCCAATCATCACTTCAAACTACAGCGGGCTTACCGCCTTCTTCGACCCGACAGTTGGGTACGAAGTTCCCTACCAACTTGTGCCGGTGTCGAATGAGATCTACACCGGCCACTGGGCCGACCCGGACGACGCCGGAATCATGGCCCGCATGCGGGAGGTCTACGCCGACCCAGCCGGCGCCCGTGTCAAGGGCCAACTGGCTGCCACCCGGGCGGCCAGTTTCACCTGGCGGAAGAGCGGACGGAAGATCGTTGCCATCCTCCGGAAGCACGGGATGTTGCCCCACGTGACGAATCTGAGCCGCAAGGACCAGGGATGACACTCGCCATCCACGGCTCCTCACCGAACTTGCAGTCGACTTCGCCTTAACGCACTCTGAGATCCATCCCATGAAAGCTGGTATCGTCATCCCTACCCTGCACCACGGGGATGCCGTCGGGAACGATGCCATTGGAATGGCCGACCGCCTCCGTCGCCGCGGGTACGAAGTGCTGTTCTTCAACAACGGCTCGCCATCCCCGGAACGGGTGTTGCACGTCGATGAGGTGCTGGAGATACTCTCCGACCCGGACGACCTGCTCATTTATCACCACAGCATCGGATTCGAGCCGGGGGTGCGGGCCATCGAACGAGCCAAGTGCCGGACAGCGGTGAAGTACCACAATGTCACCCCACCCCATTTTTTCCGAGACAACTCCAACGTCGCCCGTGGGTGTGAAGAAGGGATCGGTCAGGTCGGGCGGTTGGCCGCGACTCAAGCAGTCATTTGGGCCGACTCCGAGTACAACGCCGAACATGTGCGGTCGTTCCGCCCTGGCCGAGTAGTTCATGAACTGCCCCCATTCCACCACGCAGACCAACTGCTCGCTCTGGAACCGGACGGTCGAGCGGTGGCCGGGCTAGACGACTGGGCGACCTCCATCCTGTGCGTCGGGCGAGTGGTGCCGAACAAAAATCTGCCGCTAGCAGTGGAGGCCTTCGCCAATTACCGCCAACGCTTCAACCCACACGCCCGGCTGGTGATCGCCGGCGACCGGCCCGTACCGCATCACGCGGAGGAGGTGCGCCGGTGTGCTGAGGAGTTCGAACAGGACGGGCATATCTTCATCACCGGAAAGGTGACCAACGCCCAGTTGAAGGCACTCTATCTGACGGCCGATGTGCTGCTCGTGACGAGTCTGCATGAGGGGTTTTGTGTGCCGCTAGTGGAGGCGATGGGTCTACGGGTGCCGGTGGTGGCCGTGCCCAACGCAGCAGTTCCGCACACCGGTGGGGAGGCGGTGCGGTACGTGACGGCAGACGCAGCGTCACTCGCAGAGGAGATCGATGCGGTGCTCACCAACGAACAGGAACGCGAACAGCAAACGCACCGCGGTTGGCAGCGCTACGACGAGCAGTTTTGTACTGCCGCAGTGGAGCAGCGGTTCGAAGAACTGTTGGACGAGTGGCTGAGTTGAGGCGGTTGATTGGCGAAGTTCGACCGCAGGGGCATTGGGTGGCGGACTCCGATGCCAGCCCCGCACCAATCTTGCGGTCGAGGTTCGCCGATTCGAGTCACATCCCGCAGAATGATTCAGTAACAGGTCGGTCTTCACGGCAGACGATGACGCGGTTGCTAATGCGTCGGCCAGCGGCGGCCACTCGAACCGTCTCGCCAGCGAGTTGCTTCAAGTAGAAGCAGGACACCACGCCAGTGAGTTCGACCACTTCTTCGCTTTCCTGAACACTGAGCCGCCGCAACTCCGGATTCTTGGCTCGCAAGAGTGCTTCGCTGGGGCGAGCGGGCGGGGGGGGCAAGGTGACCATCATGCGACGCTCCTTCTGGTGATGTCCGAGCGGGCAAGGGTGCTGGCGCGGGCGTGCCTGGTTGATACACTGCCGGGCGTGGATGCGTCGCGGGAGAGTTGGGTGGGCGGTATCCTTCCCGTTCGCGACGGCTGTGACCTTCTCCTATCGTCCACCCAAGCGATACTAAGGGCATGATCGACGGGGTGCAACCGTTTTTCCCGCACACTCGCCCTATTTTCCTCAACCGTCAGAGTTCCGGTCGATGGAATCCATAAAGCCGGCAACTCCCCCACCCACCCCACTTTACCATTTTCGTCTTTGCCTGACTTTCGTGGTCGTTCTGTTGAGCGTAGTCGTCGGTGGGCCGCTGTTCCTCCGCTCGCCGCTGTGGTGCGACATTACCCTTTACGATGTGGCCGCACGAAATGTCCTGAACGGCGGTGTTCATTACCGCGACGTGTTTGATACCAACACTCCAGGATTCGTGTGGTTGCTCGCTGGTATCCGGGCTACGGTCGGCTGGAGTTCAGAGGCACTTCTCGCCATCGACCTTTTCTTCTTCGCGGGTACCACCCTCACGCTGTGCTGGCTGGCGAAGTTGGCCGGGGCGAGCTTACTCAACCGAATGTGGCTGGCGGCCGGCTGCGCCGCGTTCTACCTCTTCAGCCACGAGATGGTCCATGCTCAGCGAGACGTGTGGCTGGCTCTGCCGGCACTGTGGGCAGTGGCAGGCCGCCTCCACCGGATGACCCGGCCTGCCGGCGGGACCTTACGCCGGGTCTTCCTCCGTGCTGCGTTTGAAGGGATGGTGTGGGCGTTGGCCGTGTGGATCAAGCCGCATTTCCTGGCGGTGGCGGCCTGCTGGTGGGCGTTCACTCTTCCGCGGTTGGTCGGTTCCCTCGCTGTCGGGCTGGGGTGGCGGGCGTGGCTCCGGGTGGCGTTCGCCGACTTGGGTGGCAGCCTACTTGGCGGTGGGGCGGTGGGGGCGATCGGCGTATGGTACCTGGTGACGTCAGGCACCTGGGACGCCTTCCGCGAAGTGATGACTACCTGGAGCGCAGGCTACCTGGATGGCACGCTCAGCCAGATTCACGCCCGGTTGGCCATCTTCATTTGGTTCCCACCGTGGAACTTCCTTGCTCCCCTTGCAGTCGTATTCGCACTCTTCGGGATGATCGATGCCCGCGTGTGGGCCGGACGGTTCCGTCCACCGGAGGATGGCGGCCTGCTAGACCCTGTTGCCTTTCGCGGGGTGTGGTTCAAAGGGGGCACCGACGAAGAGCGTTACGCCCGCGCTTGCCTCGGGGCGGTGTACATCCTCTGGCTCGCCCAGGGCGTCCTTCTCCAGCGGTCGTATCTGTACGTTCACGCTGCCGAGGTGTTCATCGGGTTGGGCGTATGGGCGGCGTACCGCTGGAACGCGTCGGCCCTCATCCTGGCCTGGCTGGTGGCTGTGCAGGTGGCCTGGGTGAGCGCCCCGCAAACCCTTGGCGCGTGGGCCGAGCGGGACGCCACCGTACGGGAAGTGTTCACCCCACACCCGATCTTCGACCGCCGCCGGTTGAACCTATGGTGGGACTGCGTGCGACCGTTGCCGACCAACGAACGCTGGCGGTTGGCCGACGATCTGCGGTGGGAAACCCACAACGCTGCTTGTTTCTCGCATGTCGAGTTGCACGAAGTGGCGGAGTACCTCCGCAGTCAGCACGTCGGCGACGGCGAGTTGGTGTGTTGGCACGACTCCCCGCATGCCCTGTACCTCCTGCTGGGGGTGAAGCCCGGACTTCGCTTCATGCACGTGAACACTGCCCGCATGATTAGCGAGGATTGCGACCGGCGGGTCTGCGAGGAGTTTGCCGCCAACCTCGCCAAGCGGTTCGTCGTCATCGACCTGAAGCGGTTCGCCTTTCAAGAGACGACATGGGAGGCGCAAGCGGCGTACAACGAACCGGGGGTGTCGGTGACCGACCTGCTCCCGCCGGCTGCCCAGTGGGTCCGCAACACTAGGAACTGGCGGATGCCGGCCGAGCCGACACTGCCATTCGACACCACCCGCACCGTATTCCGCGGTGCGAACGGTCGCGGCCGGTACGTGGTGATCGAGTTGAAGGAGTGACGATGGCTGACATCCTGGCGCGGATCGTGGACACCAAACGGCGCGAGGTCGCCGAGGCGAAGGCCTGCGTGCCCCACGCCGACCTACTCCGCCGCTGTGCCGAGATGCCGCCTGCCCGTGGGTTCGAGCGAGCCGTCCGCACCGCCGCCGGAATCGCCGTCATCGCCGAGGTGAAGAAAGCGTCGCCCAGTGCCGGCGTCATCCGTACCGACTTCGACCCCGTGTCGATCGCCCGCACCTACGAGTCGCATGGGGCGAGTTGCCTGAGTGTGCTGACCGATGAGCACTACTTCCAGGGGAGCCTGGCGTACCTGGCCGCGGCGCGGGCGGCGGTGGGTATCCCCGTGCTCCGCAAAGAGTTCATCATCGATCCGTACCAACTCGCCGAAGCACGGGCGGCGGGGGCCGATGCGGTGCTGCTCATCGCCGAGTGCTTGCCGGGTGAATTGATGAAGGAGTTGCACGACGCGGCCAAGGCTCTCGGGTTAGATGTGCTCATCGAACTCCATGACGCCGATCAACTTCCCCGCGTCCTCGACACCGGGGCGACTCTCGTTGGCGTCAACAATCGCGACCTGCGCACTTTCACCACCCGACTCGAACACACCCTCGACCTGCTCCCACACTTCCCCCCCAGTGTGGCTGTTGTAAGCGAAAGCGGCATCCGCACTCACGCCGAGCTACAGTTGCTCCACGCCGCCGGGGTGCGGGCGGTGCTGGTCGGCGAGTCGCTCATGCGATCGGCGGACATCGGAGCGGCACTGGATCAACTAGTAGGCAAGGCATCTTCCCCCGCGGGCTGACACTCGCGGTTCACCAATTGGGGCACGGCATGGCGGAACCACTGGGCGTGGCGGTGATCGGGTGCGGTACGGTCGGCACCGGTGTGGTGAAGATTCTGACCGAGCAGAGCGGGCGACTGGAACAGCGATCTGGCCGGTCGATTCAGTTGCGGCGAGTAGTCGTCCGCGATCCGGCGAAGGCGCGGGGCGTGACGCTGCCCAGCGGCATCCTCGGCACCGACGTGGCCGCCGCCGTCCGCGACCCGTCGGTTCACGTTGTTATCGAACTGATGGGCGGCACCACCACGGCGAAGCAGGTGGTGCTTGACGCCCTGTCCGCCGGGAAGCACGTCATCACGGCAAACAAAGCGCTGCTTGCCGATGCCGGGGCAGAGGTGTTTGCCGCGGCGCGGGCGGCCGAGCGGGCGGTCTGTTTTGAGGCAGCGGTGGCCGGCGGGGTGCCGATCATTCGTGCGCTGGCCGAAAGCCTTACCGCCAATCAGGTGACCAGCATCCAGGCGATTCTGAACGGCACCTCGAACTTCATCCTGACCGCGATGGCTGATGGAGGGCGAAGCTACGCGGAAGCTCTCGTCGAAGCCCAGAAACTCGGATACGCCGAAGCCGACCCGACCCTCGATGTCGATGGTTCCGATGCTGCTCACAAGCTGGCTGTGCTGGCTCAGATCGCCTTTGGAGTTGCCGCCCGACCCCACGAAATCGAACGGCAGGGGATCGACCACATCGAGGCGATGGACATCCGCTTTGCTGGCGAACTCGGGTACACCATCAAGCTACTGGCCGAAGCGTGGGCATCGCCCGCAGCGGGCCGGAACTCCACCGTCGCCCTGCATGTCGCCCCGGTGATGGTGCGGAAGACCGACATGCTGGCCCAGGTGCGGGGGGCATACAACGCAATCCAGGTGATCGGCGACGTGGTTGGCGAGACGCTGTATCAGGGGCCAGGGGCGGGGATGATGCCGACGGCCAGTTCGGTGGTGGCCGACCTGATCGACTTGGCAGTGGGGAGGGCGCAGAAGTCGTTCGCGGCGGCCAAGCTGTGGTCGGGGGCCGACCGCGGGTTCAGCATCGAGCCGTCGGAGAAGGTCCGGAGCCGGTTCTACCTGCGGCTACTGGTGCGAGACCAACCGGGGGTGTTGGCCGACGTGTGCCGGGCGCTCGCCGACGAGCACATCAGCATTTCGAGCGTGATCCAACACGAGGCCCGCGAAGACCACCCCGATCAGTTGGTGCCGCTCGTCATCATGACGCACTACGCCGCGACGGGACATTTCCGGGCCGCGGTGAAGATGATCGATACCCATCCCGCCCTTGGCGGCAAGGCGGTGTCGTACCCGGTGGACGACTGACGACTCATGCCCGCGTCACTTCTTCCACAAAACAACGAACCCCGGTGGTCGCCACCGAGGTTCGTTCATGTGTTGACTCGCCGTTAGCGGTTGGTATTCGACGACACCGGCGGGAGCGGTGGAATCGGTGGGAAGGATGGGGTCCGGGCCGTCGGTTCGGGCGGAACGACAGCGGCACTGGTCGGCACGCCGGGCAGCGTCGGCACCGTCTTCGTCGGTAGCGAGAGAGTCCCTTTCGGGGTGAAGGTGGCCGACGGCTCAGTCGATGGCTTCGGCGGGGCGACCAGCGTAGGCAGGGAAGCCGGCATGCTCGATCCCGTTCCGTCCTGAGCGTTCTTCCAGTCGGAGAACGACTTCACCGAACTCGTCGCTGGCATGCCCGGCACCGGCACCAGCGACGGTGGGGCCAGGGGCGGAGGCATCGACCCGACCGGTGCGGCCAGTCGCTTGTCGGTCATGTCCTTCAGCGGGGCGAATTGGAAGCCGTCGAGGCCACCGGTGCCGGTCACGTCGGCCGGGTGCTCGCGGAGTTTCAGCCCGGCCTGCCGCTCGCGGTAATGATCGACGGCCTTCTTCTGCACGAACGACGGCAGCGGCCCTTCCGTCACGGTGATGTTGTTGTACCGCTGGATAGTGCCCTTCGCGAACTCGATGCGGGCCAGAGCCGAGTTGTAGTCGGCCACCGCACGGAACTCGTTGGCAATAGCGTTAGCAACGTCTTGCTGAGCAGTGGTCAGTTGGAGGTAAGCCGAACCACCGGTGAACTGCCCGCCCACGATGCGGGTACTCACCAGCCGCTCCCGCTCCTCGGCCGCCCGCCGCACCCGGCGCTGCGCCTGGATGAGTTGGTACGACTGATACAACTGCCGCTCAGCCGAGGTGAGGATCTCGAACACCTTCCGCTCGGAGTCGCTCAGCGTGTACCACGTCCGCCACAGGTTCAACTGCGCCTGACGGACGAGCGAGTTAGCGTCGCGGAAGCCGAGCGGCATGTCTAGCCGGAGGCCGAACTGCCAGCTGTTGAACTGGTTCCGCCCCATGCTGTTGAGTGCCCCGTTCTCCCCGCCGGCGAGTTGTCCGCCCAGGCCGTTCACGTCGTAGCTGCTGAAGAACCGCAGGTCGGGCATACGGGCGTAGCGCTGGGCACGCAGATCAAGCTGACGGGCTTTCAATTCCTGCCGGGCGATCAACACTTCGGGACGGTTCTGCAAACCCTCTTCGTAGGCCGACCGGATGTCCACCTTGAGCGGCGGCTCGACCACCGCCGTCGCGTCCCCCTCGGCTGGAGCCTGAGCGGGGCGGTCGGCGGGAGCGAACACGGTGCCGTCGTCGGAGCGAAGGCCGAGTAGACCGCGGAGTGCCCGGTCGGCTTCCAACACCCGCCCGCGGGCGTCGATCACCTGGGCGTAGAAAGTCCAGTATTGCTGTTCCAGTTGCGGTAGAAGTTGCGGTTCCTCCACCCCCTGTAGCACCCGCGGGGCGTTGAACTCCAGAGCATCAAACGCCGCCTTTAGCCCTCGCTCACGGGCAGCCAGGTTGTGATATTCGGCGTACAGGTTCCAGTACGCCACCTCCACGTTGAGCAGCAGTTGGTTCACCTGCACGTTGAACTGCTCGCGGGCCTGATCGGCCCGCACGCGGGCAATGAGGATGCCCTCCGTCCCCTGGCCAGTGCTGCGGAATCCCTGAACGAGCAAGCTACCTGGGTGGTTCGGCAGGAGTTGGTTGGCCTCGACCCCGAACCCCTGGAGCAAGGGTTGTTCGAAGACGAACTGTACCCGTGGGGTATACGAGGTGGTGAGGGTGACGAACCCGGTGTTCGCCGGCGGCGGGTCGGAGAGCTTCTGGTAGTTGATACTGGTAGTGATCCCAGCCACGCCCCCGGTGGGCAGCGGCTTGGCCAGGGTGCTCTGGAAGGCGGCCGCGTCGCCGTTGCTGAAGCTCTGCTGCAAGGTCAGGGTGGCCTGATCTTGCTTGCTCCAGCTCATGCTGGTGATCCAGCGGGCATCGAATTTCGAGAGACTCCGCTCCACGTTCGTCGCCGCCACCGCCGGATCGAGAACAAATGCCTTCACGGTGTCGGTCTGCACGTTCCCGAACTGCGGCAACTGGTCGTTCACCGCCCCCTGCTGGTTCCCCCCGCCGGTGTTCCCCTTCTCCACTGCGATGGCCATCGCCTCTTTGAGCGACAGCATCCGCGGGGTCCGCTTCAGGTCGATGACGTTGGCCGGCTCGGCGG
This sequence comes from Fimbriiglobus sp., assembly GCA_025459365.1. GTDB lineage: Bacteria > Planctomycetota > Planctomycetia > Gemmatales > Gemmataceae > JALHQU01. The sequence goes on from JALOQR010000086.1 coordinate 15,212, forward strand.
CGATTTGGGCGGAGGCGGGCAGTACCGGGTCGTGCGGTCGCTCCTCCAACCCAGCCGGGATATCGGGCCGACGTAGGAGCGGCGAGTCGGCCGGTTCAGTGAACAACTGGTGCTTGCAGCCAACCACCCCCGACCCGGTGAGGGCCAAAACCCCGCCGGTGAGCAGCCGTGCTGTCCAACGTCGCATCGTCCGCGTCATGGTCG
>JALOQR010000365.1 GCA_025459365.1 Fimbriiglobus sp.
ACCGTGATGCGGGCCGGCGACACGAAAACGGAGGTGCTCGACATCGTCACCCTCACCGACATCGAGGTGGCCTGGACCGACCCGGACAAGCTGAAGGAGAAGCTGGAAAAGGTGAAAGAAGAAGACAAGTAGTCACAGCCATTTCACACACGCCACCCCGCCGACCACCAGTACCGCCCCCACCACGCGGCCGACGCTCAGCGGTTGCTGGGGTAGCCCCATCAGCCCGAAATGGTCGAGGAGCATCGAGGACAGGATCTGCCCGCCGACGACCGCAGCGATGAACACCGCTGCCCCGAGCCGCGGGGTGAGCGTCGCCCCGGCGAGCACGATCAACGCGCCGAGCGGGCCGCCGATCCAGTTCCACCACTGTGTCGATTGAAACGCCTCCCGGGTGGGCAAGGGGGGGCGGATCACCAGCATAGCGACGGTGGCACAAAGGATGGTGCCGCAGATGCTGAAGTACGACGCCCACGCCGGGCCGAGGTAGTCGGGGGCGGAGTCGGCGGCGCCGGCGGCGAGGTTCTGGCGGAACTTGCCGTTGGCCGACGCCTGCAGAGCAATGCAACTGCCGGCGGCCGCCGCCAGGCCGACGTACAGGGTAGTCGTCCAGTTCATGAAGGGCGAACGGTTGGAGAAGGGCGAGCGGGCCGGGAGCGATCGGCCCGCCGGGCGTCACATCTTCGATACTTCAATCTTCAGCACCTTGAACCGCAACACGCCCTTCGGAGCCTGTACTTCGGCGGTCTCGCCGACCTTCTTGCCGAGCAGCGCCTGGCCGATCGGGCTGGTGGTGAGGATTCGGCCCTTGGCTGGGTCTTCCTCGCCTGCCCCGACCAGCACGAACGTGTCCTCGTCGTCCATGTCTTCGTCGAACACGGTGACTTTACTGCCGAAGGCCACCTCGCCCTTCGGGAGCGCATCCCGCTCCACGAAGTAGGCGCGTGCGAGCTGGCTCTTGAGCAGGTCGATTTTCGCCTGCAACTGGCCCTGGTCCTCGCGGGCGGCATGATACTCGGCGTTCTCGCTCAAGTCACCGAGATCGCGAGCTGTAGCCACCCGCTTGGTGATCTCCAGCATCACCACCCCCTGGAGGTGGTCAAGCTCGGCTTTCTTCTTTTCGTAGCCTTCACGGGTCATGGGGATGCGGTCGTCTACCATAGCCGCCCTCTCCTTCGATACGCCGACGTTGATGACGGGACTTCAGGGGACCGGAAAGCATTCGGCGGCCGGCTCCTGGGAGCGGCCGCCGGCAGTTGAACATCGGCTCATTATATGTCGTCGGGCACGCTCCGCAAAATGATTCGGTTGAAAGGACCCGACGAGATCGGCCATCCGCGGGCCGTCCACCCATCTCGCCGCACCGTCTGCGGTTCCTCGGTCGCTTGCACCTTTTCCACGCACGCCTGCTCGGCCTCCGTCAGTTTCTTGGTCAGTTGGGCGAAGTTGGCCCGCCGGGTGCTCACGCTGCCGTCGTCCACGATGGCGATGCAGCAGGGGTCGTCGAGGTCGAGTAACCGTAGGCAGAGCCATTCGTAGGCGACGGTGGGGAAGTGTTCGTCGTGCAGCCGTAGCACGTCGGCATTGGCCTTGCGGGCGGCGGTGGCGAACCAGCGGGTCGGCAGTACCAGCCGCGGGGCGATCAGGCCGACGAGTTGCCCCTGGGCCGACTTGTTCTCGGTGCCAGGGGCGACTCCGAGCTTGGGGAGTAAGTCGGCGAGGAGTTCTTTGGCGCAGGCGCGGGCGGCCAGCGAGTTGCGAGCCGTCTCGGAGTGGGTGGGCAAGAACGACAGCACCCGCCCGCGGGGCTTCGGTTTCGGGCGGTCGCCGTACCGCCGCGGTTCGTCGTCTTCTTCCTCTTCCCGCACCACGTATCCGTAGGCCCGCACGGCCAACGACACCGCATCGATGGGCGGAGCAGAGATGCCGTACCGGGTGAGCAAGGCCAACACCAGGCGGTCGATGGCATCGAACAGTTCGTCAGCGGAGACATCCAGCATGCTGGCGATGGTAACTGGCCAAAACAGGTGGCGGAAGGGTGGTTGTAGAGCGAGTGGGAAAACAACGGATCGGTTTCGCGGGGAAAATCAAGACACTGTAGCAAGGAAGGGGAGTCAATTGCCCTCGGCTTGCTGTTGATGGAGGCACTCGCGCGTTTGTTCGCGGCCTGTCGTTTGCCGTTCGCGTTGGAGGTCGAGGGCCAACTGACCTTCCAAGTTGTTCTGGGTTCGCACGCGGTACACCAACCGCTGCATCTTTCAATGCCGGCGATTGCTCCGCCCGCCGCTCCGCGGCTTCAGGCACTGAAACCCGTACCCGCCGACCACACAGTCAAGGTTCGCCGGCTTGCATCCGTCTCGCCCATACCTACGACGGCGGATCCCAACCCGCAATCCAGCCGTTGTAGGAGGCTGCCCATGCGTTCCCCAACTGAATCGGGTCTTGCTGCCATTGTTCGATCGATTCCGGCAAGATGACGTACTCGGCAGTCAGTTTGCCATCGTACTCACAGTCCACGTGAACAGTTGCCGAGAACCAGACCAGCCGCCGCAACAGGGCGTGAAACTTCGCCTCCCACTCCGGCCAGTCCTCGGCAAAATTCTTGGTCGCCCAACCGAAATGAATAGCGTGGACCTTCCAGGTGAGCATCGGACCGAAGGTTACGGCGAACATATCGCGGACGAGAGGTGGGTAGGCGTCCGTGGTCGGGAGGTCGGCGAGTACTGAGCGGTTATGTCGGTAGAACCGCTTCCGGTCCCCCAGCCGTGAGCCGACCCCACAGCCCTGAATCATGCCGTAAATGATGGCGTCAGACCCCATCGATCACCCGCCGCCAGCGGGCCGGCACAGCTTGATACGCCGAGGTATACGTCTCTTCCAGCGGCAACGACACGTGAACCCCCGGCCGCAGGAACACCGGCATGTCGGGGAGCACACCACCCACCCTCAGCGGTTTGATGTACGCCTTCGGCGGCACACCGGCTTCGTAAGCGACGGCGGTGAGCGGTCCGCCTTCGGGGGGATGGAACTCCTCGCCGGCTAGTTCTTCCGACATGACCGAGTGAATCCCACGGGGGTCGCGTAGCGTGGGCGGGTGGAGGTCGACGACGAGCAGGTGAACCCCCTTCGCCAGCAGGTCCACCGCCTTGTCCACGAACGACTGCATCGCCCGGTTGCTCTCCTTGTTCCCCGGTGACACGATCTCGATCACCGCCACCACCCGGTCGTCGCTGACGTGCCGGACGGCCACCGTGTTCTTCCGCCGCGGGGGGAACTTGCCCAGTTCGGCGACAAACCGCGTCTTCGGGGCGGCGAGTGTGGCAACGCCTCCATCCGCGTCGGCGGTCGGCCCGTCTTCGCGGTCTTGGAGGGTGATGACATCCCCTTCGACGCCCACCGCCACCTGTTCGAGCAGGGCGTAGTGATCGGTCGGCAGCAACCCGGCATTCAGGCGGTTTCGCATCTCCGCGCACCACAACTGGTGGAAGTCGTGGAAGATGCCGGCGTACACCCGCGTCCAGTCGTGAATCGGCATGGCGGTCCCTCGGCGGCACCGCGATTATCCCCGCACCCGCCTCTCACGCCGCCGCCTGCGGCTCCGCTGCCGCTGCCGTCCCCGGCTTCCGCCGCGGTTCGCCCCGCAGCACCTCCGGCGGGGGCAGCTTCAGCCCCCACACCAGCCCCACCGCCCGCCAGAGCTTGATGACCGTGTACGTCATGTCGAACTCATACCACGCGAACCCGTGCCGGGCCGACGCCGGCGCCCGGTGGTGGTTGTTGTGCCAGCCGTCGCCCATGCCGATGATGCCGAGGACCAGGTTGTTCCGGCTGCCGTCGCCGGTGGTGAACCGCTGCTTACCCCACAGGTGGCCAACCGAGTTCACCGCGAACGTCACCTGGAACACCAGTGCCACACTCACGCAGAAACCCCACACCACCCCGCTCCAGCCATCGACCAGGTAGCACGCCGCCGCCAGCAGCACCCCCGGCACCATCCAGAACTTGTCCAGCCACACCAGTTCGGGGTACTTGGCCAGGTCGCGGGTGAGCTTCGGGTCGGGGTACATCAGGTCCTGAGTGAACAGCCAGCCGATGTGCCCGTGCCAGAAGCCGCCGAGCACCGGCGAATGCGGGTCGTGTTCCTTATCGGAGTGCTTATGGTGCAGGCGGTGGTGTGCGGCCCACCAGAGCGGTCCCTTCTGCAATGCCGTGCAGCCCATGAACGCCAGCACGAACTGGAACCACCGTGAAGTCTTGAACGCGTGGTGCGAGAAGTACCGGTG
>JALOQR010000366.1 GCA_025459365.1 Fimbriiglobus sp.
AAGCCCCGTCGGCGTGTGTTTTGGGAGGGAGGCCGATTACAGGGGGTTAGATACGCAACCCGCATTCCAGTTCCATGAAACTCGGGCGAGAGGCGAAATCACCTTAGAATTCAAGGAGAATAGGTAGCGGTGGCGAAAGGTGGTGACGGAGGTGAGTGCCGCATCTGCGGGCATCTCCTGCACAGACGACGTGGTCCATAACTGGGACGTTATGTTTGTGGTTTCCGCGGCACCGCCTCGGCGGGCGGTTCTCCAACAGGGTCGAGAGGAGGCGACGGGTAGTCGCGGCCATAGGTCACGCGAAACTGGTCAAGCAAACTTTGCCGGTTCGTGGAGTTGGAGGGGCTGGTGGCCAGCACATCGCGAAGAATGGAGACAGCCACCCTCTCAACATCGGATTCGCCAGGGAGAACCTCACGGAACCGCTCCAGCAATCGGGGGTCTTCCCCCAACATGAGCAGATACGTCTCGGCAGCCTGATCCAGGCGGATCAATCCCCCCGCTAACTGTCGGCAGATCTCCTGTTTCAGGAGGATGCGGTCGTTGGTGCGATCGACTTTCGCCGAGAGCCGCTCACCGTGCTGAGTGCTCTCAGCCAGATCCTGGGAGTGATAGCTGTAATCCCGAACATCAGCCACCAACCGCTGAGCACCGCCAGGGTAGGTCGCGTCGGTTCCTGCAAAGACAACACCGCCCACAAGGATGCACCCACCGACCCGGAGGCAAGTCCGATACTGCATGGAAGAGGCTCCTGCGCCCAGTCAGAAGGATTCGCCGGATCAACCGGTGAGCCACGCGTGATCGGCCAACGGCCAAATACACGCGAGCGTCCGCAGAATGTTGGACAAGCTCCCAGCGGTCGAACTTCCCTGAAACCGTAGTTCCAGAAAGGCGGGCACCCTACTCCACTCTTCTCGCATTTCGCTCGCCTCCTTACAGATCGTGGATCGGGATGGAAAATTGCTGCCCCCAGCGCTAACAATCGGTGCGAGCCTCACGAGAGATGCCCGATGCCGAACAACATCCGCTGGATGTATCACCGCAACTCCTGAACAACGTGCCAGAAGGCTCAAGAGTTTCTTGAGCAGACCGGCACGACTGTGGGCGAGACAGTGATCGCCAACAAAACGAAGCTGGGGGCAGCTGATGCGCTCGCCCTGGCGAAGAAGGCCAAGCGGGTGGTCGCCGCCCGCGGCAAGCAGGTGACGACGCTCGACCTGAAGAAAGACTCGCCGACCGACGAGTCGCTCCTGGCTGTGCTCCTCGGGCCGACGGGCAACTTGCGGGCTCCAACGGCGGTGGTCGGTGACACGCTCGTGGTCGGGTTCAACCCGGAGGCGTATCAACAAGTGCTGGGCTGATGTACCATGTCGGAATGATCCCTCTCCCCCTCATCGCCCAGGCCCGGCTCCGCATCCGCGACCGAGTTCACCGCACCCCACTGGTGAGGTCGCACGCCCTGAGCGAACGCTTCGGCGTGCCCGTCTGGCTGAAACTGGAGTTTCTCCAGAAAACGGGGTCGTTCAAGCCCCGCGGCGCGTTCAACAAGATGCTCTCCCTCAGCCCGTCGGATCGGGCGCGGGGAGTCGTGGCGGTGAGCGGGGGGAACCACGCCCAGGCGGTCGCCTTCGTCGGCACGCAACTCGGGATCGCCACTACCGTCTGCATGCCCGAAACCACCCCGCGGAACTACCTCGATGCCACCCGCGGGTACGGGGCAGAGGTGGTGCTTCTTCCGGACATCCGGTCGGCATTCGCCGAGGCAGAACGACGGCGGGACGCCGGGCGGGTGATGGTTCACCCCTTCGACGATCCGCTCCTGGCCGCTGGACAGGGAACGATTGGCCTGGAAATCCTCAACGACCTACCGGAGGCGTCGCACATCTACGTGAGCATCGGCGGAGGCGGGTTGATCGCGGGGATCGCGTCGGCGGTGAAGGCGGTCAAGCCCGAGGCGACGGTGGTCGGCGTCGAAACCCACGGGGCCGACGCGATGGCGAAGAGCTTGGCAGCGGGGGAGTTGGTCGAGTTGCCGGCGATCACCTCCATCGCTCGCACGCTGGGAGCGCCGAAGGTGTCGCGGTTCACGTTCGACGCTGTGAAGGAATTGGTGAGCGGCGTGGAAGTGGTGGACGACGCGACAACGGTCGCCGAGTTGGTGTTCCTCCTGGAGCGGTGCAAGTACCTGGTCGAACCGTCGGCGGCGTGCGTGCTGGCGGCCGCCCTGCGACACCGCGATCGGTTCAAGGCCGGCGATCAGGTCGTGCTGCTGCTGTGCGGCGGGAACGTGGCCCTCGACGACCTGTGCGGGTGGCGGCAGCGGTTCGGGCAGTAAGGTAGTCCGCACCCCCGTACCCGGAACTCCTGATGCGTCACCTCCTCCCGCTCCTGCTCGTCGCGGCCCCTGCCCTCGCCGACGACAAATTCACCCCACTCTTCAATGGCAAGGACACGACGGGCTGGACGTTCACCCTCCGCCCGCCAAAGGACAAACCCGACAGCAAGCCCGACCCGAAAGAGACGTGGGGCGTGAAGGACGGCGTGCTCGTCTGCACCGGCAAGCCGAACGGGTACATCGCCACTGAGAAGGAGTATGGCGACTATGTGCTGAAGCTGAAGTGGCGGTTCCCGAAGGACGTGCAGAACCCCAAGAGCGGGGTGCTGCTGCACGTGACCGGCGAGGACCGGGTTTGGCCAAACAGCATCGAGGCCCAACTGAACGCCGGGTTCGCCGGCGACCTGTGGCTGAACGCCGACAAGGCAGGCAAGCTGCCGACGCTCGACCTGCCCGCCGAGCAGAAGGACGTCGCCAACAAGGACGGGCGACACTACTTCCGGCTGAACAAGGACGCGAAGGTCGAGAAGGAGTTCGGTGAGTGGAATCAGTACGAGCTCACCTGCAGGGGCGGCGCGATCACGCTGGTGGTAAACGGCACGAAGGCGAATGCGACGAAGGGCGGGTCGCTGACGAAGGGGCGAATCGCTTTGCAGAGTGAGGGGTCGCCGATCGAGTTCAAGGACATCGAGATTCGGGCGATCAAGTAGGGGGGCAGCCACCACCACCCGCCGAGTTCGCTTCGCTCACTCCGGCGACCTCCCCCGCAAGGGGGGAGGTGGAATCACCGATTGGGTACAACCATGTCGTTGATCGAACGGTTCCCACTGTCCACCGTGGTGACGGAAATCGGTCCGGGTGGCCAGTGCCAAGCGAACCGCGACCCAGTCTATCCCGGAGACTTCGAGTTCGTTTCCCGAGAACAGCTGGCGAGGCGAATCGCTGAGGGAGTGTAACCAGCCATCACTTCACCAATTCCAGTACCTCCCACAAGCTCGGGTCGTCGCCGAACGGAAAGTCGGTGTTCACGCTCAATGTCTGGTCACCCAACTCAGCATCGCGGACGTGGTAGAACACCCCTAGTCGCCGGTGCTGCTCCGGGTCGAACCCGGTGAGGACCGCCGCCGGGAAGAACGCCTCCAGCCGGTAGCCCCCCTTTTCTTTGTGGTGCCGGAAGGGGATGTCGGCCGGGCCGCACAGCGGGGCATCTTGCAGCGCGCGGTTGATCTTCGTCTGCCCGACGGCCGGCTCGTCTTTGTCCGCCCCGCCACCGCTGGGGAGCAGGTGGAACTGGTGGCAGTACCGGCTCGCCCGGTGGCTGGTGCGGGCGTCGCGGGTGTCGAGCCACAGCGTCACCCCGTCCGAGGTCCGTGGTTTGTCGGCGTCCCCCTGCGGATGCTCCTTCTTCCCGCCCACGACCACCTGGAGAGCCAACCCGAATTCGTTCCATACCAGCCGAACGTCGGCGAACCGATGCGGGGTGTCGAGTTCGGAGAAGTTGTTCAACGCCGCCGTGTCGGGCAGGTCGAACAAATGTTCCGCCTCCACATCCGCCGGGATGCCCTTCACATAGAGGCACGGGTGGGCGAAGCGAACGAGAAAGCGGTGGGGGACGAGAGCCGGCATCGCGGAGATCCGTTCCAGGTGGATGCAGGTATCCTATCGCCGCCGGCGGTCCGACCGGTTAACCTGACCCTCTCCCTGCCCTCCCACCGGCCGGCCTGCGATGTCACCCCCGCCCACCCTGCTTGACTCCACTCGCCACGAATTGGCGGTCCACCTCGTACCGTTCACCCCCGAGTTGGTGGTGGCCGGAACAGTGGTGGCCCTTTTGCTACTCCGCCTGATCCGCCCGCTCGACCGGGTGAACCTGCTGCCGGCCGCTGCGGCGGGGGCGTTCACCGCCTTCGGGTTGACCGTG
>JALOQR010000367.1 GCA_025459365.1 Fimbriiglobus sp.
TTCCTCGCGAGTGCGAAGTTGTTGCAGCCCGTTGATGGTGGCCTTCACGAGGTTGATGGGGTTGGTGCTGCCGTGGGTCTTGGTCAGGATGTTCTCGATACCGGCGGCTTGCAGCACTTCCCGCACGCCGGGGCCGGCCTTTACCCCGGTGCCAGGGCCGGCGGGCACCAGGATCACCCGGCTCGCACCGAATTTACCGATCACCCGGTGCGGAATCGTCTTGCCGCGGAGCGAAGCCTTCTTCGCCCGGCGAGCCATCTGTTCACCTTCCTTGATGGCCTTCTCGACGGCCGGCGGCACTTCATTGCTCTTCGCATAACCGAAGGACACTTTGCCGTTCTTGTCGCCGACGACCACAAGGGCGTTGAAACTAAAACGACGGCCCCCCTTCACCACGCACGCCGAACGGCTAATACGGACGAGATAGTCAACCATGCCGCTGTCGCGAGAGTCCGGGCCATCCCGGCCTTCACCGCGCCGACCACCCCGGCCGCCATCGCGTCCGCCACCCTGCCCGCCACGGCCACCACCAGGCCCGCGGCCGCCGCCTTCCCCGCCACGGCCACCACTTGTCGGGCCACTTTGCGGAGGGGTGGTCTCGACCGGGCCGGGGGGAGCGGCGGCGGTGCCGGGAGTGTCTTGCTCGTTCGCCATCACTCACCTCGGTGCTAGTTCAATCGGACGCAACCGTCCGGGGATCTCGCTTGGTGCGGTTCATTGAGCGACACGCCAGGCCGGTCACTCGCGGGTCGGGTCACGCTGTGGCTTCGGCCTTTTTCTTTTTGCCAGCGTCTTTCTTGGCGTCCGCAGGCGGGGTGGCATCCTTGGCCTTCGGGGCTTCTGCAGGGCCGGTACACTTCAAGCCGTTATCGGTGGCTGCACGAGCGACCGCCTGAACGCGGCCGTGGAAGCGGAATGGGCCACGGTCGAACGCAGCCTCGGTGATCCCTTTTGCCTTGGCCTTTTCAGCGATCGCCTTCCCGACAGCGATGGCAGCGGCAATATTGCCACCCTTGGCGATCTTGGCCCCCTTGGCAACTGTCGAAGCAGCGGCCAGGGTGACCTGAGCATCGTCGTCGATGAGCTGGGCATAAATGTGGAAGTTCGAGCGATACACGCTCAGCCGCGGCTTGGTGGCAGTTCCACGGATGGCCCGGCGAACACGGAATTTCCGCCGCTCGCCCCGCTTCGCTTTGAGTTTCTGTGCGTCCATAGGTCACCGAGCGTTCAGCGGTCAGCGGTCAGCGGTGAGCCGACCCAAGCCAAGCCGCGGTGTAGTATGCTGGCTGAAAGCTGACTGCTGACAGCCGAAGGCCCACGTCACTTGCCCGAGAACGACTTACCTTCCTTGCGGCGGACAACTTCGTTCTCGTAGCGTACGCCCTTGCCCTTGTATGGTTCCGGCTTCTTGGCGGCGCGGATTTCGGCGGCGAACTGGCCGACTTTCTGCTTGTCGGATCCGCTCACCAGAATCGTGGTCGGATCGACCACCTGGCAAGTGACACCTTCAGGCGGCATGAACGTTGGGCGGTTGGCAAATCCGACCATCAACTCGACGCCTTTCACCGCAGCACCCGCCGCATTCTTACCATCCTTCGCCACCGCCTGATAACCGACGCCCTCGATCTTCAGTTTCTTCTCGTAGCCCTTCGTAACACCGACAACCATGTTGTTGATGAGGGCACGCGTGAGGCCGTGGAGAGCGCGGCTTTCGCGTTCATCGTTCGGGCGAGTGACTACGACATTACTGCCATCAACCTTGACGGTGACGAGCGGATGGTGGGTGAGTTCTAGCTTGCCCTTCGGGCCTTCCACCTTCACCGACTGACCGGTGATGTTCACCTTCACGCCGGCGGGAACAGGGATGGGAGCTTTACCGATACGAGACATTTCCTATTCTCCTGGGCTTCACCGACCTGTTCAAGAGGTCGGAACGGGGCCCGTGAACTTAGAGAGTTAGCCTGGAGACAAACTCCAGACACATGGTGTGCAAGAGTCGAGTGCCGATCTCACCACACAGTGGCGAGCACTTCGCCACCGACTTTCGCCTTCTTCGCCTGGCGGTCGGACATTACACCCTTGCTGGTGCTCAAGATGGCGATGCCGAGGCCGTCGAGCACGGTCCGCACATCCTTGTAGCCCTGGTACACCCGACGACCGGGCTTGCTGTACCGGGAGATATGGCGGATCACCTTCTCACCGTCGGGGCCGTACTTCAGGAAGACCCGAAGAACGACGTGGGCCGCGCCCAGGTCGGTCGTCTCCTGGAACTCTTTGCCAGCTTCGGTCTCGGTGTACTTGCCAACGCGATAACCGAGAACGAACCCTTCGTCGGTTAGCACTTTGGCGACGGCCACCTTCAGTTTCGTGGCCGGCATATCGACTGCCGGCCGCTCAATGTCGCTGGCGTTGCGGATGCGGGTGAGCATGTCCGCGATCGGGTCGGTCATCATAGGAGGAGTTCCGGGTTCCGAGTTCCGAGTTCCGGGCTAGAGTTGTGCTGGTTCAGTTGACCGCTCGACCGCCATGCGGGAGCAGAGTCTACTCGAACCAGGAACGCCTGCCCTGAACTAATGAGGGTTACCAGGACGCCTTGCGGACGCCAGGGATGATGCCGCTGCTCGCCATGTCGCGGAAGATGATCCGGCAGACGCCGAACTTGTTCAATACCGCACGCGGACGACCAGTCACCTTGCACCGTTTGCGGATCTTGATGAGATCGCGTGGGCGGAGCAACTTGCTCTTATCCCGCTGATCTTCCGGCTTCGCCATCTCCGCTTTGTGGGCATCGAGTGCGGCCATCTGCTTGCGATACTTAGCCATCTTCGCAGTGGTGGACATTACAAGAACACCTCGCTCCACGGGGCGGGGGCGGTGAGAGTTACGTCAGTTTCGGGAGCACTCTCGGCGGCGTTCCGACCCGGACGAGCGGGGCGGCCGTTCCGCGAACCTGCGCACCAAAGACCCTATCGTAGAGCCGGTCGAAACTTACGCAAGGTCGAATCCGGCCGGTCAGGCAAAGCTTTTATGCGGATTCTCAGGAAAGCAGGCTGACAGTCCTGGCTTGAGTTCAGTGATCAACGACCGCACCGAGAGTTCCATTAGTCGCGGAACGGCATACCAAACTGGCGGAGCAGTTCGCGGGCCTCTTCGTCGTTGCGGGTGCTGGTGCAGATGGTAATGTCCATGCCCTGGGTGAAGTGGACCTTGTCAGGGTCAACTTCGGGAAACACCAGTTGTTCGGCGAGACCGAGGCTGTAGTTGCCGTTGCCGTCGAAACTCTTCGGGTTCACCCCGCGGAAGTCACGAATCCGCGGCAGGGCGAGGTTGATGAGGCGGTCAAGAAACTCATACATCCGCTTTCCGCGGAGCGTCACCCGGCAGCCGATATCGTTACCCTGACGGAGGCGGAAGGTGCTAATGGCTTTTTTCGCCTGGGTCACCTGAGGTTGTTGACCGGCGATGAGTTTGAGTTGCTCCACCGCTTCGGTGATCCGGTTCTTATCTTGCAGAGCCTTGCCGACACCCATGTTGATGCAGATCTTTTCCAACTTGGGGAGGCTCAACTTGTTGGAGCGGCCGAACTTCTTGGCCAGAGCCGGAAGGATTTCTTTGGCGTAGCGATCGTGCAGGCGGGCCATGTCGAGAAACCTCTTGGAGCCTCCACTGGAACCCCATCACAACGGGGTTCTCCGGCTCCGGATGAATCGGGTAGTCAGTCAGCAAACCAAGTTTAATTCTGGGTGGCGTACTTGGGGTTTGGCTTACTCAAGGTGCGGATGCGGGCGCCACTCTTCTTGGCATAGAGTTCTTTGCTGCCATCGGGCAGGTATCGGGTGCCAACGCGAGTCGGGGTGTTCGTCTGCGGATCGATGAGGGCAACGTTTGAGACGTCGACCGGCATCTCTTTGGAGAGTCGGCCACCTTGCGGGTTCTTGCGAGAGGGCTTGAGGTGTTTGTACACCCGGTTCACGCCTTCTACGACCACTTTGTTGCGGTCGCGAAGCACGCGGAGCACTTTGCCACGCTTGCCCTTGTCGTCGCCGGCGAGGATCACCACGAGGTCGTCTTTGCGGATAAACATTTTGGATCAGTGGCTAGTGATCAATGGCCAGTGGCCAGGAATACCGGGGGACGACGCCGTGACTTTTTTACTGACCAGTGGCTACCGGCCACTCGGTGGGTCACACCACGGGCCGTAACCTCCGCGGCCAGCACGCCCG
>JALOQR010000087.1 GCA_025459365.1 Fimbriiglobus sp.
CGTTCTTCGCCTTCAGACGTGGGTCGGCGCGGGCGACACGCCCGCTGGACCCACCCTACAAGATCGCGTCGAACACGCTCTCGTTCTTCGCCTTCAGACTTCAACGGGGGAACCCGTGCGTAGGGTGGGTCCGCACGGGTCGTCAGACCCGGCGCGACCCACGGGGGTGATGAATCGTCGTGGGTCGGCGCGGGCGACACGCCCGCTGGACCCACCCTACAAGATCGCGTCCAACTCGCTCTCGTTCTTCGCCTTCAGTGGGAACCAGTCGTCGGGTAAGTCGATCCCCTGCTGCCGCAGGGCCTCTCGCCGCAGGTGAACGCACGCTCCGAACAGCAGGTTCTTGGCGACTGCGGCCACCGTGCGGGCGGCCGGGGTCTCCAGCACTCCGCCCTTCGCCCACTCGTTGAACGCCCCCATCGCCGGCCCGCACCACACCTGGTAGTCGAGTTGGCGGTCGAGGTCGCCGCTGTTCGCCCATCGGCTGCTCAGCCCGAGATACCAGCGGAAGGCGAGGGCCATCTGGTGCCGCGGGTCGCTCTCGGCGCGGGCCAGTTGCGTCGGGTCGCGGCGGGTGAAGAAGTCCTTCGTGTCGGCCCATACTTCGGCGAAGGGGCGGCGGAAGAAGGTCTTCTCAATTTGGACCCGCTCAGGGGTCGGGATCGCTTCCCATCCGCTGTACCCGCGGTAGAGGTCGTACAGCTTTTGGGCGCGCATGGCGAACATGGTGCCCCGCTTGAGCACCTGCACCTTCACACCCATCTCGAACATGTCGGCGGCGGGGGCCATGGCCACGTCGGCCGGATCGGCCTGGGCGAGCATGCTCCGCACCACGTCCGAACTGCCCGACTCGCGGCACGCCTGATTGATCGACCCAGTGACGACATAATCCGCCCCGAGAGCGAACGCCCCGGCCACGCTCGCCGGGGTGGCGATGCCCCCAGCCAACCCCACCCGCACCGGCACGGGGAAGTTGAACTTCGCCTGCAATCGCCCCCGCAGCGCCAGCAGGGCCGGGAGCAGGGTGATGGCCGGGCGGTTGTCGGTGTGCCCGCCACTGTCGGCCTCGGCCGTCAGGTCGTCGCACATCGGCACGCGGGCCGCCAGTTCCGACTGGCTGACGGTGATGTGCCCGGCCTTCACCAGTTCGGCGAGCAACCGCGGGGGCGCGGGCGACAGGAACCGGGTGGCCACCTCCCCACGAGACACCTTGGCGATGATGCGGTTCTCGATCCGCACCGAACCGTCCGGGTTCTTGCTCAGCCCGGCGGCCCGGTATCGCACCACCGCCGGCGTCAGGTCGAGGTAGGCCGAGGCTTCGATCAGCCGCACCCGCTTCCGCAGGAGCAGGTCGGCGATCGCCATTTCGTGCGCCGGCTCGTTCGGGCTGTGGATGAGGTTCACGGCGAATGGGTTTTCGCCCAGGTTGGCCTGGAGGCGATCGACCGCCTGCGTCACCCGCTCGACCGACAGGCCCGCCGCCCCGAAACTGCCGAGCATGCCGTTGCGGGCCATCGCCTCAACGATGTCGCATGAGGCGATGCCGTTGGCCATCGCTCCGGCCATGTAGGGGAAGCGGAGGCGGTGGGCGGCGAGGAACGCCGGGCTACCGAGGCGGGCGGGGGTGAGCGGCGGGGCGAGGGCCAGCAGCGGCAGGAACCCGTCCGGGTTCGACGCCCGACCGATCACGGCCGTGCCGCCGACCCCGACGGCCGGGCCAGTGGAGGTCGACACCACCACGAGCGGGGTGGCCAGGCGGGTGAACAGGTCCGCCGCGGTGGCCGCGTCGGGGGCCAACGGTGTGCCGTCCGATCGCCACCAGCCGATCGGGGTAGGGAGAGTCATGACGCCGGGTCGCCGAACGGAGGGGGAAAGTCAGAAAGGTAGTATAGAACCGGGTTTGCGCGCCGGACACAGTTTCGTGAACCCACCGGCGGGGGGGTGTGTCTTCGTGGTGCGGGTTGTGGTGTAGCGGTTTCGCACGCGGCTCTGTGAAAGCCGAGGTGGTGGGTTCGACTCCCCCCAATCCGCCTACCCCGGCACCGGAAACGCCAGGACCGGGTGTCCGGGGCTATCTGCGGCCGGTTGCCGTGGCAAATTGGATAAAGTGGCTGATTTTTGCCACTTTTCGGGGTGCGGTGGCCGGGGGGGGTATGTGTGTGGCAGGTGGCAGTGTGGCAGAGAGGGGGGGGGGGGGCTGATCGCCGGACACGCGTTTGATGAACGAGCGTCGATCGACCCGGGACGAGAATGCCCGGATGTTCAGAGAAGTGCTCCTGGGAGAGCCAGCCGCCTCCAAAGCGGCCCGACAGGGTTCGAATCCTTGCTTCTCTGCTCGAATCGTGCGTTGGCCTCCTGCTTCGGGAGCAGGACCAAGAGAGTTCGACTCTCTCACGTATGGCTCTGCTTCCTCTGCCGGCGTGGCTCGACCTCAGGAAGGCACCCGCCTCGTAAGCGGGACCATGCGGGTGCGAACCCCGCCGCCGGCCCTCTCGCCTACACCCTGTTCACATCCGCCCGCCGGCCTCAGTAGTTCATCTGCAACTGGAATCGCAGCAATCCGCCCACGAATTGCCGATAGCTCCGCTCGCCAGCCCGGTCGATTGGGTTGGTGTTCGTCCGGTCGGTGTGGGTGTATTGCATCGTGAATTCGAGCGACTTGTTGATTTGCCACTCGCAGCCGAAGTGCCACTCGTTGATGTTCACGAAGGGAGCGTTTCGCTCGGACCGATACCCGCCGTTGTAGTGCGCCCACTGCACGAACGGGATGAACGTACCGTTCCGGCTGGTGTCGATCTTGTACATGGCCTGGATGTAGCCGCCATCGAGCCGGCGGACGACCACGGCCGTTTGCTGGTCGTTCAGGGCCGGCCCCCGACCGATGTTCCACTCCGCCTGGAGGCCAAACGGCTGTGGATACCACACCGCGGTCCACCCGATTCGCTCGTCGATCAGCCCTTCCCGGCCTCCCGTTTCGATGGTGTTCAGTGGGCGGGTGGACGGCCCTACCCCGAGTGGGCGGATCGGAGCCGACTGCACGCTGAACTTGCCGGTGTAGCCCTGCATACTGGCCTCGAAGATCTGGCCCGACGGCAACTCGAATGGATAGGTGAAGCGGGCGACGACGTGCATGTTGTCGTTTTGCTCCAGGAACGCCCCGCCCTGGCCGTTGTACACCCCGAGGCCGAAGATCCCGTAGTTCCCGCTTCCTTTCAGACCATCGTCGATCAGCCGCTTGAAGAGTTGCTGGTGACGCTCGGGTGTCCAGTAGTAAAAGACGCCGAAGTCCCGTTCGTTCCGCGATACCGGGCTGTTGATGGCGTCGGTTCGGTCGAAGGCCAGCCGGTTCGAGCTGGACTGCATGTTCTCCCACCCGAATGGCACCTTCGACAGACCGACTCGCAAACGGTGGATCTTGTCGGTCGTCAGGTACACGTCGCCGTACCAGTCCCGCAGTTGGACGAAGAAGGTGGCGTCTCCGCTGCCCGGTGGGGTGATGGAGAAGTCGGGTTGGAGGTAGACGAACAGGTTCTCGGACACATCGCCGGAGAGGATGATCCGCGCCCGGCGAATGCTAAAGTTCTGGTTCGGGCCAGCCGCCCGGTCGCCGACGAGGGTGGCCTCGGCCGAACCCATTTCCTGCCAGATCGTCTCGTTTGACCGGACCTGCGTGTACCCGCGGAAGCCGATCTTTTCGTACCACTTCTTTTCCTTTGGTAGCTCGACCTTTTTCTCCTCCTTGGGCTTTTCTTCCTTCGGTTTGTCGTCGGGCTTTTTGTCGTCCTTGGGCTTTTCTTCCTTCGGCTTGTCGTCGGGCTTTTTCTCCTCCTTCGGCTTATCGGAGGGGGGCACGAGCGGTTCAGTCAGGGTGGCGAGTGGGGAGGGCGGGGTGAGCGGCTCCACCGGGGCAGGCATGGGCCTCTGGGCGAACAGGGGTAGGCCGAGGCTGCACAGGATTGCCACGCCAAGCCACCGGAGGACACCGCCGCCCATGCTGCTCCTCGCGCATCTGAGGGTGTGTGTGATACCCCAGTGATTGATCGGCCGGGTGTGGCGGGTTGCCCTAGCGAGTTTGTGCAGATTGTGAGGGGTTGAAGTCGAAGACGTGAAAAACTTTGCGGATATTGGCTCAAGTTGAGCGGCTTAGCCGGGTTCCTCGTCGGGCAGGCCAGGCATGAGGTTGACCGAGTCGTGCGGGTCGGTCCCTTGTAGCCCCGGTAGGCCCATGATGGAGTCTTGCGACTTGGGTACGCTCACCAGGATCGGCTTGATCTCGCCGCTGATCACGTCGAGTACGCAACAGGTCTTTGGGTTGGCCCGGAAAAGCGCACCGGGGTTGGCGACCACCGTTTTGCCGGTGCGGTGCTGTTCGCGGACGTGGGTGTGCCCGTAGAAGACGTAGTCGAAGTAGTCGGCCCGTTCGAGTTGGTGGAGTTGGTGCCGCTCGTGGCTGTGAGTCCAGGCGATGCGCTTGCCGGCCAGTTCGATCGCCCCGAACGATTCGTTGACGTGCCCGCCAATCGACCGAATGGCTGCGGACAGTTTCGCACGGTCTTTATCCCAGTTACCGAACACGAAATGGGTCGGCACCGGTTTGAACAACAGCACCGTGGCGGGCGACTCGATGTCTCCGCAATGCAGGATGAGTTCGACCCCCTGCTCGGCGAGCAGGCGAACTGCCTCGGATACCGCCTCGCTGCGGTCGTGCGTGTCGCTGACGATGCCGATCCGCATGAGGCCCCCGGTCGAACGCGGGAAGGACCGCCCCTCCACCGATCAGATTACGATAACAAACCGGGGCGGCGGTTTCACCCCCCTCCGAGCGACGGCGGTGCGACGAGTGTGGGCCAGAGGCGGCGGAGGTTGCTCTTGCGGATTCCCGTCTGGGTGCGGCACAATCTTGCCTCCCGTTGACCCCGCAGGACGCGGACCATGCCGTCAGTGGATGACGAACCGATTGTTTTCTCCGCCCGCGTCCGGGTTCCGTCGCCGGTCACGCTCTCGGTGGTTGTGCCACTATTCAACGAAGAGGAATCGCTCGCCGAGTTGCACCGCCGGCTCACCGCCGCCCTTGCCGTTGTCGAGTACGAGTTGGTGTTCGTGAACGATGGCAGTACCGATCGCACCCGGCCGATGCTCGAAACCCTCGCCCGCACCGATGAGCGGGTTCGGCCATTGCACCTGACCCGTAATTTCGGCCATCAGTCGGCAGTAACAGCCGGACTGGAGCACGCCCGTGGCGACTGCGTGGCGGTGTTGGATGGTGATTTGCAAGACCCGCCGGAGGTGCTCCCGGCGTTGCTCGAACGCTGGCGGGAAGGGTTCGACGTGGTGTACGCCGTCCGCACCAAACGGAAGGAAGGATGGGTGAAGCGGTTCGGGTACTTCGCCTTCTACCGGCTGCTGCGGGCGACCGCCGACTTGGACATCCCACTCGATGCCGGCGATTTCTGCCTGATGGACCGTGCGGCAGTGGATGCCCTGAACTCCCTCCCTGAGCGGCGGCGGTTCGTGCGGGGCTTGCGAACGTTCATCGGCTTCCGCCAGACCGGGCTGAGCTACGAGCGAGACCCTCGCTTCGCTGGCACCCCAAAATACACCCTCGGTAAGCTGGCGGCACTGGCGGCCGACGGGGCGATCAACTTCAGCACACTGCCAGTACGTGCAGTTGGGTGGGTGGCGGCTGGGTTGTTGGCGGGTGGGTTGATGGGGCTGCTGACATTGGCGTGTCAGTGGTTCGGCGGAGCTGAACCGGCTGGGTGGGTCGTCGTGATCGCCGCAGCCGTGGCACTGGCGGGAGTGCAGGCCGGTTGCGTGTGGGTGGTCGGGCTGTATTCGCTCACGATTTTCGCTGAAGTGAAGCGGCGGCCGTCCTACATTGTGGAACCGCCCCCGAGTGCTCGGAGCCGCTCGCGTGAGTTCGCCCCACCCGAATCGTTTGAAAGAAGTGGCCAAGGCCGCGATCCGCTGGCTGTGCGTGCCGCCCATTCTGCCCGTGTGGGTGCAGTATCAGTTGATGAGGCGGATGGTGGGTGACAGCCGGGCACTGGAGGGTGCAACGCAGACGCTCGCCGGGCTACCCGGCACCGTCGGGGCGATGCTGCGGGGGGCATTTCTGCGGTTGGTGCTGGCGAAATGTGCCCCGTCGGCTGAAGTGTGCTACGGAACGTTGTTGTCGCAGGCGGGGGCGGTGATCGAAGACCGGGTCTACGTCGGCCCGCGGTGTCACCTCGGGCTGGTACATCTGGAAGTTGATGTGCTCCTAGCCGCCGGGGTGCATGTGCCGAGTGGCGGAAACACGCACTTCATCGACGATCCCGAGGTGCCCATCCGTGAGCAGGGCGGCGAGCGCAAGGTGGTGAGGATCGGCCGCGGTGCATGGGTGGGCAGTGCGGCAGTGGTGTTGGCCGACGTGGGCGAGGGAACGGTGGTCGGCGCCGGATCGGTAGTGACACGGCCGCTCCCACCGAACGTCATCGCCGCTGGCGTGCCAGCCAAAGTGATTCGCCCGCGGTTCCCGGACCCACCGCCCGGCGAACCGACTTGTTCGCCTGTTCACAATACCGAGGGCCGTGCGTGACCACGTTGCTACAACGAACCGACACTCCCCGAAGCACCCCGCACGCCCCGGAACGTCGCTCCATGTCGGACCACCAAGGTCAGTTGTCTGTCCTCATCCCGGTGTACAACGAGGAGAAGTACGTTGGTGATGTGATCACCCGTGTGCTCGCTCTCGGGCCGATGGTGAAGGAAGTCATTGTGGTGGACGACGGGTCGATCGACGGCACTGCCAAAGTGGTGCAGGGCTTCGCCGACCATGAGTCGAAGGTCCGGTTCCACAAGGCGGCGAAGAACCAGGGAAAGACGGCCGCGATCCGCCAGGCCCTGTCCATGGCCGAGGGTGAGGTGATCATCGTTCAGGATGCCGACCTGGAGTACGACCCGGCCGAGATCCCAGACGTGGTCGCCCCGATTCTCAATCGCCAAGCCGATGTGGTGTTTGGCAGTCGCTTCCTGGTGCGAAAGGCGGCCCGCGTCCACTACTTCTCGCACTACGTCGCCAACAAGTTCCTGACGGTGTTCTGCAACTGCCTGACCAACCGCAACATGACGGACATCGAGACTGGCTACAAGGCGTTCCGCAAAGAGGTGATCAAGCCACTCATCCTGACCAGCAAGGGGTTCGGGATGGAGGTGGAGATCACGGCGATGGTGTGCAAGACGAAGGCCCGCACCTACGAAGTGCCGATCTCGTACTATGGCCGGGCGTACGAGGAGGGGAAGAAGATCGGCTTCATGGATGGCGTCCACGCGCTGTGGTACATCGTCTACTACAACCTGTTCAAGCCGCTGGGCAAGGCCGGGCGTGCGTACAAGAAGGCGGTGAACGCCGCTCTGACCGAGGCGAAGGCAAAAGCCGCTGTGTGATCCTGGTGGTAGGGCACTATTTGTGGTGCCCTACCAGCCACGTTCCGCCAGCCGCCCGGCGGCTCGTTTCAGAATGTCGGCGTGGTCGAAGGCCAACTCCGGCAACTCGTCGAATCTGAACCACTTTGCCTCCGCCGCGTCGTCGGCTCCCCGCGTTTGCTTGACCCGCTTCGCGTCCACTCGCCCAAAGAATACCACGCTCACCGTCCACCCCCGCGGGTCGCGGCCGGGGTCACCCATCGCACACAACTGCTCCAGGTCGTCCATCGTCAGCCCTGTCTCTTCCTCCAATTCTCGCTGTGCGGCGTCAGTCAGTCGCTCGTTTTCGTTGGCGAAACCACCCGGCAACGCCCATCGTCCGGTAAAAGGGTCTTTTGCCCTCTTGATTAGCAGAACTCGCGGGTTCACTTCCCGGGTGACGACCACGGCATCGACGGTCAAGGCCGGCCGCGGGTAGTCGTAAGTGAAGTTTCTCGCCTTCTTCGCAGGCATCGTAACCTCATGCCGGGCGTCGGGGTTGGGCCGCGGCCACTGGGATCATCCTGAATAGTTAGCCGATTTGGCACGGCGGGGCAAACGGGGAATCCGCCGCTCACCGCCTAGAATGCTCCGCCGACCGGCCAGAGCAACATGCCGAGGCACGAGGTGCTTTATGCCGAGCATTGGAAAGATGGGGCGGATGTTTTGTTGGGAGTTGGTGGACGCGGCCGACCCGCTCCTGCCCGAGGTGCGGAACCTTTACGAGGCGGCGCTCGACGAAGACGAACGGGTGCCGTGGGAGTGGCTGGAACGGGGAGTGAAGTCGCGGGCCGGGTGGCGACCGGGAGATAGCGGGCGACACCTGATTGTCGCTGCGAGCCAGCCGAATACCTCCGACCCGGCCGACCTGGCCGGGTTTGTGTTCTGCGTCCATCTGCCGGGGTACGGTGGATATCTGAGCTATGTTGCGGTGGCAGACCGTTTCCGCGGACGGGGTGTTGGCACGCGGCTTTATGAGCAGGCGTTCAACGTACTGGCGGTCGATGCGTCGGCCGTCGATGAACCGCTACCGTTCGTCATTTGGGAGAGTTGCCCGCCTGAACCCGACGATGGCCCGGAGTCGCACACGGTGTGGGCCGCGCGTACTCGGCTGTTCCACAAGGCGGGCGGGTACTGGGTCAACGGGGTGACGCTGCCGTCGCCGAACTGGATGGATGCCGCCGCCCCGCGGGTGCCGCTGCAATTGTTCCTTGCTCCGATCGACACTCCCAGGGAGAAGTTCGACACGGCGGCGGTGAAAGCGGCGGTCGCCGGCTTGCTGGAGCGAGTGTACAAGGCTGGGCCGGGCGATCCGGAGTGGGACGGCACACTGCCACCAGGATGTCACCCGCGGCTGCGACCTGCGGCTGCGGCTGGGCAACGGTTGGGGGCGGTGCGCTAAGGTGAGTTGCACTCGACGCGAGCGGCACAGTCCTTCCAGCTCGCGCCAGGTCCAGCCCACCCTACAATACCTCCTTTCCTTCGGAGGGCAGACGATGCTACGACGACTTCTGACGGTGGCAGCAGTGGTGCTGTTCGGCGTGAGCGCTTCGGCCGACGACAAGAAGGGCACGGCGGTCGAAGTGGCGGGGCTGAAAGGCACCGCCCCGGCCAACTGGAAGGAGGACAAGCCTTCGAACGCCATGCGATTGCTCCAGTTCAAGCTGGAGAAGGAGAAGGGCGACGCCGAGGACGCCGAGATCGTGGTGTTCAGCCTGCCCGGCGGCGGCGGCATCGACGCCAACCTGAAGCGGCAAGAGGCCAAGTTCAAACTGGCTGACGGGGTGAAGAAAGAGGACGCCGTCAAGGTCGAGGACACCAAGTTCGGCGACTACAAGGGCAAGTACCAGGACATCAAGGGGACGCTGCTGTTCAAGGCCGCTCCGTTCGACCCGAACGCCAAGGTGACGGAGAAGGAGAAATTCCGCCAGCTCTACGTCATCTTCGAGGACGACGACAAGAAGACGATCAGCATCTGGCTGCTCGGGCCGGAAAAGACCGTCGAGAAGCACAAGAAGGGCTTCGACGAGTTCATCAAGAGCTTCAAGAAGTGATCCGCACGGCGAACCCGGCCCGCGAAGGCCGCGGGTGCCGGTTCCAACCGCCCCGGCCGCAAGGCCGGGGTTTGCCCCATGACGACCCCGCTCGCTGACACCCACGTCCACCTACTCGCCGGCCTCGACGACGGTCCGCGCGACCTCGACGAGGCCGTCGCCCTCTGCCGGGCCTTGGTCGCCGATGGGGTGCGGTTCGCCGCCGCCACCGCCCACCAGAACCCCATCTTCCCCGACAATACTGCCGCACGGCTGTGTGCAGCCGCCACTGAATTGGCCGACACCCTGCGGCAAAAGAACGTGCCGCTCACGTTGTTCCCGACGGGTGAAGCGTACATCACCGAGACGCTCCCCGACGACTTGCAAGCTGGCCTCGTGCAACCGATCGGCGAAAACGGTAAGTACCTCCTCGCCGAGATGCCGCACTGGGTGTACCTCGACCCGCGGCCGATCGCTGAGAGCCTCCGCCCACTCGGAGTGCGACTAGTCATCGCCCACGCCGAACGTTACCCGGAGATGCTCCACGACCCCGAACTTACCGCTGCCTGCGCGGAGGCCGGGTGCCTCATTCAGGTGACGGTGGAAGGGCTTGTTGATGCGTACGGTGCCGACCTGGCAGCGGTGCGGACGTGGGCCCGGTGGGGGCTTATTCATTTGCTCGGGTCGGACGGCCACCGCATCGACGGCCGCCGCCCCCGGTTGAAAGAGGGTTTTCGGGTGCTGGAGAGTTGGCTTGGCACACAGGGAGCCGAGCGGATCGCCGGTCTGTGGAACACGGCCGTGTTGCAAGGGCTGCCGGTGAACGTGCCGCCACCGACGCCACCGAAGAAACGGTGGTTCACTGGTCTGTTCGGGGTGTGACCGTCCGGTTCACCGGACAGTGGCCTCGATCGCCTCGACCAACCCTGTTGCTTTGTTCGGATTCCCCTGCCACACCACCTCGCCCTTGTCGTTCAGCAGCACGGCCGTCGGCAGGTCGGTGATGCCATACCGTTTCAGCACCTCGCCGGCTCGCCGTGTCGATTCGGTGAGCAGTGGGTACTTCACCCCGTTGTCCTTGCGGAACTGGTTGGCCGCCATGACTCGCGCGGGAAGTGGTTCATCTTCGCACCCCACGCCCACCACCGCCAACCCGCGATCGGCATACTTCTCGTGCAGGGTATTCAGCAGCGGCACCGCACGCACGCAGGCCATGCTGGCGGCCGTGCAGAAATTCATCAGTACCAGTTTGGCGGTCGGCAGGTTGGCCTCTTGGCCAGTGTGATCGACGAATCCGAGCGACTCCTTACGGCTCTCCCCGCGGGTGGCGGGTATTGGACCTGGGAGCGGCCGACCCAGAGGCGGCACGGTTGCCACGGGTGGTTTCCATTCCGGTGTGCCCTGGTCAGTCATCAGGTCGAACCGCTCACCCCTCGGTAGGGCGTCGTGCGACCGTGGGGCGGATGGGTCGCCGAAGTCGGGTACGGGAAGCGGGCCGTTCTGAGTCGTCGGGGCTGGAATGCTGCCAGTCGGCGATTTCTTGAGTGGGTCGATGCTGCCCGGCGGCGGCTCAGGTGGTTTGGCCGGAGCGGGGGCAGGCGGCACCGACGAGGTGGCCTCGGTTTCTAGAAGGGCGATCCGTACGCTCGGATTCGGGGTACTCACGTAAACCGTCTGGAACAGTTTCCGCCCATCGACTGTGGTATCGACCTTGAGTTGGTAGTTTCGCTTCGGCTTCAGGCCATCGACGTGGAACGCCCCGTTCGGCTGCGAGAGTACCCCGATTGGCACTGGCTTGCTGTCCCCCGATTCACGGACCTCGATGTAGACGTTGCCCACTTTGCGGCCGTCCGGATCCTCGACGTACCCGGCGAGCAGTCCGGTGGCGTCAGTCTTCGGATTGAAGTCGGGCGATTTGGGATCTTTCCAGGTGGCCGCTGGCGGGGTGCCGCCGTGCATCCAGTTTGGCTTCGGGCGGTCGAGCCAGTGGGCAGGTGTATCGGGGTTGGCCTGGCGGCCGGTCGTCTCGCCGGGCGGAGTCGGGCCGGCGAACTTATCGTCGGCAGGCCGCTTCTCGCCTCCGCTCCGGCACCCGGCCAGGGCGATGGCGAGGAGTACAGTCAGTCTCACCCCCCGCCGGGACATGGTATCCCCCCTGATGAAGTTCCCCCACCGGCTTTATTCCCAGGTCACTTGAATGAATCAAGTCGGGTTTCAGCCATCGCGCTGGTCGGCGGAGCACAATGACCGGGAAAACGGGAGAACCGGCGTAAGCTGTCGGGTCGAATACGACAGAGGGCAATCACACACGGACTTACCGCACCGACCTTACCGATGAAGTAGCGGCGGTGGAATGAACGCTAGTGGGAAAAGAAGTGGGGCACGAGATACGGTGCGGGGGACTCGCATACCCCACACTAGTCTCGTGCCCATGTCCGGAGGGGAGAACGAGGGCAAGCCCTCATATGAGATCGGGGACTCGCACCCGGCCTCACACAGCTTCCCCTAGCAGGCTGGATGCCAATTCCCACGGCGGCCTTGTTGCTTACGCGGAAATAGCCTGGTTTTGATGGGCATTTCCCGACTTTATTTTGCTGTCTCGGCTCGCCCTACATCCCAACTTCTTGAACGATTCAGCCGAGTGTTGCGTTCCACTCGAATCTCGTGTTGAAATCCGCCACAGACTACCGCCGTCTCACCTCAAAACCGTGACAAGACCACGGCCAGGCCGATCACCAGTATTCCAACCGCGGCGAGGGAAGCCACTAGCCATAGCAGCCCCACCCACCAGCGAGCCGGTGTGGCGTTCGTCTCGGCAAGGCTCGGAAGGCTCACGCGGAGAGTTTCTTGCGTGTCGTTTTTCAATTCTGTTGAGGAGGCGAAGTTGTAAGGCGATTCGCAGGGCGTCGGTGGTCCGGAGGCCGACGTGAACGGGGCGGGCGTGGCGGCGACAGCCGCCGATTCGGTCCCGGCATCGGAGGGGTGGCGGTCGAGGCGGGCGAACAGGGTGGGGGCGAAGGCGGGGTCGGCCCAACGCGCGAGTTGGCGGGCGGCGGTCTTCGGGTCGGGCGGTCGGCGCTCAGGTCGGCGGGCGAGCATGCCGTTCAGAACGGTGGAGAGTCCGGCCGGCACATCGGGGCGGAGATGATGGATGGGCACTGGTTCGGCTGACTCATCGCGGAGGCGGTCGGCCCAGGAAAGGTGGTGGAAGGGGGGATGGCCGGCGAGGAGGAAATAGACGGTGCCGCCAAGAGCGTAGATGTCGGCCCGGCAATCGACGGCTGATCCGTTGGCCGCCTGCTCGGGGGCGATGTACTCGGCGGTGCCGAGCCACTTCCGACCGAACACAGCGGTCAGATCGGCTCCGCGGCGAACCCGCACCAGGCCGAAGTCGAGCACCTTCACCAGTCCGTCGCGGGAGAGGAGCAGGTTGGCCGGCTTGATGTCGCGGTGAACGAGGCCTGCATCCCAGGCATGCTGGAGGGCCAGTGCGGCCTGGCGACCGCACTCGGCCGCCGCTTCCGCCGTGAGTGTGCCGGCGAGCGCGACGCAGGCCTGAAGGCTCACCCCTTCCACATACTCCATGACCAGGAACGGTGGGCAATCGTCGTCGCCGGGGAAGTAATCGAACACCCTCACCAGGTTGGGGTGGGCGAGAGCGGCGGCCGACTTCGCCTCCAGGTTGAGCCGGTCGCGGGCGTGTGGGTCGTCCGCCCAGTCGTCGTGCAAAACCTTGACCGCCCGTCGCTCGCCGGTCGGGGTGTGGGTAGCGAGGAACACTCCGCCAGTACCGCCGGCCCCCAGCCGATTGAGAATCCGGTAGTCGCCCAGGCAGAGGTGCCCGGCTCGCCCGGCCAGTACTTCGTCGGCCTGGAAGCGAGTGAGCAGGCCGGTGGCCACCGCCCGATCGGCGAGCCGGCGGGCAGACAACGCCTGCCCACGGGCGGTGACGACGAACGCCCGCAGATCGGTCGCGTCGACCAGTCGGCGACGGCGGATGGCGGTGACGAACTCCTGCGGCGTCTGAAGCGCGGGCATCGGGATTCGGGCCGGAGCGAAGTAGTGCGAGTGTAGTACACGGCGGCCACCGACTCGCGCGGTTAGGGCGAATTTTCCGCCTCGGGCGGGCGTATCAGTGGGGTTTGCGTGCTAGGGTTGTCGGCTCCCGTGTTTGTCCGTCCCGGAGGCAGGCCGTGCTCCGTCGTCGTCCGCCCACCCGCCGCCGTGGTACTGCCACCGTCGAGTTGGCCCTGGTCATGACCGCTGTCGTCGTTCCCCTCACCCTCGGATTGTGGGAGATGGGGCGCTTCGTGCAGGTGCAACAGATCGTGGCCAACTCCGCCCGCGAGGGCGGGCGTATGGCTGGGCAGGCCGTCACCATTAGTAGCAACGGCGCCATCACCCAGATCACTACCACCACTCCCATGCCGAACCCGGCCCGCCTGCCGAGCGTGAAGGGAGCGGTGATGCAGTGCCTCGCGGGGCAGGGGTTGACCAACCTGCGTTACGACGACGTCAATGTGGATTTCGAGTTTCTTCCCCAGCAACCCGGCGACCCGCCCCTGGTCGGCACCCCTGGCCCGCTTGGGCTGAATGTCGGCCAGCCGTTCCAGGGCATTCAGAATCAGCGACTCCGAGTGACCGTGACCATCACGGACGAAACCTCGCCAGGGTCCGGTGTGCTCAAGCCGGCCGGATCGCGACCGCTTCGGGAGCGGGTGCTCTGGACCACCCTCGGGTTCGTTCGTCCGAACACCGTTCAGTATCAGGTGGAGTGGGTAATGCTGGTGGACCGACCCTTCACCCTCAATGCTACCGTCCCCACCTGGTGACCCACCCTCGGAGAGTTGCCATGCGTCGGTTGAACCGCCGCCCGCGGAGCGGGGCTACCCTTGTGGAAACAGCCCTGGTGCTGTCTCTGCTTTTGTTATTCCTGTTCGGCATCTTCGAGTACAGCCGGTTCTTGCTCGTCAATCAGATGCTGTCGAATGCCGCCCGCGATGGTGCCCGGTACGCCGCCACTAACGTGGACAAGGCGAACAACTTCGTGACCGTGGCCGACCCGACGAGCGGAGCCATGAGCATCACCAACTATGTGATCCAGGAGTGCCGCGGGGCGAACAACTGGGTGGAGAATTTCCAGGTCGCAGTGTTCCCGTGCGACAGCTCCGACACGGTTGGAGCGTACGCCAATCCGCCGCAGATCGTGCCCGATCCGGCGTGGCCGGCCACCAGGTCGTGGAACCAGGCCGCGTTTACCGACCGGCTTGGGCTGCGGATCACCTGCAACTATCGCCCGGTCCTGCCAGTGGTGTGGCTGCCGCAAGCCGGGCAGAGTGGGTTCGTCGTTGGGTTCTACGGAACCAACTCGAACCTCGTACCGCTCAGCATCACTGCTGCTACTGGGTCGGAAGGCTAACCCCCCCTCGATACACGCCTGCCAGGAGAGACCGCCGTGCGCGTCTGTCGTCAGTCTGCCGCCCGCCGCCGGGGGAACATCCTGCCCCTGCTGGCCCTCACCGTCACCCTTCTGTTGGCCTTCGTCGCCCTGGCGATCGACGTGGGGGTGCTGACGATTGCCCGCACCGAGGCGCAGAACGCCTGCGACGCGGCCGCCCTCGCTGGCGCACGGGTGTTGAACAACCGCCC
>JALOQR010000368.1 GCA_025459365.1 Fimbriiglobus sp.
GTTTCAAGCTGACTCACGTACACGACAGACTTCCCGACCGCGGCCGCCACATCCGCGAGGGTGAGGTTGGCCGCCCGACGGAGCTTCCTCAGCTCACTTCCGAACAGCATCGAATCCACATCGTTCACCGTGGTTGGGGGAAAGGGAGGGCGCCCATACAGAAGCAGTTTAACTAGCTGGCTAAGTCGCTGCAAGCGGAATTTAACCAGATTGCTAAATCAGCCGTTTCAACTCGGCCAGCGACCAGGACCGGCATGGCGGGCGGTGGCTGCTGGCGGCGGGCAAGCGGTGGTTGCCGCGGGTGCGGGAGGTGATCGCGGATATCGGGTTCAGCAAGCGGTTCGTCGAGTTCGTCCGCCGGGTGCTGCGGTGGAAGGTCACGATCACGGCGAAGGCGGCCGATGAGTTTCGGGTGCAACCGCGGCGGTGGGTGGTGGAGCGGACGTTCGCCTGGCTAGTCGGGTACCGCCGGCTGCTGTGCGAGTCCGAGTACCACCCGGAGACGAGCGAGGCGGTCATCCAGATCGCCATGATCGACCTCATGCTCCGCCGACTCCACCCGACCACATAGTTTCAAGACGCACTGTCACATCGCCGGATTTGGTCGAGCTATCCCCGCCCCCACAGCCACCAGGCGACCAATCCGCACATCGGCGAGACGACCAGGATCAGCAACAAGTCGAACCAACTCTCGATTACCCACCACACCACGAACTCCCACCACGCCGGTTTCTCCAGCTCGCCCGACGGCTCGTTCGGTCTCGCCGGTGTCGGTGTCATCGCGGATGCTCCTCAGAGAACGAAAGTGTCCGGGCGTCGCTCAGCCACGTCTCGGCGTTCGTCCTCATCATGTCGGCGAAGAACGCCAACTCTTCACCCGTCGGGATGCACTCGGTCTGAATCATGATCGCTGTCCTCCGCTCGAAGTTCTGGAAGAACGGGCCGAGCACCGCACCCGGCCCCACCACACCGCCATCAGCCCGCCAGCTTCCGTACCGGCACTGCTCGTAGGGAGTACCGCCACTGGCAGTGGCCGCAGCTCTCCTCCTCCGCCCGCAGCAGCACCCCAGCCACCACCACCATCTCGCACCGCCCCCGCCCGTCCACCCGCTCGGCCGCCGCGGCGAACACCAGCTCGCCGAGCTGCTGCTCGAGGTCCTCCGCCTTCCGCCGGGCGGCGTCCACCTTCGCCTGGGCGGCCCGCACCTCGGCAGTGGCCGCGTCCCACTCCCCGCACGCCGCCGCCCACTCGCGGTACACCACGGCCGCCGGCCGCGGCTGGGCAAGAAGGGCCGCCGCCTCCGCCACGCTCAGCACCCGGCACTCGCCCGGCAGGTCGACCAGCACCCGCTCGGCCGCCATGCGGTCGGTGAACACCACCGCCGCCTCCACCCCCGGCACCCACTCCGCATCCCCGCCGCCGTCGCTCCCGTCGTACCAGAGCTTGCCGCCGCGCTCGATCACCCAGCCCTCGGTCTCGCTCATCGAATCGCCCTCGTGAGGTTGCGTCCCCGACCGGCGTCCAGGCCGGTTTCGGCCCGCCGCCGCGGGCCATCGTCAGGGGGGGTGTCACTTCGTTGCCGCTACACACCGCATGTGTGAGCCCACGTTGAGCGGCCACTCGCACACGAGACAGTCACGCTCCGGATTGAGCGGCTCTTCTTCGCCTTCGACCATCGGGTGCTCGAGCGGGTTGATCGCAGCATCCCTAGCCAGGTCCGCCCGCGTATCAGTGATGTCCGCCTCCAGCGCCTCCACGCCCTCCGAGGCGTAGTGACCGAGCAACTCCAGCCGGTCGTACACCTTCGCCCCAACCGTCTCGACCAGGATCAGCCGCACCCCGTCGTATGCCGCCCCGTACACCCCGCCGTGCTGGTGGGCCCATCGGCCCTCAGTGCGGCCGTTGGCGAACCGCATCAGGTCGAGCAGGTTTGCCACGTGCTTCCGTACCTCCGCCCGAAACCGAAACGTCTTCATCGGGTCTCCCCCTCGCTCTGCATTCATCCGGGCTTGCGACCGGCTAGGGTGGACTGCCCCAGGCTGCATTCAGGGGCGGGGGAGCTGTCTCCCCCGCCGGGCCGTCACGCCCGCACCACCCGCCGACCGTCGAAGTACCCGAACCCCTGTTCAATCACGAACCGCCGGATCAGCCGCACCGCGTGGTTGTCCCGGCCCTCCTCAACGCCCATCGGCTCGTCCTTCACCCGCAGGGTCGGCAGGTACCCGCGATCCAGAGCGTCCTGCAGATCCGCCACGTCGCGGAACGCCGTCACCCGCCCGATCGCCTCGCCCACCGTCATCCGCAGCGACTCTGCCCGCACCATCTCGAGGAACCCTGTCATGTCGTCGCCCTCCGTTCGGGCCGCCGGTTGCAGCCCACACCCAGGTATTCGCACCGCCCAACTTGATATTAGAGAATCCCTAGAGAAATGTCAAGGCGTTCCCTAGAGATAGCCCATCAGTGGCGTACACTAACTGGGAAGGAGGTGCCGCATGCCGTCACACCGGGTGGAGGGGGCGAAGCAACTGGCCGTCGAGTTGCCCGCCGAGTTCGTCGAACGATTCAAGGAGTGGGTGAGGTCGCGGGGGGAGAAGATCGGGCCGACGGTGATGCTTGCCCTCGAGCGGCACATGGCCTACCCGCCGCCACCGCCCGCCCCGCCACCGTACGAGACGGCCCCGCCGGCCAGTTCGCCAGCGATCGCCCCCCCTTCAGGCAGCTCAACGGCAGCCAAGGGGCGGAAGAACGGTGGGAAGAAGGGGTGATCACTCAACGTGTGGCAGCGGACATACCAGGTGGCCAGGCGGTGGAACGCTCTATCACCCCCGTCGAGTCCCACGACTTAGGGCCGGTGGAATGACCACCCTATACGAGCACCCCGACTACCTCGCCCTGCTCGCCGCCATTCGGGCTACCCCGGACGACGACCTCCCACGGAAGGTGGCGGCCGACTGGCTGGAGGAGCACGGCGAGCACGACCGGGCGGAGTTCATCCGGGTGCAAGTCGAGAAGAATGTCGCGCCGTGGTGTCGGTTTCGTTCAGGCAGCGGGTGCGAGTGCACGAGTTGCCGCCTCACTCGCCGCGAGACCGCGCTGCTCGACGCTCACGGGCGGGCGTGGTTCACCCCGGCTGACGGATGGGCGGTGTCGGCTACCTCCCTCACCCGGTCGGAGGCCCCGGGGGTGCTCGTACGCCGCGGGTTCGTTGAGCGAGTGGCCGGGCCGCTCAACACCCTCATCGGAGAGGAGTGCGGCCGGTGCGGCGGGGTCGGCTGGCGGCCCCAGGGGGAGGTGGATGTGGAGACGGGGCACCCGGTCGAAATTCAATGCTCCGCTTGCCACGGCACCGGCCGCAGACGCGGCGTGCTGCGGGGGCTGGTACGGCGGGAACCGGTGCGTATAGCGGAGGTGACAGACCGCGATCCGGTGAGACGGGATGTGATGTACCCTGGGCACCAGGCGTGGGGTTGGGATCCCGATCAGTTCCCGCCCGAGATTCACGAGGCGATCCGTGCTGTCGACTCGCACTTTGGAGAACTGCCCGGCGGACCTGGCTCTTTCCTCTGGTACGAATCCGAGGTCGGCCTCAGCGCAAAGGACCTTGCCCAATTTGGCCTGAGCCGGGTTCTGCTCGCCTGGGCAGTGGCTAAAGATCCGCCCCCGCTGCCCGCGTGACCCCGTTCCAGCCCGGCTGGACGCCCTACGCCGACGGCAGTTGGCCACCGGACGGCAGCATCATCGACGTGCTGCTCAAGTCGGGCGAAGTGCTCGAGGGGTGCCGGTACCGCCACTGGGATTTGCTCGAGCGGCCGGTGGGGTTCCCGCTGCGGGTGACGGTGGTGGCGTGGCGGGAGGCGGGGCGGTCCACGGGGAAGGTGGTCGGTGGGGCGGGCTGATTTGTGGCCTATGCCTTCACTTCTTTGCCGAGGGGCGATTGATCAGTTGCTGGACTGGTCTCGACCTCTTTGTTTTTTTTACCCGCTTCGGTCTATCACCGCCATTATATTTAGTGGTGCTCTAACTTTTGGTTCATAAATAGGTGCCTTAAGAGTTGCCATAACAAGCATTTCATGATTTGCTTTTGTTGGTACAACATCGAATTCTTTTGTTGCGAGAAGTAGAATTTGAGAAGTTGAGTTCTTAACTATTTGTTCTTCTTCTTTTTGAGAATTTTCAATTGGTTCAATAGAAGAATTGTATTCCATTTT
>JALOQR010000088.1 GCA_025459365.1 Fimbriiglobus sp.
GCGGTGTCGGGCCACAAGACGAACGCTAACCGCTTCCTCGAGACGGCCACGTCGGCCGGCATCGGCCTGCTGGCGACGGCCGCCCTCCGGCAGTTGGCGAAGTTCATCCCGTACGTCGGGTCGGTGGTCGGGGCGGGGTTGGCCGGCGCCTCGACCTACGCCCTCGGCAAGGCGTTCCTCGAATACGACCGGCGGGTGAACGAGGGGCACATCCCCGACCGCGACGAGGTCGCCCGGCTGTACAAAGAACAACTCGCCTCCGCCGAGCGGCGGTGGGCGAAGAAGGAGTAGGCGGCTCGCACTCCCCCGAGGACCACCTGTGACCCGCGGACCACTGAGCCGAGGCGCGTTCTGGCGGATCGGCCTGATCCTGGCGCTGTACGCGGTGCCGGTGCTGGTGTTCATGGGATTTGGCCTGTTCTACCTGAACCTGGAACTGGGGCGGGAGCGGCCGTGGCTGCCGTGGGTGTCGTGGGGGGGCATGTTTACTTGTTTCCTCGTGGCGGCACTACTCGGGGTGTACTTCACCCGCAAGGGCAGCAATGCCATCTTTGCCAGCCCGACCTACGACGACCCGCTGAACTACTGGACCGACCGCGACAAGGAAGCATGGAAGATGGTGGAGGCACACGCCGCCACACTCAAGCCGATCGCCCTCGACGACCTGAACAATCCGTCCGCCCTGATGCCGTACACGCGGGAGGCCGAAGCCCTGGCCCTCAAGATCGCCCAGGTGTACAAGCCGGGCACGAAGAACCCGCTGTCGCACGTCACCATCCCGGAGATCCTCACCTGCGTCGAGTTGGTCGTCACCGACTTGAGCGTGCTGGTCGACAAGTACGTACCGGGGAGTAGCTTCCTCACCATCGGTCACTTGCAGATGGCCCGGCAGGGGGCGGATTACTACAAGACAGCGTCGAACATCTACTGGGTGGTGTCGGCTGCTCTGAACCCACTCAAGACGGTGGTGCAGTACGCCGGTAGCCAACTCGGCCTCCAGGCGGGCATGTCGCAGATCCAGAACAACGTCCTGCACTGGTTCTTCCTCACTTTCGTCCACCAACTCGGACGGTACCTGATCGAACTGAATAGCGGGCGGCTGAAGGTGGGCACGAAGCGATACCGCGAACTGATGGCCCGCCACCAGGCTCCGCCTGCCACCTCCGGCACCCCACCGGCAGTCGCTGATGCGGTCGACGACAAGGAACCCGAAACCCAGTTCGATCAGCACCGCGTCACCGTGTCAGTGGTCGGACCGGTGAAAGCGGGCAAATCGAGCCTAATCAACGCCCTGTTTGGCGAGGCTCGCACGGCTGTGTCGCAGGTGCCGCTCACGGCTGCCTCGGTGCGGTACGACCTCGATACCGCCGGTCTACCTCCGCTGAGCGTCATGGATACGGTCGGGTTCGGGGTGAACGGTCCGACCGACGCAGACGTGAAAAACGCGGTGGACGCGGCGAAGGCGGCCGATGTCTTGGTACTCGCCCTGCCGGCACGGTCGGCGGCGCGGGCGCCGGAAGTGCAATTCCTGGACGGTGTGCGGGCGGCGTTCGCCGCCCAGCCGCAGCTCAAACTGCCGCCGGTGGTGGTGGCGCTCACCCACATCGACCAACTCACCCCGGCGATGGAGTGGAACCCGCCCTACGACTGGAAGGCGGGCATCCGTACGAAGGAGAAGTCGATCCGCGAGGCGGTGGCGGCGGTGAAGGAACTGTTCGCCGGGAAAGTGGCGGAGGTGGTGCCGGTGTGTGGGATGGAGGGCAAGGCCTATGGAGTGCGGGACGGACTGGTGGCGGAACTGGCCCACCACCTCGACGACGCCCGCGGCGTTGGCCTGCTGCGGGCGCTCCACCTGGAAGGGTTGATCGACCACACGCGAAAGGCGTTCGGGCAGGCCGTCAACGCTGGCCGCGAGGTGCTAAAGCAGTTGTTCAAGCCCAAGCAGTAGAGTGGAGCAGCCCCGTCCGGTGGTTCACGCCAGCACCTTCTTCACCACCTCACCGGCCACGTCGGTCAGGCGGAAGTCGCGGCCCTGGAAGCGGTGGGTGAGCTTCAGGTGGTCGATGCCGAGGAGGTGAAGCATGGTGGCGTGCAGGTCGTTGATGTGCGTCTTGTCCTCGACGGCGTTGTATCCGAACTCGTCGGTTGCCCCATAGCTGATCCCGCCCTTCACCCCACCGCCGGCCAGCCACACGCTGAACCCGGCGATGTGGTGGTCGCGGCCATTCCCCTGGGCCATCGGCGTGCGGCCGAACTCGGTCCCAAATACGACGAGAGTGTCCTTCAACATGTCCCGCTGTTTCAAGTCCGTCAGCAGTGCCGCCACGCCCTGATCCACTTCCTTCGCAGTCCCGGCCGAGTGGTCCTTCACCGCCCCGTGGTGGTCCCAGTCGCGGTGGTAGAGTTGGATGAAGCGAACGCCCTTCTCGGCCAACCGGCGGGCCATCAGGCAGTTCGAGGCGAACGACCCGTCGCCGCCCTTGGTGCCGTACAGGTCTAGCGTCTTCTTGTCTTCTTTCGTGAAGTCGGTGAGTTCGGGCAGGCCGGTTTGCATCTTGAACGCCAGTTCGTACTGGCTGATCCGCGTGGCGATCTCGGGGTCGTCGACCGCTTCGGCTTCGAGCTTGTTCAGCCGGCTGACGGCATCGATCACGTCTCGCTGCTGCCCCTGGCTGACACCGCCGGGAGTGCGGGCGTGCAGCACCGGGTCACCCTGCCCGCGGAAGTGAACGCCCTGGTACTTCCCTTCGAGAAACCCGCTGTGCCACTGGCGGGCAGCGATCGGCTGGCTCTGCCCGAAGCGCCCGGTACTCACCATCACCACGAAGCCGGGCAGGTCCTTCGCCTCGCTACCCAGGCCGTACCACAGCCACGATCCGGCACTCGGTCGGCCGGGCACCATGCTGCCGGTGTTCATCAGCGTGTGTGCTGGATCGTGATTGATCGCCTCGCCGTGCATCCCGCGGAGGATGCACAGATCGTCGGCGCACTCCCCGAGTTTCGGGAAGATCGTGCTGATCTCCAGCCCACTTTTTCCGAATTTCTTGAACGGGTGCTGCGGCGCGAAGCAGTTCAGCCTGGCCCCTTGCAGTTGCGCGATCTGCTTGCCCTGCGTGAACGACTCCGGCATTGGCTTGCCGTGCATCTCGGCCAGTTTCGGTTTCGGGTCGAAGGTTTCGAGATGCGTCATCCCACCGGCCATGTAGAGCCAGATCACCCGTTTGGCTTTGGGCGGGTAGTGGAGTGGGTTGACGACCCCAAGCGCCGGCTTGTCGGCAGCGCGAGCGAGGGGAAAAAGCATCGACCCAAGTGCGGCGGTGCCGACGCCATGTGCGGTGCGGCCGAGAAACGTGCGGCGGTGGATGGGGAGCATGGGTGACCCAGTCGTAGGGTGGGTCCAGCGAGCGCCCCGCTCGCGCCGACCCACGGGGAATGCGTGTTGACGTGGGTCGGCGCGAGCGGGGCGCTCGCTGGACCCACCCTACCGGACGTCCGCCTAGTTGCGGGTGACCACCGCGTGCAGGTTCAAGATGGCCCGCGTGACGCTTGTCCACGCTGCCAGTTCGGCTTTGTCGAGTTTAGCGTTTGCGGGCTTCGCCCCGGTTTTCAAGGCATCCTCGGCCGCCTTCGCATCGGCGGTGTACTGCTCGCGGTGCTTCGACAGCAATGCCGCCAGCGTTTCCTTTTCAACAGGCTTGGCTGGGCGGGAGAGGGCCAATCGGAAGGCGAAGTCGATCCGCTCCTCGGGGGACTTGCCCCCCTCGGCGATCACTCGTTCGGCGAACAGGCGTGCGGCCTCCACGAACTCCGGGGCGTTGAGCAACACAAGCGATTGCAGCGGAGTGTTCGACCGCACCCGGTCGGCGGTACACTCCTCGCGGGTCGGGGCGTCGAAGGCGAGTAGCGTCGGGTGCAAGTATTGCCGCTGCCAGTGGGTGTACAGCGTGCGGCGGTACAGCCCGTCGCCGGTGTCGTTCTGCCACTCGCGGGTGGGGAAGTTGAGGAACGCCCAGTAGCCCCTCGGCTGGTATGGCTTGGCCGGTGGCCCACCCAGCTTGTTCACCAACAACCCACCGACTGACAAGGCATTGTCTCGCACCATCTCGGCGTCGAGCCGCCAGCGATTTTGCCGGGCGAGCCATAGATTGAGCGGATCTTTCTCCTTTTGCTCGGCTGTCGCCATCGAACTGCGGCGATAGGTCTGGCTCATCACAAGACCCTTGACGAACCGCTTCAGATCCCAAGTTTCACGTAACTCGAACGCGAGGGCGTCGAGCAACTCCGGGTGCGTGGGAGGCTCGCCCTGGCTGCCGAGGTCGTCCATCTTGCGGGCGAGGCCAGAGCCGAAGAAGAGCTTCCACAGACGGTTGGCGAGCACCCGGGCGGTGAGGGGGTTATCTTTGCCCACCAGCCAATCGGCGAGGTCGAGGCGGTTCAGCCGCTTGCCCGTGTTGGCTGGTTGTGGCAGCACCGCAGGCACGCCCGGCTCGACCACCTCCCCGGTGTCGTCCATCCAGTTACCACGGTTGAGCACGCGGATTGGCCGAGGAGGTACGGCCACGGTGATGAGGGTGGCCGGCAAGCCGGCGGCAAACCCGTCTCTGGCTGCCTTCGCGTCTCTGGCGGCCTTATCAGCCGGTGAAGTGGCGGTCACCCCGGCCAACCCCTTCAGCCCCGCGGCTGCTTTCTGGGTCTGCTTCGCCGCCGCGTCGAGCTCAGCCAGTTTTTTCTCTTGCTCTGGCGTGGCGATGGTCATGCTGGTGCCGAAGTTGCCGCCGTCGTACAGCCCGCGTTCCTGGATGTCGGCGAAGAACGCTTCCAGTCGGTAGAAGTCCTTCAGGCTCAGCGGATCGAACTTGTGGTCATGGCACTCGCAGCAACCGGTGGTTAGGCCAAGCCACCCGCCGCCCACCGCCCGCACTCGCTCGGCCGCGTACTTTGCCAGGTACTCCTTTGGTTGCACGCCGCCCTCGGCACTCATCATCCCGAGGCGGTTGTATCCGGCCGCGATCTTCTGCTCCTGCGTCGGGTTGGGCATCAGGTCGCCGCCGAGTTGCCAGCGGGTGAAATCATCAAACTTCATGTTATTGTTCAGGGACTTCACCACCCAGTCGCGGTAGGGCCACACACTCACCGGCTGATCGCCGTGGTACCCGACGCTGTCGGCGTACCGCACGATGTCAAGCCAGAAGGCGGCCATCCGCTCGCCGTAGGCCGGCGACGCGAGGAGGCGATCGACCACTTTTTCGTAGGCGGCGGGGGTGGCGTCCTTCAGGAAGTCGTCAACCTCGTTCGGCATTGGCGGTAGGCCGGTCAGGTCGAAGGTGATGCGTCGGATCAGTGTGACCTTGTCGGCTTCGCCAGTGGGGGTGAGGCCCTTTTCCTTGAGCTTCGCGGCGATGAAGTGATCGATCAGATTCGCACCCCCGACCTTGCGGTCGGGGTTCGCCCGGATCGGTGTGAACGCCCAGTGGTCTTCCCACTTCGCCCCCTGCTCGATCCACTTGGTGAGCGTGGCGACCTGCTCCTTGGTGAGCGACTTACCCGTCTCGGCCGGCGGCATGTGGTCCTTTCCGTCGGCCAGCACACGCACGAGCAACTCGCTCTTCTTCGCGTCGCCCGGCACCACCGCCACTGCCCCGCTCTTGGCCTCCGCTTTGGCCGACTTCTCCACGTCCAGCCGCAATCCGCCTTTCACCTTGTTCTGGTCTGGACCGTGGCAAGCGAAGCAGTTGTCGGACAAGATCGGCCGCACGTCGCGGTTGAACTGCACGTCGGCGGCGGACGCGGCCAGCGGGAAAAGTAGCAGAGCAGCAAAACGCA
The DNA here is from genome assembly GCA_025459365.1 of Fimbriiglobus sp. Lineage (GTDB taxonomy): Bacteria > Planctomycetota > Planctomycetia > Gemmatales > Gemmataceae > JALHQU01. Next base: position 5,824 of record JALOQR010000088.1, read on the forward strand.
TGGGAAAGGTTCCGACGAAGCGAGGACCGGCGGATGATGTGAGTGTAGCCCAACGCGAGTGGCGGAGCAAACAGCACGAGCCGTGCGTTGTAAATCGCCGGGTGCTTGCACACACCAGCAGCTTACAACGCACGGCTCGCCGCATCCGACCTAACGACTTAATACCGGTAGTGGTCGGTCTTGTAGGGCCCTTCCGCCGGGACGTGGATATACGCCGCCTGCTCGGGCGTCAGTTCGGTCAGCATCACGTTCAGCGTCTTCAGTTGCAGCCGCGCGACGTGTTCATCTAGCTTTTTGGGCAGCACGTACACGCCGACCGGGTACTTGTCGTTGTGCCGCCACAGTTCGACCTGGGCGAGCACCTGGTTGGCGAACGACGAACTCATGACGTAGCTCGGGTGACCAGTGCCGCAACCGAGGTTCACCAGACGCCCCTTGGCCAACAGGATGATCCGCTTGCCGTCCGGGAAGATGACGTGATCAACCTGGGGCTTGATCTCCTCCCAGCGGTAGTCTTCCAGGGCCGACACGTCGATTTCGTTGTCAAAGTGGCCGATGTTGCACACGATGGCGTTGTTCTTCATCGCCTTCATGTGGGCGTGGGTGATCACCTTGTGGTTGCCGGTGGCCGTGACGAAGATATCCGCCTTGTCGGCAGCGTATTCCATCGTCACCACGCGGTAGCCTTCCATCGCCGCTTGCAGAGCGCAGATCGGGTCGATCTCAGTCACCCACACCTGGGCGGAGAGTGCCCGCAGTGCCTGGGCCGACCCCTTGCCCACGTCGCCGTAGCCGGCCACCACGGCGATCTTGCCCGCCACCATTACGTCGGTCGCCCGTTTAATAGCGTCGACTAGCGACTCACGGCAGCCGTATAGGTTGTCGAACTTGCTCTTGGTGACGCTGTCGTTCACGTTGATAGCCGGGAACTTCAGGTCGCCCCGCTTGTGCATCTGGTACAGGCGGTGGACGCCGGTGGTTGTTTCTTCGGTCACACCTTTCACAGCTGCCAGCCGCTTCGAGTACCACGTCGGATTTTCGGCCAGCTTCTTCTTAATGCTGGCGTAAAGCACCCGCTCTTCTTCGCTTGTCGGCTTATCCAGAACGTGAATGTCCTTTTCTGCTTTCGCCCCGAGGTGAAGCAGCAGGGTGGCGTCACCGCCGTCATCGAGGATCATGTTGGTGAAGCCGCCGTCGGCCCACTCGAAGATCTTGTGAGTGTACTCCCAGTACTCGGTAAGGGTCTCGCCCTTGTAGGCGAACACCGGGATGCCGGCCGCGGCGATCGCAGCGGCGGCGTGGTCCTGGGTGCTGAAGATGTTACACGATGCCCACCGCACTTCCGCCCCGAGCGCCACCAGCGTTTCGATGAGGACGGCGGTCTGGATGGTCATGTGCAGGGAGCCGGTGATGCGGGCACCCTTGAGCGGTTGTTTGGCGGCGTACTCCTCGCGGATGGCCATGAGGCCGGGCATTTCAGTTTCGGCGATGGCAATCTCGCGGCGACCGAAATCGGCCTGCGACAGGTCGGCAACATGGAAGTCGGTGAAGGTCGCGGGCTTCTTGGCAAGAACGGTCACGTTCAGCGTCCCCTGACAGTTGAACGGGCGCCGTTGAAGAATGCTCCCGACCGAGCCTGGCGGATACGCCCCTGCGTCCCGTCGCAGCGCCCCTCGGCGGGGTGGTCTGTTGGCCTTTGCATAAGGCCTATTGTAGATCGGCGGTGTCCGGAATCGGCTCGATGCAATCCAGACTAATTCCAAACCGGATTCCACAACGATTTTTTAACGCCCTCCGTCTGGTTGGCCACCCCAACGGTGGGGTGTGGGCCTGACTGTCTGTTGCGTAGAGGCCGTTGAGCGAATCACGGAACCGTCGCGGTCGGCCGGGGTCGCCTATAAATTCCACGTCGTGGTATTCTCCCGCCGCGCCCCTCGTGGAATACGATCATGGACTTCGCACTCCCGCCGGTCGGTGAAGGTTTGATCGAGGTGGAACTGGTGCGATGGATGGTGTCCACCGGCGACAAGGTCAAGCGTGGTCAGTCTCTCATGGAGGTGATGTCGGACAAGGCGACGATGGAGGTGCCGGCGGCATTCGTCGGGACAGTGAGCGAGACCCTGGCCGAACCGGGAGCGAAGGTGAAGGTCGGGCAGGTCGTGATGCGGTACAACGCCGACGGTGCTTCGGTGGAGGCGGCGCCAGTTCTGACCAAGTCGCCTGTGGTCCGTGGAGAACTGGCAGGTGTCATCGGCGGGGGTGGTGCCAACGGTCGATCGAACGTCTTGCCTGCGACTCCACCGGCGACGGTCGCCGCTGCCCCATCGGTGCGGTTGCTTGCACGGAAGCTAGGCGTTGATCTCGCCCGCGTTCGGGGTTCTGGCCCTGGTGGTCGGGTCGTACTCGACGATCTACTCCAGTTCGTTGCTCCCTCGGCTCAAGGGCCAACCAAGAAGGACGACGACCGACCGAAACTCGACCTCGGCACCCCCGGCACCCGCACCAAGTTGATCGGCCTGCGGCGGAAGATCGCCGAGCACATGGTGGCAAGTAAACGGAACATCCCACACTACTCGTATGTGGACGAGTGCGACCTTTCGGAGTTGGTCCGGGTGCGGGCACAGTTGAAGGAGACGTTCTACCGCAGCGGGGTGCGGCTCACCTACCTTCCGTTCATCGTCAAGGCGGTCGCACGGGCGCTCAAGGATGTGCCGCTGGTGAACGCGACCTACGACGAGCAGGCCGAGGAACTCACCTTGCACGACCGCTACCACATCGGCATCGCTGTCGCCGCTCCGAATGGGCTGATCGTGCCTGTGGTGAAAGATGCAGACAAAAAGGATGTCGCCGCCATCGCTACTGAGATCGATCGGCTGAGTACCGATGCCCGCAGCGGTAAGAGCAAGCTCGACGACCTCAAGGGTGGCACTTTCACCGTCACGTCGGTGGGGAATATCGGCGGGCTGATCTCGACGCCGATCATCAATTCGCCGGAGGTGGGAATTCTGGGCGTCGGCAAAGTGGTGAAGCGGCCTGTCTTCGACGATGCCGGGAACGTGAAGCCGGCCGATCTGGTCTACTTTTCGTTCAGTTTCGATCACCGCGTGCTTGATGGGGCCATCGGAGCGACCTTTGGTAATGCGGTGATCCGTCACCTCAAGCACCCGGCAACACTGCTCCTGCCCGAGAAGTTCGCGGTGTAGCCCGTCCTAGAGCAACTTCCGCCGGTTCAGCACCACTACCACCAACAACACGACGAACACACTGGCCGCCATCCAGCGGATCCACCCGGTCACGTACACCACCGTTCCGTTGAACGTGATGAACGCGATGAACGTGTGGGTGAGCCAGCCGAGCCATCGTGAGCGGGCGGCGTATCCCACCGGGCTTAACCACCACCAGGCGGCGTCTGCCAGCCATAGGGCTGTGAAGAAGTACGAAACGAAAATACCGGGGCCAAATCCGGCCGTCGCGCTCACGTGCTCGAAGGCGTTCGAGTGCTGCCAGTGATGGGCCAAGTGGAACGCCACCAGAAAGTGAACCAGAAACATCACCGCCCCGAGTATCCACGTTGAACGTGCCACGCGGAACCGCGTTCCGCTGGCTCGCCACTCCTCCCGCTGAGCCGGGATCATCACCCCGACAGCCCCCGCCCAGAGAGCGAACGACACCCAGGCCGTGCTTAGCACCGCCGGATGTCGCAGGTTTGGTGTGCCATCGCGGATGATCTGCCAGCCGGACGCCGCTAATCCGCCAGCAAACACGGCCACCGCCAGCCAGCGGAGGCGGAGTTTCGGGTCGGGGGTGGGGGTGGTGGCGGACATGACGGCCGGGTGGTGGGAGGGGTCGCCGGTCAGTGTAGGGACGGCGGCGGTGATGCCGGATGGGTGGGTCCGGCGGGTTGTCGGTGAGGCGCGACGCTGGGCGTGAGGGGAAATGGCAGTTGGAGGCGCAATTCATGTCCGGTCTCCCGTACCCGGCCCGAAAACTCTGGTCACATCGAGCGACGGAGTGTGCCTACGTCTCCGCTTTGTCGCCGACAGGATCGTCGCCCGCGGGTCGCCTGACGCCCTCCTTTCCACTTGGGGCGGCAGAATCTGCGGAATCGCACCACGATGAGGCACCGCGACATGAGCGACCGACGAGCGAACGGCCTACGTGCCGGCGTGGAACGGCTCGAACCGCGGGAGAACCCAAGCGATCTGACAGGGGAGAACTTCGACCAACTCGCCGCCCCGGCCCTACCGGGTGGCTGGGCGAGTTGGTCTAACTCTGGGCAGATCGACTTCATCACCTCAAGGCTGAGCGCCGCAAGCTTGCCTAACTCCCTGGCCTCGCTTGGTAACTCGGCCACCCAGTCGCGGATCTGGACGCGAGCGACGTTCTCGGTCGATCATGGGGCTGCGGTGAGTGTGCGTTCCAATGCTGCAGCCCGATTGGAGGTGATTGCCCGCGGCACAAACCTCGGTGCCGCCACCCCGACCTACGTAGCGGCCGTGGCATTGCCCGGTGGCGGGGCGGAGTTGGTGGAGGTGAGGGCTGGGGTTCGCACCACACTCGGGCGTGTGGCACCTGCTCACAGTCTGCCGCTACAAGGAGTGTGGCTGCAGGTACAGGTCGTGACGAATGCGGAAGTGGTCGCCGTTCGAGTTCGGCGGGCCGACACTGGCCAGTTCCTCACCCCTGCTGGTGGCTGGCAGGCTGATCCCATCGACGCTGCGCGGGGCACTACCTCTGTCCGCCCGACGGCTGGCTCACTCGGTGTCGGTCGGTTGTCCGGTGGACACGGCATGGCCCACCTTGACGACTTCGTCGTTCTCCCCCCGCCGACTCCAGCAACTCCGCCGACCACACCGAACCCGAACGACTTGGTTGAGTCGTTCGATACCACCCGGCCGAAACCGCTCCCAAACGGCTGGCAACAATGGTCGAACGATGGCCTGCCGCGCGCGGCCGTTGGCACCACTCGGGCTTTCAGCCCAGACTCTGGGCTAAGCCTCACCGGTTCGTCGGCAACGGCGACGCGGGCGTGGTTTGGCACGGCGCTCTCGGCCGATGTGGTGGCCGAGGCATCGGTGTTCGCCGACACTCTTATCCCGGCCGGGGTGATCGTCCGCGGGGCGAACCTGAACTCGACGACTCCAAGTTACTACTCGCTGAGTGTCGTCCGCGGTCTGACGGTGCAATTGAAAGCGGTGGTGAACGGAGCCGAGACAGTTCTCGGATCGGTCAAGTCGGCCGGATGGTTGAGCGGGCAGTGGGTACGGCTCAGTCTTGAAGTCCGTGGCGATCAGGTCCGTGGGCGGGTCTACCGCACCGATACCCGCCAGTGGCTGGCCGCCGATGGGTCGTGGGTGGGTCGCCAAGACACCGCCTTTACCGTCAACAGCACGGCTGTAAGTGGAATTGGGGTCGTTGGCGTCGAGCGGGCACGGTCCAGTTCCGGCACGGTGTGGTTCGACGACTTTTCGGCACGGTCGGCCAACTCCGTCGCCGCTCCGACGGTGAGCGTCTCCGCCTCGCAACCGAATCCTGTGTCTGGAGTGGTGCGGTTCACCGCCGCGGCCACCCCCGCCGAGCGCATCGCCCGTGTCGAGTTCCGTTTGAACGGTGTCCTCCGCTCAACATCATCGTCTGCCACTGCACAGTGGGAACTGAACACTGCTGGCCTGCCGAATGGAGAGCACCGGCTCGACGTGCTGGCGCTGGATGTGGACGGCAGAACCGGCACGGCTGCACTCACTTTGCTTGTTCAGAACTCCGATACCGACCGTCCTACCGAAGTGCGGAAGTACAGCCACATCCGACTGGCGCAGCTCGCCTATGCCGGCAATCCGATGGGGGCAACCGAACTGGAGATCGCGAGGAAAAGCCTCGACCTCATCATCCCCAACACCCGCTTCCTTCCGTCGCTTGAAGCCGTTGCTCCGGATACGCCGAAGGTGATCTACTCCAACATCTCGAATCTCTACGGCAACCTGCTCACCGACTGGTTCGACTACGCGGCGGCAAATGGTGTCGATCGTGAGTCGGCCTTCTTCCACGTTACCCAGCCGACCGCGTTCAGCGGCCAGAGTGCAGCCTCGGTGCCGGTGCGGAACTTCTGGGCGGTGCAACGTGGAGCGGCCAACGGCATTGGCACGCTGACCGATTTCACCCGCGCTGCCTCCGGTACTGGCGCGACCGGCACTCCGTTCGGTACCACGGGCCAGGCTTTGCACCTGGGGTGGACCGACCCGTTCCGTGAGATCAATTTCACGTTGCAGTCACCGGCTACCGGGTGGGCTGGGAACTTCGAGTATGTGGCCGAAGTGAACGCCGATGGTTCGCCGAAAGTGTGGAAAACGCTCTCCCTTCTGGGCAACACCACGAGGGGATTCACCACCAGTGGGCAGTTGGTCTTCGACCCGCCGGCCGATTGGCTACCCGCCAAACTCCGCGGGAACGGCCAGTTGCTTTACTACATGCGAGTGGTCACCACACAGGGCACCGGTCCGACTGCCCGTACCCTGTTCGGCCGCGACTACGTCAACGCCAATGGTCGATCCGAAGGCACCATCCCGGCGTTCGACGAGCAGGCCGACCACAACGGCGATGGCTACCTGACAGATGCCGAGTGGGCGAGGCGGCGCCAGGGATTCAATGCCCGATTCGAGCATGAAAGCCGTCTGTTTTTCCCATACTACGGCCAGATGCGGTTTGTCACCAATCCGGCCGGGACTGCGGTGAAGGGGTGGGCGGCCGACTACCACAAAGAACAACTCGCCGAGAATCCACTCGCGGATGGTGTCTTCCTCGATAATTCGAACGGCCGATTGCCGTTCGCCGGCACCCCTGTGAAGGAGTCGGTGGCGACATTCACGACCGATCTGGCAGCGGCTGTTGGTGCGGTCACTCGAGCCTTGCCGGGCAAATGGGTGGTGGCGAACACAGCCGGTTCGATCACGGAAGGAAACGCGATCGCGGCGGAATCGACCGCCGTGTTGGAGGAATTCCTGCTCCGGCCGAACGATCACAACTGGGCGAACCTACTCGACATGCAGGAACGCATCAATGGACGGTTGGCAGCTGATGCGGCGCACGTGATTATCGACACCCATCCCGGTACTGGTAGGCTTACATCCGAGCGGACCCGCATGGGAGCCCTCGCCTACTACTACCTGCTCGGCGACCCAGACAAGACGTTTCTCATGTTCTTCGGTGGATCTGGCCCCTCGTCGCCGTGGAGAGACGTGTTCGTGCCAGCGGCGACATTCGACATTGGTCGGCCAACCGGGGAAATGAAGATCTTTTCCACCGGCAACGACCCGCAAAACCCTGCTCTGACTTACCGAGTGTACGGCCGGGAGTATGCCAACGCCCTGACTCTGTTCAAACCGCGGAGCTACACCCTCGGTCGTGGCACTGGCAGCGTTGCAGACGCCACCGCGACGACCCATCACCTGAATGGGCGGTATCGTCTGCTCCAGTCTGATGGCTCGCTTGGTGGGGTGGTGACCAGCGTCACCCTGCGGAACGGCGAGGGGGTGGTACTCGTCAAGGCGTGAGCAAACTAGCTGACCATGTTGGGAAGCGGGTGCGTGGCTTACCCGATCGGTGATTTCGGTGGCTCAGTCGAACCACTCGACTGGTGGCCGTTCGGCAGTTTCGCCCCGAGGCACAGGATGGCGAGCGTGACGAGTGTCGTCACGCCACCGCTCGCCAGGCTAATGAGGTGCCACACGCCGAAGGCGGCCTTCGCTGCTGTCCGGACGGTGTCGTCTGGGTGGAACCGCTCGACTCGCAACTTCGACACCCAGTCAGACACCGGCCAGCCAAACGCCACCAGTCCGGCCGCGATCAGGCACAAAACCAGCCGCATGCGGTGGACACGCCCTGCCTCGACCTTCGTGAACCCATAAGCACTCGCCACCGCCGCCACTGCACACAGGGCACTCAGTACGAAGAACCGCGGAAATAGCGGCCCGACCGCTGACCCGGCCAACCCACTGGCGAGAGCGGCTTTGTCTTCCTCGGTGGCGTTTTCGGGCAGGATGCGGATAAACCCGGTCCGGTCACTCGGCTGGTTTTTCACCACCTCCTTGAACGAGTCGAAGATGGGCACGGCCGCGATGAAATTGAAGAACACGCCCGAGCCGCACCACAGCCCGATCGCCAGGAGGTGTAGACCTCGCAAAAAGGTGTGACGCATCGGCCCGTCTCCAACGGCGTTCTCGGTGCCGGCGAACAGTCGTCGAACATTTGCCCGGTGCTTGATGATGACAACGGCCGCCCCAGCCAGGCAAAAGGTCGTAACAACCCACTCTGGATAGGCGAATGCGGTTCGCGTTTCGAGCAGGCGGACCACAACGAGCGCGATCACCGAGGCGATCGAGCCGGCTGACACAAACCGGGTGGCGAGGGTGACGCTTACCCATGTCAGAACGGCCACCACGAACGGAACCGGCACTAGCACTGCAACGGCACCCGCTCCAGTCGCCACTCCTTTTCCCCCCTTGAACTTCAGGTAGACCGGGAAGAGGTGCCCGAGGAATGCGAGCAATGCGGCGAGTACCCGCAGTACCGACTCATGCCCGAAAGCCTGTGGGGCGGTCGGGTCGAAGAACCCAGCGACTGGCACGGCAGCGGCGACCGGCACGGCCCCTTTCACGAAGTCGAGGAAGAAGGCGGCGACACCATACTTTTTGCCAAGCGCCCGAGCAACGTTAGTCGCACCAATGTTGCCGCTGCCCACCCTGGACAGATCGATCCCCTTCGCACGGGCGATGAGGTAGCTGAACGGTATAGCGCCGATGAGGTAAGCGGCGATCGGAATAGCGACGGCGACGAACATGGGCACCAGACGGGGGACGGGGGAACGGGGGAGGTGTTGTAGTGAGGCGACCGGTGTACCGCCTGTTCCGATTGTGCCGTTCCCCTAGTTCCCCGCTTCCCCCTGTCTCACCGGTTTCCGCTCAGGCTCCTCCCCCCGCTAGCCGATCAAAGGTGTCACTCACGGCTTGGAGGCCGACCCCCATGCGCGACCTGAACGTCCTCGCCCTCATTAAGGGGGTGGAACGATTCGTGTTCGTGTACGACGACGAGAGCCGGGAGGAGACGATCGCCGCCATCCGCGACCAAGCGGCCGACCCGGTGGTAAGTCTGAACTGGTTCGACGCGGCAGTGCTCACAGAACGGGCGCGGAGGCAGGCAGCAGCCTACTCTGCGGAACCCGAGGATTCTCCATCGTCCAGGATGTGACGACCTCTGAGGTCGGACA
>JALOQR010000369.1 GCA_025459365.1 Fimbriiglobus sp.
ACCACGAACCCGACGAAAAGGGCGGTCAGCCCCAGCCGGGCGAGGTCCTTCCGCCGCTCCGGGGCCATCGCCCCGATGCCGCCGAGTTGGATGCCGATGCTGGCGAAGTTGGCGAACCCGGTCAGGGCGTACACCGCCAGCTTGTGCGCCCGCTCAGACACCTGCTCGGCGTCCTTCAGCGCTTTCAGGTCGGTGTACGCCACTGCCTCGTTCGCTACCAACTTGGTGCCGAGCAATTCGCCTACCTTCCCCGCCTCCGCTGGCTCAATCCCCATCAGGAATGCCACCGGGCCGAACACCCAGCCGAAGATACCACGGAGTGTGAGACCGGGCGACACCGCCCCGAGGATCGCGTCGAACAGGGCAATGAATGCCAGGAAGCCAATGAGCATGGCGGCCACGTTCAGGGCCAGGAACAACCCGTCCTTGATCCCGCCGGCCACCGCATCGATCGGGTTCACCGCTTCCTTTTCCACAACAATGCGGGCGTCGCCGCTGGTCACGGGGCGGGCCAGTTCGGGGAGCATCAGCTTGCTCAGGTACAGGCTGCAGGGGCACGCCATCACGCTGGTACAGAGGATGGCGACCGGATCGGCCCCGAACGAGATGTACACCGCCATCATCCCGCCCGAAATGGTGGCCATGCCGCTGGCCATCATGGTGAGCAATTCACTCTCGGTCATGCGGGGTACGAACGGCTTGACGATGAGCGGGGCTTCCGTCTGCCCCATGAACACGTTCGCCGACACACTCAGCGTCTCCGCCCCGCTCGTGCCCATCAGGTGCATCATTCCCTTGGCGAACAGTTTCACCACGAACTGCAGCACGCCGAAGTAGTACAGCACGCTGAAGAAGGCCGACACGAAGATGATCGGCGGCAGCGCCTTGAAGGCGAACACGAACCCGAGCGGCTCCTTGATCTTGGACAGGTCGCCGAACACGAACTCGGCGCCCTTGTCCGAGCAGTCGATGAGCACCTTGATGCCGTCGCCGACCACCTTGAACCCCGTCTGCACCCAGCCGGGGGACACCAGCCCGGCGGCCAGCCACACCACCGCGAGGCCGGCCCAGATGAACGGCAGGTTCGGCGGCTCGTCGGCCTTCTTCAGCGCGAACCGGCGAACCCCGCTGACGGCCGCGAGGGCGACGAAGAACAGCGTTTGGGCGACCACCCACGGCCATTCTTTCGTGGTGACGGCGAGGGCCAGGAAGATTTGCAGCGCCACACCCCAGCCAACCGTCTTCCAGTTCACCGCCCGCAGGTTGCGGCTAAAGGCGGCGGCCAGCCCGATGAAGCAAAGGATGCCGAAGGCCGCCTGCCCCCGCGGGCCAAGCGTGCCGTGGGTGACGTAGGCCAGCCCGCCGAGGACGAGCACCCCGGCGAGGACCGCCGCCCGCCACACGAGGGGGGTGGGGGCGAAGGTGCGGACGGGCTGAGGCACGTCGGCCGGGGCGTCCGGCGACGGGGCGGCGGCGGATGGGGTGAGCATGAGGCGACAGGATACCGCAACGAGGCGGCAAAGGCGAGAAGCACCTGCGTTTGCCGCGAACCGGCTCACGCGGCAGGCGTTGGTGCGCCGGGGGCGTCGGGCTTATACCCGCGGCAGGTATACACCCCGCTCGGCGGCACGTTCATCGGCACGAACTGGAACTTCACCTCCGCGAAGTACTTCTTGTACAGCGGCATGTACACCCACGGCATGTTCGTCAGTTGGCGGAAGGTGCCGTTGGGGGTCAGCACCTTGGCACTGGCGGCGATGACCGCGTTCCGCAGCTCGGCCGGGAAGCTCGGCAGCGGCAGGCCGGAGATCACGTGATCGACCGCCGTGATGCCCCGCTCGGCGAGCAGGTCGGCCAGCTTGGTGGCGTCGCCCTCCACCACTTCGGCAGTGGGGAACCGCTGCCGCAGCCGCACGCAGAAGTCGGGATCGAGTTCGCACACGATCAGCCGGGTGTGCGGCTTCACCCGCTTGAGCAACTCGGCCGTCACCGGCCCGGTGCCTGCCCCGAGTTCGACGATGCACTTCGCCGCGTCGTAGTCGATGTGGCTCGCCATCGCCCGGCAGAGTGGCCCCTGGCTGGGGGAAAACGAGGCGATGGAAGTGCCCTTCTTCAGGAACTTCCGGGTCATCAGCCACCAGTCCGACTCGGGCTTGGCCGGGGGGGCGGGGGCGGGCTGGGGGGCGGCGGGGTCGGGGGGCATGCGGGGGCCCGCGTCAGCGGGCTGGGGGTCAGGGCTACTTCTTCTCGCCGTTCTTCAGTTTGCTCGGCTGGGTGAACATGAGCTGCGGCCAGTTTGGGTTGGCGGTCGGCTTGGGAGCGGTGAGGAAGTACACCACCAGCCGGTTGATCAGCCAGTGCTTCTCAATTTGCGGCGCGTGCCCACAGTTGGCCACCTCCAGGAAGTGGCCGTTGGGCAGGTCGCGGGCGGCGATGGCGGCCGTCTTCGGGTCGCAGATTTTGTCTTCGCTGCCGGTGACGAGCAGAGTTTCGTGCGTCAGCCGGGCGAGTTTCGACCGCACGCTGTGGTCGAGCGTTCCCCGCACCGTTCGGAGCAGGCCGGTCTTCCACACCCGGTCGGCCAGCTTCGCCCGATAGAACTTCACCATGTCGCGATCGACAAACTTTGGCTTGAAGAACACGCTCCGCACCAGGGCGTAGGTGTCGCCACGCACCCCATCCATGATGGGCAGCCGCTCCTCGTCGCCCATGCCGCTCGGGCACAAGAGCACCACCCGCGACACCAACTGCGGATACCGCACGGCCAGTTCGACGGCGATTTTCCCACCCAGGCTGCTGGCCACCAGGTGAACCGGCGGCGTCTGCACGAACCGGGTGAGGTAGGCGTGGAACTCACCCACCAGGTAATCGACGTCGATCGGCTGCTTCGCCGATAGCCGGCCGTGGATGACGGGGCCGTCGTACAGCACCACGTTCGGGGCGTGGACATCGAAGTACCGGCTCCAGAAGCGACGGTTCCGATACCACGACTCGGCCTGCTCGGCCAGCCCGTTGACGAGCAACAACGGTTGCCGCCGGCCATAAGGCTTCGGGGCAAGAGACGTGAACACCTGAGTCCAGTCGGCCATGTCCGGCGGCTCCGCGGGGCGGGCGTTCCCCGTGTACTGGGAAGGTGTTCTCAATCTACCGCCCGGCCCGGCGGCGCGCAGGGGGGAAAATGGGGGATGCTTCAGTCGAGCAGTACGGCAGGGCCAAAATGCTCTCGAAGGCGGTTTCGGACGGCGGCTGAAAGGGGGTTATCTCGCAGGTCGAGTAAGTCGTATCGGCGGAGGGGGAGAAGTTCGGCGGCCTGGTCGTCGATGTTGCATTGCCGGAGTCGGAGGGCGGTCAGGTGCGTCAGGTGCGGGCTTTGCCCGACGGCCATCAACCCGATTCCTCCGAAACGTCGGTCGCACACGTCGAGCACCTTCAGCCGGGCGAGCGACTCGCAGTTCTCCAGAAGTCGCACCAACTCGCTCAACTCGTCGAACAGCAGCCGCAACTCGACCACCGGGGCCAGTGCGAACAACCGCTCGGCCTGACGTTCGAGCCAGACGGCCGGCATCCACACGACCTCGACGAACCCGCGGCGGAAGGCCGCGTGGCTACGCCCGTTGGCCAGTGGCCCGCCGGCCTGGCGCAGCGGGGCGAGCCATCGCTCGGCGTGGGCGTCGTGCAGTACCTTCTCGCGGATCAACCCGGCCTCGGTCGCTGCCCCGTTCGCCTGACCCACTTGTAATCGGATAAACTCCGCTCGCTCGGGGTCGGCGTTTTCCTCGCACCAATCGGCGTACACCAACCGTGGCAGGTCGTCGTCCGGGGCGGCACACACGGCGGCCAGCAGGGCGTCGGCGGTGGTCATGCCGTCATTATGGCGGGGCGATCAACCACTCGGCTCGATCGACCCACAACCGACCGATTCCACAGACTGGTTCGGCAACAGGTCCCTTGGTCGGTCAGGATACCAAGGCCTGCGCTCGCTCCGACCTGGGGAACCGGACACCAATCCACCCCGCCCTGATCGGGCGGGTTCACATCACTCGTAGGCCAGCGCGTCCGGGATCCGCGTCTTTACGGCTCGCAGGGCGGGGAGCAGTCCGGCCGCCGTCGCCACCAGCAGCGACCCCGCCGCGATCGCCGTCGCCTGCCCCCACGGCATCAGCAGGGCGAAGTCGAACCCGGACTCCTCCCGCAGCACCACCCGCAGCACGTACCACTCCAGCGGGATGCCGATGAGGAAGCCCAAAAACGTGCCAAACAGCCCCATCAGCACCGCCTCGTACAGCACCGTCAGGATCACCTGCCGCGGGGTCGCCCCGACGGCCAGTAGCAGCCCCAACTCCCGCTTCCGCTGCAGGACCGAGATGAGCAGCGACGTCACCACCCCGAGCGACGCCACGATGCCGACCACCACCTGCTGGAGGTGGACCAGCTTGTACACCCGATCGATCAACTCGCCCACCATCTTCCGTAATGCGGGGCGGTCTTCGGTAGTCAGCCCGCGGCTCTCGGCGAACGCCTCGACGCGAGCGTGGGCCTGCTGCCGGGCCTGCTCGCTCTCGCGGTTCAGGAACACGTGGACGATGTCGATCTGCCGGTCGTCGAACAGGCGGGCGTACACCGGGCGGTCGAGGAACAGCGTGCCCTGGCTCCAGGAGTAGTCCTTCACCACGTCTAGAATCGGCAGTGTCACCCAGCGGTTCGCCCCCTTCAGGGTGACCGACTCGCCCACCTTCAGCTTGTGCTTGGCGAGGAAGTTGTCGGACACCAGCACGCCTTCCTTGCCGGCGGCGGCGCGGAACTTATCGAGTTGCGGCAAGCCATCTGGCCCGCGGGCCTGGCTGGGGCCGACGAAGGTCTCGTAGTCGATGGCCGTCAGGAACAGCACCGTCCCGTTGTATGTCGGCCGCATGTACCGGATGCCGGCCGCCGATTCGACGCCATCAATCTTGGCCACGTCGGCCACCAGCTTCGGGTCGGCCGGGCACATCGAACTGATGGCTGAACTGACGGTGCCGGCGGCGACGAACTGATCGGCCTGAATGACCTCGTCGAGCCACCGCGTCACGGGTTCTTCGTTGCTCTTACCGACGCCGGCCGTCTGGATCATCACGGCCACGCCCGCCCCGAGGGCGCCGATCACCAGCCCGGTGCGGCCGGGGCTGCGGATGAGATTGTCGGCAGCCAGCCGGGCTTCGATGGGCAGCACCGCCCGCAGGAGGGGTTGCAGCAACCGCACGATCAGCCCAACGAGGATAGGGGCAGAGAGCAGCAACCCGACGAGCACCAGGATCATCCCGCCGAACGCCCCCACCCGCACCGGCAGGGTGGCCCGCAAGAGGATGGCCGCGACCCCACTGCCAACCAACAGGGCGCACACAATCCGGTGGGCGAACCACCATCCGCCGCCCGCTCGGCCAGGGGTCCGGCGCACGGCGTCGGCCGGGTCGTGGCTGGCTGCCTGCATCGCCGGCACGAAGGCGGCGAAGATCGCCGTCGCCAGCCCAGCCAACACGGCGGAAACCATCGTGCCGGTGGTGGGGGTATTCGGCCCGTCGGTGAGCGAAGTGTAGAACAGGCCGTTCACGTCGTCTTTCACCAGCGATAGCGCCAGCCGGGCCATGCCAGTACCCAGTGGCACACCGACCGCCCCGCCGACCAGCCCAAGCACCGCCGCCGCCGCCAGGAAGACGAACACCACTTGCCCGCGGGTCGCCCCGATCGACCGCAGGATACCGATGTCGTGCCGTCGCTCGGCCACCGTGACGGAGAGCGAGTTGTACACCAGGAACAGGCCAACCACCATCGCCCCGAGGCTGCACATGGTGAACCCGATCTGGATGCCACCGACCACATGCTGCGTATTCGCCCCCTGCTCGTCGGCCGTGCGAACGTTAGCCCGCGCACCGACCACCGCGGCCACCGCCGCGCGGGCGGTCTCTCGGTCGGCCCGTTCGGTGAGCAGTAGATCAATGCGGTTGATGCGGGGGGTTTCGGGGCGGAGGAAGGCGGCGGCCTTGTCGATCTCCATGCCGATCAGGTCGGTGCCGAGGGCAGCAAGCGGTGAGCGATCGTCGAAGTCGATCACGGCCACCGGGGTGAACTCCTCGGTGCGGTCACCGTACTTGAGGCGGAACGGGTCGTCGGCGGTCGCCCCGCCGGCCAGCCAGCGGTCGTACACACCCCGGCTGAGGACCACCCGCTTGCCGTTCAGCGCCCGCCCGATGGCCGCCCAGGTGGTCGGGGTGACGCGGGTGAAAGTGGCGTGGTAGGCGTTCCCGCCGTTGAGCACCTCGAAGGGATCTTGCCCCTTCGGCAGTTG
>JALOQR010000370.1 GCA_025459365.1 Fimbriiglobus sp.
GGGCAACGACATTCGCCTTGCCAGCCATGCCGTAGCCACCGTTCGGGTTCGGCGTCAGGTCGAACTTCGCCACCGCTCCGCTCACCGTCTCGCTCCGCACCTCACACAGGGCGAGGCCGACCGTTCCGGTCTTCGGGTCGAGGGTGATTCGTCCGTTCGGCTCGGCGGTGTTCACCTGAAGGAACTGCTCGTCCACGGCCAACCCGCATCCGCGGAACTGGGCGTTGTGGACCACCACCTTCGCCTTCTCCACGGTCAGGGCGTCGCCCAGCGACACCGTCGCGTTGGCCTCGGCCACCGTACCGGCAATGGCCCAGTCTTTCGGCCAGCCCGCCAGCCGCCCCACACGCCCACGCCAGCGGTCGAGATCGCCACTGAACGCGACCGCCGCTTTTCCGCTGCGCAGGGCTTTCGCGTCGGCGATCGGTTCGAGGAGGGTGACGGTGAACACGTCCGTACCAGCGGTGACACCTGCCCGGCCGGTATCGATCCGAATCGTGCCCCCCTTGATGTCGCCCTCGGCGGTGGCCGAAAGCACGAGGCTCGGATCAGACACGAGCACGCCGGAGTTGTCGCGGACGACGAGGTTCCGCACGGTGCCATCGGCGGTGAGCGTGTAGCCGCCACCCGACTTGGACCGCACCTTCACCAGCAGATTTTTGCCCTCGCCCTGCAATTTCAGGCCGTTCAGGTCGAGCAGTTCTTCGAGGTGCCGGCTGAGCACATCGAGGTTCACGTTGGCGATGGCGTCGAAGTTTTCCGGCTCACCGGCCGCCCGTGCGCCGATGAAATCGGATTGCACCACCAGATCGTCGAACACCGGCAAGCCATCCGCCCGCACCCGCCCGGCGAACGTGACGCTCAGTGGCTGATCCCACGAGACGGCCCGCCCCCCCTGCACTCCTTCCACCTTCGACGCCAGTACCGACCCGCTCCACGTCACACCCTGGGCCGCTTTCCGGCTGGCCATCGTTGCCGTCACCCGGCCGCGGGTGAGTTCGGTTCCAGGCTTGAGCCGTAGCAGGCCCGGGGCGACCCGGCCGAGTTTCGCCAGATCGATGTCGGCATCGAAGCTCAGCCCGGTCTGGTTGAGCAGCGTTTCGGGTGTCGCGGTGGTGTCGTACTCGCCGGCGAACCCGAGCGTGCCGACATCGCAGGTGACGTTCCACCGGGCGACCTTCAGCACCTTCCCGTCGAAAGTCGCGGACAGTGGCATAGCGGCGGAGGCCAACTGAACCGGCCGATCGCCGAGCGCCGGGGCCGACAGCACCATCTGAGAAATGTGGAGTTCACCGTCGGCGGTGAACGCTGGCAGCCCTTGTTCCGCGGGCGACCAACTGGCGGCGAACTTGCCGCGGAGTTTGCCGCCGGCGGCCACATCTGGGGCGAAGTGTCGCAGGGCCGGGGCGAGGGCACTCAGGTCGAACTCGTTCGCGTCGAGCGTTGCTTTGTTTTCACCGCCGATCTGCCCTTCGGCGGTCACTGGCGACATCGGCGAGTTTCACCGTACCGTCGGTCAGTTCGATGGCCACGGCCGGTCGCGGCGACGTTTTTCCGTCGCCCGGTTCAAGGTACTTGGCGAACACTCGCTGCACGTTGGTCGTGCCGTTCTCAAACGCGATTTCAGCGGCCGGTTGCTCGATGCGGAGGGTGCCTAGGTCGCGGCGGTTCAACACAAAATCGAGCAAGGTTTTCGACGTGCTCACTTTCTTCGCCGACAGAACCGGCTTGCCCGCGTCGTCGGTCACGCTCAGGTCGAATGCCGTCACCGGGTGCAGCCAGTTGAGCGACACCTCGCCAACGCGGACGGTGCCGCTCACGTCGGCGGTCAGATCGGCGATGAGTTTATCTTTGAAGGACGACTTCGCCAGCACTCCAGGGGCGACCCAGAGGGCGACGAGTAGAAGAACCAGAAACGTGAGCAAAACCCAGCGGAACCAGCGGGTTTTCTTCTTCGGCGGCGGTGTAGTCGGTGCCAACGGGGCGTTCATGGCATCCTCCGGACGGGGCGAAGCCGGCAGGATTGTCATCGGTCCGGAGGGAGGCGGAACCCGATGCGGAATTATCCCGCCCGCCTACACCTCGTTGAATCGCTCGAACCTCGACCCGACGCGGTCGGCGATGAGCACCTCGGCTGTTTCGTCCATTGCCCGAAACTGGGTGAGCAGCCGCACGGCGATGATGAGGAAGCAGATCTCGAAGTTGGCGAGGTGGATGATCTGGCCGATGTACCACCCGCCATCGGGGTGCTGGAACCAGTCGAACCCGACACATGTGGCCAGCCGAAATGCCCCGAACACCAGCAGCGTAAAGAAGACCCGGCTCACCGTGGTCGGGCTTTCCGCCGCCACGCGATCCGACTTGCCGAGTTCGGCGTAGCGCTGCGTGATCTGGCAGACGAGCAGCAGGCGGACGAACTCGAAGAGCCCGCACAACGCCCCTAGCCAGTGATTGCGATACTCCTCCTTGGCGATGACCCCGTAGATCAACCGAACGGAGGAATCGGTGAGAGTCTGGAGGTTGGTGGCCGTGCCGAGCAGTTCGTAGGCCACTGTCATGCCGGGGTAACCCATCTGTGCGGGCGGGTTCTCGGCGTAGTTGGTGGCCGCGTTGAACACCGTCGGCAGCGTGACCCCGAGGCAGATCAACTGAGCGACCGCCGCCACCAATCCCATGATGCACAGGTGCAGCGCCTCGCGCGGCCCCCGGAGGGCCATGCCGAACCCCACCCCGGTGCCGAGCAGCGAACAAACGGTGACGAACAGTGAGAAGGCCGGTAGGGTGGTGCCGAGTGCCCCGAAAATGTCCTTCTCGCCGAAGATCCACGCCAGGGCGACCAAGCCCATCACTACGAGATAGCCAATCACCAGGCTGAACACGTACCCGGCGAGCGACCAGCGGAGGGTTTGCAGCGCCATCCGCCCGTGCCGGCAGCGTTCCTTGACTTCCTCGTATTGTTCTTGCTCCTGTTCCTCCGCCCGGTCCATCTCGCCGAGTTCCTTGCGCACTTGCCGCTTGCGCTCGGCTTCCTCGCGGGCTTTCCGCGCTCGCTCTTCCTCGGCTTCTAGTTCCTCGTCCACCACTTCCGGGCGGATCGGCCGTGGGGCGGCGGGGTTGGGCGGCGGAGCCGCCTTCGCCTTCGCTTTCGCCGGGGCGGGCTTGCCAGGGGCAGGGGCGAACGGCAGCGGCTTGGCGGGTGGGGGCGGTGGTGCTGCCTCCGGACCGCTCACCTCCAGCAACGTTTTGCACTTCGGGCAGCGGACGGTGGCCGCGGTCGGGGGCAAACGCAACGTCGATTGGCACGTTGGGCAGGCGACCAGATCGGACACAGAGGAATCCTCATCCCGAGGGAGGAGCGCAAAGGGTGGGAATTCCGACCCGAGCGGAAAGCGGTTTCCTCAGCTTAGCACGGTCCGCCCGGGGAAACATCCCTGGGTGGTCGGCCGAAGTTTCACACCATCGGAGTAGCCCAGACGCCGGGTGGCGGAAATCCTGACGGGTTTTCCACGCCCCGTGGCACGCAGCATTCTAGATACATTCCATACAACCGGCCGAAGCCCACCCCTGCCTCCCGATCACCGACCGCCGATCATGGAACAGCTTTCGCCTCAGCTCATGAACCGCCTGGTGTTCGCCGTCATTATGCACGGGTTGAACGAGGCACAGACGAACCTGGCCCTGAATGTGCTCAACGATGCCCTCGAGCACGACAGTACGCAGATTCGCGAACTGGCGGTGGTGGCCCTGGCCGATCTGAGCGTGCCACCGTCGCGGCGAGTGCCCCCGCTGGCGAAGGCACTGGGCGATGAAAGCCCACGCGTTCGACGGCGAGCGGCCCGGGCACTGGGCGACCAGGGGGCGGCGGCCGTCACGGCCCTTCCGCAACTCATCCGCGGACTGGGCGATACCGACCCGAGCGTGCGACGCGATTGTGCCGGAGCGATTGGCCGCCTGGGTGGGGCCGGGCATCCGGCGGCCCCACATCTGCTGGCGATGCTCACCGAGCCGGAGTACCGCACGCGGGCGGTGGCGTCGGTGGCGTTCAAGCGGATCGGCCGCGCCGGGCTGCCACACCTGCTCAACGGCGTCCACGCATCCGACCCCGAACTCCGCGGCCGGTGCGCCACCCTGCTCGGGCTGATCGCCCCAGACGATTCCCGGGTGGTCGATACCCTGCGGGTGGTGCTGACCGACGACGACGCCGAAGTGCGAGCACGAGCCGACGAAGCCCTGCACATGACCCGCACCCCCCCGCCCATGGCCGCCGTGGCGTGAGCCAAGCCAACCCAAAAACCGCCGCGGCCCCGAGATCAGCGGATCTCGGAGCCGCGGCGGTTTTCTCGTTGTCACTTCCCGCGGGCATATTCCACGAGCGTCTCGGCCAGGCTGTTGCCGATGCCGGGCAGTTTCGCCCACTCGTCGCGGGATAGCTTCTCGGCCTCCTTGTCCAACCCCATGACGGTGAACGCGGCGTGGCGGAAGGCCCGCACACGGTACAGGTTGTCGCCCCGCTTGGCGAGGCAGGCGGCGTGTTCGCGGAGTCGTTGGGCCAGCACTTCGTTGCTCACGGCGGAACCCTCCGGAAGGATGGGCTTGTTGTCGCCGATGGTGACATCTGTACACAATGTCGGTAGGAGACAGACTTACCTTTCCGACGGGGGAAAGGGGGAGGGGGGCGAGCAGTGATTGTGACCCAATGCGCCATCGCCGATTTCCCCGGTGCCTGCCACACCCTCCGCAACACCCTCGTTTGCACCCTGCCCGATGCCGACCCACTCCCCGACTGGGTGACCCCCGACCCATTCACCCCCGCCGAACTCGCCCGCCTCGCCCGCACCACGCACCCAAAAGCCCGCGAGCAGTTCCGCCGTGGCCGGGCGGTGCTCCGCTCGGCCCTGGGCCTGTGGCTCGGTGTTTCCCCGCAAGCCGTGCCGCTCGCCCTCACCGCCGACGGCAAACCCGTGCTCGAAGGCTTCCCCGGCCAGCACTTCAACTTGAGCCACACCGACGGGGTAGCTGTGTTCGCCTTCGCCCACGTGCCGGTGGGCGTGGACGTGGAACGGCACAGCCCGACTCGCGATCTCGCCGGACTGGTGCGGCGGTACTTCACACCGGAGGAAGTCGAGCAGTTTCACGCACTGGCAGACGACGCGAAACCGGCGGCGTTCCTCCGCGGCTGGACGTGCAAGGAGGCGATCCTGAAGGGAGTGGGGTGCGGGGTGCGAGAACTGGCGAACTGTGCCGTGGATCTCGACCCGACCCGCCCACCGCGGGTGCTACGTTCGCCGGCCGGGGCGTGGGCGTTGACAACGTGGGAGGTGGCGACGGGTGTGGCAGTGGCAGTGGCAGTGGCAGTGGGCGGGGCGAGCCAACCCGACTTGTACTCGGCTGGTTGACGTTGGCGGTGCCAGCCACCCCTGGCACCACCAACGTCAGCCAGCCGGGTCGCCAGCAGTGACT
>JALOQR010000089.1 GCA_025459365.1 Fimbriiglobus sp.
ATCGAGCCGCATCGCCATGTTGCGGTCGGTGGGAATCGCATGGAGGTTGTCCGTTCCCAGCCCCAGCCAGCCGGCGACGGTCGCGGCACAGTAGTGCGCCGCCTCGCTGCAAATGCCGGCCACCCGCTGCCCACTCAGCCCGTTCCGCATCGCCCCCGGTACGACTTTCTCGATGCCGATTTTCCCGCCGTACATGTTCGAGATGGTGCCGCCAATGGTGAAGACGCCCCATGGATCTTCGGTGTGGTAGAAGACCAGGTTCGCCAGCGCCGTGACTGCCTTCACCTCCAGTTCGTTCGACCGCTGGCTGTAGGTGTCGGTGCAGAGGTTGGGGTTTTTCAGCAGGCAGGCGATAGCGCCGATCAGGCTGGCGTAGTTGGCCGGGCCGCGGACGTTCTCGATGTGCAGCGGGCTGCTCCACCCGTCGGTGCCCCAGAAGTACGGGAAGACGGCGTCGCGGGCGTCCTTCAGGTTGCCCGGCAGCAGGTGGATCTCCGGGTTCGCCTGAGCGGTCTCGTAGTTCTGGCTGAGGTAATGCCCCGGCGGCAGCGATGCCTCGGCTTTGAGCGCGTCGAGGAACTCGCCGAAGATGCCGGTGACCGCCTTCGGGTCGCAGTCGAAGAAGGTGGAAACGAAGGCGTCGTAGCGGGTGCGGTCCATGAGATTAGGGTAGGGAACGGCGGGCGGGGCGCTAGCGGTTGCGTATCCCAGGGTGTCGCTCGCTCAACCCTGAGCTGACAGAACGACGCCGTTGGCGTCGGGACCGTCTTCAACCCCAACGGGGTTGTTCTTCCAGCCCAGGGTTGAGGACCAAAGGTCCGACACCCTGGGAAATCGATGCCTACACCCTCGGAAACCTACGGCACCCCACCACCCCGACACCAACGGGGTCGCTCAATCCCACACGTACCGTTCGTCCCATTCCTCCTCATACCGCCGGAGCCAGTCGCGGTACTCGTCCTGAAACGTCTGTTTTTGATGGTGTTCCGGTTGCCGACGGATGTACTCCCGCACCGCATCCAGGTTGCTCGCGCTGACCGAAAACGCCCCGTAGCCCGCCTGCCAGTGAAACGGTGTGACGGTGTCAACCCGCTGGTTCACCCAAGCCGACGACCCTTTTTTGATGGCGAGCATTGTGTCGGCAATCGTCACCGTGCGGGACAGACGGAACAACAGATGAACGTGATCCGCCACCCCGCCGACGAGAAATGATTGACTGCCGGACTGGTTGACCAGACCGCCGAGGACGCTGAACAATTCCTCACGCCACGGGTCGAGGATGGTCGGTTCGCGGTGCTTGGTCGAAAAGATGGCGTGGGTGTACATCGCCCCGAACGATTGCGGCACGGCGATGCCCCCGTGTGGGTTGAACGACCCCGTTGGGGTCGGGGTGATTGAAACCGTTGACCTGACCCAGGGTGTCGCTCGCTCCGCTCGCTCAACCCTGGGCTGACAGAACGACGCCGTTGGCGTCGGGACCGTCTTCAACCCCAACGGGGTTGTTCTTCCAGCCCGGGGTTGAGGACCGTAGGTCCGACACCCTGGGAAACGTTGCCGCTCGCTCAACCCTGGGAAACGTTGCTCAACCCTGGGAAACGTTGCCGCTCGCTCAACCCTGGGCTGACAGAACGACGCCGTTGGCGTCGCGGCTGGATCCAACAGCCCAGGGTTGAGGACCGAAGGTCCGACACCCTGGGAATCCTAGCCTCCTACCCCGTCCATCTCTACCCGCAGGCCAATCTCAGCGAGTACCTCCACCAAGCCACGGAGGTTCGCCTCGTCGATCACGATGGCTGTCGGACCGAGGCGATCGTCCACCAACTTCCGCGTGATCGCCCACCGCATCACCCCGTCGGCTGCCGCCTCGGTCGGCAGTTGCATGACCAACCGGCGAGATGCAAGCGACGGCGGCAGAGCCGGTGCCTGCACGAATAGCCGCACGGCCGGCGGCATCGGCCCGCCGGTGCGGGCCACAAACCACGCTTCCAGGTCGGGGGCGGTCAGGCCGGTCTGCATCGCCCGCCGGACGCTTGCCGGGCCAACAGTCCACCGCCGCGGGCCAGCACCATCGGCCGACGGATCGGCCAGTTTCGTCAGTTCTGGTTCGAGCAGCAGGTCGGACTGCGTCGCGTCCACGCCCAGGGTCACTCCGTCGTCACCGACTGTCACGCACCGCACCGGGCGGGCGTCGTACTCGCGGTTGCCGATCAGCCGCAGGTACTTGAAGTCGGGATCGGCCCCGTTTGGGCACAGACCGAGGCGGTCGGTCACCCGCACAGCCACCAGCCCACGGGCGAGTGCCGCGTCGAGGTCGGCGGGGGTGGCGAACTCGACCACCGTGGCAGCGGCATACACCACGATCCGCTCCCGTTTGTTCGCCCACCGCTGGAGCAGGTCGGCCACTGCCGGCGGCACCGGCCGCGATCCGTGGCGGTTCAGCACCTGCACCATCTCGGCGAGGGTCAACCCGCCTTCCAGGCCGCGGTAGGTCTGCTCGGGAGTGAGTTCAAGCATGCACGCCGCACCAAACCCCTTCCACTTGGCGAAGCGGGTGAGCGACGCGATCAGCCCTGGCGTTAAGCCCTGCCGGTAAGCGACCACCTCGGCATTCGGCTGTACCAGAAGGGTTTGCGGGAAGTCGGGCGGATCGGCTGGCTTCGGCCCATCGGCGAACAGATGCTGGCCGAGGTCGGTCAACCGCGCCGAGAATCCGCCTTCGGTACAGACCTCGACCAACCGCAGGGGGAACAGAACGGCCGCCAGAAGAGTTTCCACCCAGCCAACCCCGCGGTTGCCGTGGGCTTCCTTCGGCAACACCCCCGACCAACTCGGGTGGTGCGCCCACAGCCACTCCGCGATGCGCTCCGCCGGCACCCACCCGCCGGCATTCGCCAACAGCAACAACACAGCCGCCGTGGCCGATGGCAACGACGAGAGACCCGTGACGGGAGTAATCCCACCATGCAACGGGTCCCAGTGTTCGACCCCGAACAGCCCGCCAACCAGCGATGTGAGCGCCGCGTAGAGCGATCCTGGCGGGTCAGCCGGTGGTGCCAACCGCCACTCGTCGCCCGCGGCAACGAGCGCACCACTCTCGATGGCCCAACAGGTGGCGAGTACGCCAAGGTCTGGAGCGGCCGGGCGGAAGTCGGCGGTGGCAGCCGACAGCAGATCCGAAGTCTGGAGGCGGGTCAGATCACGCTTGAACAACGCCCCCGCCTGGGTGCGGCGGAAGGGGGTTTCGCCGGTCAGTTGCACCACCCCGGCGATGCGAAGCAACCATTCCAGCCCATCCGCCTGGCCGCTAGAGGTGCGGGCGTTCGCCTCGCCCAGGTCGGGCAGGTCGAACTTCTCCACCCGTGCGCGAACACTCACAAGCGGATGAGTAAAGACCTCGGCTTGTTCCACCCCGCTCATGCCAAGCCAACTCTCGAAGGTATCGAGAAGTGGCGAACCCTCGGGCCGTACCGGGAATAGCAAGCCGGCGTCGAACACCTCCCTCACCGGAGTGATGCCCTCGGCGTGCCCGACCGCCGCGAGGGTGGTGAGCAGGTGCCCAATCTTCCACCGGGTGCGGCGGGTGAGGCCGAGAAGAGCGAGCAGTCGGCGGGCCGCGGCGGAGAGGTCTTTCAGCCGTCGATCGACCACCGGCGGATTGCTCAGGGTGGCGAGGAGGCGTTCGGTGAGTTCGTCGGGCGGGATGGGGTTCCGCGATCGGAGAAGGCCAGCGGCCACCTGCTTGCGGAGCGGTTCGGCATACCCCTCAAGGGCAGCGCGGACGAATTCAATGAGCTGTTCGGCGTCGGTAGGCATTCAGGCAGTTTATGGGTGAACGGCCGGAGTGTACTCCGGCACCCGAAGGGTGCCAACGACATCTACTTCCCCACCACCTGCGGGGTATGGCCCATCTTCTTCAGTTCGTCGAGGATCACGTCGAGCTGGCCCGGCCGCACAAGCAACGCCTTCTCGCTCAGCCGGCCGACGATCTGGTCGCCGAGCCGCTTGCGGGCGAGCAGTTCCTCGGCCAGCACCGCGTCCTCGGTGAGGATGAGGCAGACGCGGCGATGCAGTTTGGCGGATATGCGTGCGGCTGGAGTCATGGTTCGGCCTCATGGTGCGAACAGTCAACTTATCCGCCGATGGCGTGCATCGTCCGCAGCGGCTTCACGAACTTCGCCGTGTTGATCTCGTGCCCCTCCCACTTCGCCCGCACACATTCGCGGACGGTCCGCTCCACCTCCGCCGCGTCCACCGCCTCCGCCCGCAGCAACCCCTTCACATCCACCTCGTCCAGCGAGAACAGGCAGTTCCGCAGTTTGCCGTCGGCGGTGAGTCGCACGCGGTTGCACTTGCGGCAGAACGGTCGGCTCACGCTGGCGATGATGCCCACCCGCCCGCCGCCGTCGGCGTACTCGAATGCGGCCGCCGGGGCGTTCGGGTCGGCGTCGGCCGCCGGCACCAGCGGGGCCACCTCGGCGTCGAGCAACTCCAGCAATTCGTGGGCGAAGAACACCTTCTCCCGCTCCCACGCCTCCGCCCCGATCGGCATGTACTCGATGAACCGCATCTCAAACCCGTGCTCGCGGCAGTAGCGGGCGAGCGGGGCGGCGTCGTGCTCGATGAACCCGCGGATCGCTACCGCATTCACCTTCACGGCGAACCCGATCCGCCTCGCCGCGGCCAACCCCTCCAGCACCAGCGGCAGGCCATCACGGCGGGCCAGGGTGCGGAACCGCTCCGGGTCGAGCGTGTCGAGCGAGACATTCAACCGCCGCAACCCGGCGTCGAAAAGCAACTGTGCCTGCGACGTCAGGAGCAGACCATTCGTGGTCAGGCCGACGTCGCGGATACCGGGCACGGCCACGAGCATCTTCACCAGTTCGTGCAGTTCCCGCCGCAGCAGCGGTTCGCCCCCGGTCAGGCGGATCTTGTCGATACCGAGCGGGGCCACTGCCCGCACGAACGCGGCGATCTCTTCGAAGCTGAGCAGGGCCGACTTGTCCAGAAACGTCACCTCCTCCGGCATGCAGTACACGCATCGCAGGTTGCAACGGTCCGTCACCGAAATGCGGAGGTTGTTGTGAACGCGGCCAAAGGTGTCGGTGAGGGGAGCGGTCATTTCGGTTCGCTCCAGGCGGTCGAGCCGTCCGGGGCAACGTCTTTCTTCCAGATCGGCACCAGTTCTTTCAGGGTGTCGATGGCGAAGCGGCCGGCCTCGAATGCCTCCGCCCGGTGTGGGCTACTGACCGCCACCGCCACGCTGACCTCTCCCACGCCGAGCTTGCCCAGACGATGAACCATTGCCACGTCACCCACCGGCCAGCGCCGGCGTACGTCGGTTTCAATCTCGGCGAGCTTCTTCTCAGCCATCGGCGCGTAGGCTTCGTACTCCAGGAACGCCGTGACCTCATCGCCGGTCAGGTCGCGGACGGTGCCGAGGAACAGGCAGACCGCCCCGCAGCCGGGCCGGCGGACCGACTCGGTGAGGGCGTGGTAATCGATGGAATCGTGAGTGAGCGCGACCATACAGCCAGTGTACGCCGTCAGCCACCGCTGACGGGGGGGATGACAGCCACCTCATCGCCGGATGACAACGGAGTGTCATTGGCGGCGTACTCGTGGTTGACGGCAATGGCACAGCGGGGGAGCAAATCGGCGAGCGACACCCAGGTGTCAGCCAGTGTGCGACGCAGTTCGGCAACGGTCGGAGGGCACGGCACAACGACGGCCGGCGATCCGACCCGCTCGGCAGCGGCGGCGAACAGGCGAACGGTGAGCGTGCCCGACGGTTCCATGACGACGGCCTCAGTCCGTCAGCCGCTTGCGCAGCGGGCGGTTCAACTTCTTCTCAATCGCCGGCACCAGCCCGTAGGCCATCGCCAGATACTGCACCGGGTGCAACGCACGCAGGCCGGTGCCGTCTTGCAACTGCATTCGGCAGCCGCCACACTCGGCCGAGGCATACCGTGCGCCCGCGGCCTTCACCGCTTCGAACACTGGCTTGCCGATGGCCATCGAGCGGTCGAAGTTCTCCGCCTTCAACCCGAAGGTGCCGGCCATACCCGAGCAACTCACGTCCACGCTCGTCACCTCCGCTCGCGGAATGAGCCGGAGCAACTTTGGCCCGGCCGGTTCCCCACCGAGCGCCTTGATGTGGCACGGAACATGGTGCCCGACGGCAAATGGAAGCGGTTTCTGGAAGTCGGTCCGTAGCCACCCGCGTTCGTACATACCCCACAGGAAGGCCGTGAGTTCTTGCGTCTGGGCGGCCACCAACCGGGCATCGTCGTCGTCGAGCAGTAGAGCGTAGTCCTGGGTGATGGTGACGACCGACGCCGGGTCGGAGGCCACCACCGCGTACCCCTCCCGGATCAGGTCGGCGAAATCGCGGACGACAGCGGTGGCCTGTTCGCGGGCGGTGTCGAAATCGCCCATGAGCAGAGCAGCGGTGCCGACCCCACGAGGCCGCGGCGGGACATACACCTCCATGCCGTGATGCCGGAGCACGGCCACCGCCGCCTCGCCTACCAGGGGGTCGGCAAGGTCAGTGTGGGTGTCCACCAGATAAGCCACCCGCACCGCCGAGGCCGGGGTGTCGCCCGAGGGTGAGGTGTTGCGCTCAGCCACGCCGAGTTTGTGCCGGCGGCGGAGGAAGGGGCGTAGGGCGAGTTGTGGGAGGGTTCGGCGGCGAGCGACCCCGAGCACCTTTTCGAGCACCCACCGCCCCATACGGCTGCCGAGAAGCAAGTTGGCCAGCACCGGGGCACGGGCGGCGAGTCGGGCCAGGCGATCGGCCCGCGCCTGCACCCACGCCTCGCGGGTGAGGCCCAGTGCGGCGTGCAACTCTGCCTTGATTTCCAGGGCAACACGCGGGATATCGACTCCACCGGGGCACTCCCCACGGCACATCTTGCAATTCACGCACAGGTCGGCCACCACCCGCGCTTCCTCGGCGGGGAGGTCGTCGGCCCCGGCGGAGGCTTGCAACCAGTGCATGAGGTTCGCCTTCGCCCGTGGGCTGGCGGCCTCGACACCAGTTGGGTGGAACGTCGGGCACATTCGGGTTGGGGCCGTTCGGGTACGGCAGTCTCCGCACCCGGTACAGCGTTCCTCGGGTGGGTCGGCCCTCATCGCCAGCGGCACCCGAACGCTCGGCTCACGCAATGGCCACGCCGGGCGGCTGGGATCGGGGGCGGTGATCTTGCCAGGGTTGAGGATGCCAGCGGGGTCGAAGATGCGTTTGAGTTCGGCGAAGACCGGAGCCAGCGGGCCGACCTGGTGGTCCACCCACGGTGTGCGGGCAATCCCCACCCCGAACCGCGTGCTGATCGTCCCACCGACCGCTACCACCAGCCGGTGAATGCGGTCGGCCAGTGGCCAGAGAGCTTCGCGGTCGGCGGGTTGAGTCAGGTCGAGGAGCGGGCGAGCGACCACTTGACCCGAGAGCGGGGAGACGTGAAACACCGCCGGCCGCTCTGCCTTCCGCAACACGTCGGCGACCCCGGAAACGTATCGAATGACCTCTTCCCCCGGTACGGCCGTATCGTCGAGAGCGGGCACCGGGCGGACGGCCGACCCACGGGTGGAGTACGTTGCCGCGGCCAGTGCCTTGCGGAACGCTGTGGCGGTTGGAGCATCGGTGCTGACTTCCAAAAACGGAAAAGCGTCTCGGACCCGCCGGCCGGCGTCGTCCAGGCTGGCTGCCGCCGCGCTCGGCAAGTCGGCTTCCACCTCCGCCACCAGAACCGCCGCGACTCCATCGGGCACAGTCAACCCCGGCACCGGCTTGGCCAGCGACAAGACCCGCTGATCGAACACATCCGCCGACACGACCCCTCCGACCGACCGCAAGAGCAACCCCGCCCGCAAGGCCTCGTTCAACGACCGAAACCCCCACACGCCCGCCGTCACCCCGCCAGGGAGTGGGATGGTTCGTAGTTCCGCCTCCGTGACCATCGCCAGGGTGCCCTCACTCCCCACAAGCAAGCGGCAGAGGTTCAGCCCGTCGGCCGTCACCACTCCGTCGAGCAGGTACGGGCAGTGGTGAAAGGGGGCGAGCGGGCGGTGTTGCTCGATGAGCGGTTGGCTCCGCGACAGCAAGGCGAGCGTCTGCGATCGCAGTTCCACCGTTCGCATTTGTGGGGTGGTAGCCGATTCGGTCGTTTGGCGGGTCGCGGTGAGTGTCGCCGTTTCGCCGTTGTCCCACACGACCCGCAAGCCAGACACGTGCCCCCGCGTATATCCGTGCGCGACGACGTTCGGACCACTGGCGTTCGTGCCGATGGCCCCACCGACAGTGGCAGTGTCGGCGGAGAGCGGGTTCGGGGCGAACCTTCGGCCATGTGGGGCAAGGGCGTCGTTCACTTCCCGCAGCGTCCATCCGCAGCCGGCCCGGACATGGTCACCGGCCACTTCCATCACCGAGCGGAAGTTCACACTGAGATCGACCACCACACCAGGGCCGAGAGCCTCACCACTCAAGCCGGTACCGGCCCCACGGGGGACGAGTGGCAGGGCGTGTTCGTGGGCGTACCGCATGAGAGTGCGGAGATCGTTTTCGTCGGCGGGGATCGCGACGGCATGCGGAGTAACGTGGAACGGGCTGGCATCGGCGGCGTAAGCAGCCCGGTGGGGGGCATCAAACAAGAGTGGGCCGCGGAACTCGCCCCGGAGGTCGTCGCGGATCTGGTCGTGCGTTGGGAACACAGTGGAATTGTACGGTACGGGGGGAAGACCTCACCCCCGGCCCCTCACGGGGCATCGCTCGCCCGATCGAGCGGCGGGGGCTGTCAAGGTCGGTAGAAGTGGCCGAGCGGCCGAATTGAGCGAAAAGCTGATTGGTGCAACACTTAGGGCGGCAGTGGCACGGGGGGGGTATATGTGTGGCAGGTGGCAGTGTGGCAGAGAGGGGGGTGTTCCCGAGATCACCAGCACGCGTTCGACGTCCGAAATTCGACCGACCCCGGACCGGGGCCAGGGGGTGAATTCTCGGCACTAACATCAACAGCACACCCGCCGAGGGCCGACCACGTGGACCTGTTCTTCGACTACGACCTACCACCGCACCTGATCGCCCAGCACCCCGCCGAGCGGCGGGACGAATCTCGCCTGCTCGTGCTTGACCGCACCACCGATTCCCTCTCCCACCGTTCGTTCCGCGACCTCCCGTCGCTCCTCCGGCCGAACGATCTCCTCGTGCTCAACGACACCAAAGTTATTCCGGCCCGCGTGGAGGGAGTGCGAGCGAACACCGGCGGGCGATGGGAGGGGCTATTCCTGCGCGAAACGCCGGCCGGCGAGTGGGAACTGCTGTGCCACACCCGTGGTTTTGCCCAACCGGGCGAACAGTTCGAGTTGTCGCCTACCGGAATGCGGCTCACGCTCGTCGGCCGCACCGACGACCGACACTGGCTGATGAAGCCCGACCGCCCCGGCACCGCCGCCGAACTGCTCGCCACCCACGGGCACATGCCACTACCGCACTACATCCGCAAGGGGCACGATGAACCCGCCGACCGCGAACGCTACCAGACGGTGTACGCCGAGCGGGCCGGATCGGTGGCCGCACCCACCGCAGGGCTGCACTTCACCCCGGAGTTGTTGGCAGGCTTTAACGTGGCACGGGTGACGTTGCACGTCGGGTTAGGCACCTTCGCCCCGGTGAAAGCGGCCGACCCACGAGAGCACAAACTGCACGCCGAGTGGGCGGAAGTATCGGCCGACACGGTAGACGCAGTGAAGCGTGCGAAGGCGGCCGGCGGACGGGTGATCGCCGTCGGCACCACTAGCACGCGCACACTGGAAGCGGCAGCCCAGGGAAGTGAGTTGGCACCCTTCCGCGGCGAGACGGACCTGTACATCCACCCGCCGTACCGCTTCCGCGTGGTCGATGGGCTGATCACGAATTTCCATCTACCGAAAACGACGCTGCTGTTGTTGGTGCAAACGCTCGCCGGCACCGACCTGCTCCGCCGGGCCTACGCCGAGGCGGTGAAGCACGAATACCGCTTCTTCAGCTACGGCGACGCAATGCTCGTGATGTAAGGGTGTGTAGCTACTCCACACACCCTTACCACGATCCGGCCGCAGCTCACTTGAACAGCATCGGAGCGAATTCGTTCAGATACTGTTGCCACTTGATCCAGGTGTGAGCGCCGTCCGTCTCGGCGTACACCGGCGGCACCTCGTTCTTCTTGAACATCGCCACGGTGTTGCGGGTGCTGTTCAGCAGGAAGTCGTCCTTACCGGTGGCGAACCAGAACACCTTCAGCCCCTCCTTCGCGGCAGCGGCTCCCGTCACCTTCTCCTTGTTGGCCTTCTCCCAGTCGTCCATGTTCTGGGCGAAGATGCCCGAACTGAACACGCCGACCGCGGCGAAGTCTTTGGGCTTGGACAGGAACAGCGACAGGGTCTGCGCCCCACCCATGCTCAGCCCGGCGACGGCTCGGTCGGCCCGGTCGGTCTTCACCCGGTAGGTCTTCTCGATGTGCGGGCGGAGGTCCTTCTCGAAGTCGTCCTCGAACCGGGCGGTTGGTTGCCCGCCCTGCGGCGGCGGGCCGAACATGCCGGCGAACTTGGCATCGTGCCCAGCGGGCATGACCACGATCATCGGCACTGCCTTCTTGGCGGCGATGAGGTTATCGAGGATGTCGTGAGCACGACCGACCGACGTCCACGAGTCGTCGCAGTCGCCGGCCCCGTGGAGCAGGTACAGCACCGGGTACTTGTCGGTGCTGGTCTCGTACCCCGGCGGGGTGTACACATGAGCGCGGCGAGTTTTGCCGGCGGCCGTCGACTTGTAGGTGATGCTGGCAACCGCCCCGTGCGGCACATCGGCGGTGTCCATCCATGCCGCCCCCGGCACCCGCACCAGGCTCCAGGCGGTGGTGAACGACTCGCTCACGGCGGGGTTCTGCGGGTCAGACACCGCCGCCCCGTCGACGTTGAACTTGTAGCGGTAGGTGCCGGGGGCAACGTCGAGCGTCGTCTCCCACACACCGTTGTCGCCCTTCTTCAACTCTCGCGGTTCGGGCGGGTTCTTCTCGCTCGGGATGTCCGACGAGTTGAGAAGCACCTTCTCAGCCTTCGGGGCGAGCAGGCGGAAGGTGATGGCCTTCTTGCCGTCCTTACCGTCCTTTATCTCCGGGGAGACGACAGGCGGACGGCGAGGCGGTTGCTGCGCGACGGCCGGGGCAAGGCCGACGGCCAGAGTGAGCAGGGTGACGAGCATTCGGGGCATGGGAGGGGTCCGGAACGAGTGGGAGAGAGCGAACTGGAGCGGCAATGTACGAAGGAACCCCGCAGTGCTGATGAGAAATCGGCGAGAGACGCCCGCTTCCATTCGGCTGACCTTTCGGGCATAATCTCATTTGCCTCCCTCCCACTGCTTCTCCCATGCGTCACTCGCTCCTCGCCTTCGCCTTGCTGACGGCCCCAACCCTTGCGGCCGACCCGACCCCACAACAGGTCGAGTTCTTCGAGAAAAAGATCCGCCCGGTGTTGAGCGAGCACTGCTACAGTTGCCACGGGGCCGAGGCGGCAGCCAAGAAAAAGCTGAAGGGCGGGTTGCTGCTCGACACCGCCGCCGGGTTGCTCGCCGGCGGGGACAGCGGCCAGGCGATCGACAAGGACAAACCGCTCAACAGCCTGTTGCTCAAGTCGCTGAAGTACGACGGCGATGTGAAGATGCCGCCGAAGGGGAAGCTGCCTGACGCCGTGATCGCCGACGTGGAGGCGTGGGTGAAGATGGGCGCCCCCGACCCCCGCGGCGGGGCGGTGGCGACAAAACCGCAGGGGATGAGCCTCGACGACGGGCGGAAGTTCTGGGCGTACCAACCCATCCCGGTGAGCCACGATCCGAAGGGGAGCACGTCCGGCCAGATCGATTCGCTGATCCGGAAAAAGCTCGAAGAGGCCAAGCTCTCACCCGCACCATCCGCCGACAAGGCGGTGCTCATCCGCCGGTTGTACTTCGACTTGCACGGCCTACCGCCGACCCCCGAGCAAATCGACGCCTTCATGACCAGCCAAGACCCCACCGCCTACGAGAAACTGGTGGACGAACTGCTCAGTTCGCCGCGGTTCGGCGAGCGGTGGGCACGCCACTGGTTCGACGTGAGCCGCTACGCCGAGTCGCTCACCCTCCGCGGGTTCGTGCTGAAGGAGGCGTGGCGATATCGAGATTACGTCATCGACGCGTTCAACGCCGACCGGCCGTTCGACCGCTTCGTGAAGGAACAGATCGCCGGCGACTTGCTGCCGCACGCCACTCCCGAGGAACGCACCCGGAACGTGGTCGCCACGGCTTTCCTGGCGATGGGCAACAACAACCTCGAAGAACAGGACAAGAAGCAACTCCGTATGGACGTGGTCGACGAGATGCTCGACGTGATCGGCAAAGGCTTGCTCGCCCAAACCATCACCTGCGCCCGCTGCCACGACCACAAGTTCGATCCCATCCCCACCAAGGACTACTACGCCTTGGCCGGCATCCTGCGAAACGCGAAGGCACTTGAGCACGCCAACGTGTCGAACTGGATCGAGGTGCCGCTGCCAGTCGATGCTGAGAAGGAGAAGGAGTTGAAGGCGTTTGAGGCGAAGGTGGCGGCGCTGCAAGCCAAGATCAATGCGGCCAAGAAGGCGACCGCTGGCATCGCAGCGAAGGGCGTGCTGGCGGTCGCCGAAGTGCCAGGAATCGTGATCGACGACGCCAGGGCGAAGAAGGTGGGGGCGTGGAAGGACAGCACCCACAACGGCACCTATATCGGGGCCGGGTACACCCACGACGAGAACACTGCGAAAGGCGAGAAGAGCATCACCTTCCAGACGGAAGTGCCGGCGAACGGCAAATATGAGGTCCGGCTGGCCTACTCGCCGGGCGGCAACCGGGCAAACAATGTGCCCGTTACGGTGTTCAGCGCCGACGGTGAGAAAGAGATTTCCGTGGACATGACCAAGAATCCACCGATCGACGGGCGGTACATTTCGCTCGGTGAGTTCACTTTCGAGAAGAGCGGACAGAGTTTCGTCATCGTGAGTAATGAGGGCACCCAGGGGCACGTCTGCCCGGACGCAGTAGTATTCCTTTCGACCGAGAAGAAAGCCGAGAAACCGGCGACAGCCGACACGAAGAAGGGCGACAAGAAGCCAGCCGACGACGTGAAGGCGATGGAAGACGAGTTGAAGAAGATGCAGGCCGCCGGGCCAAAACGGCCAAAAGCACTGAGCGTGACCGAGGAGGCGAAGATCGAGGACGCCCGCATCCACATCCGCGGGCTGGTCGGCAACCAGGGCGAGGTGGCCCCGCGGGGATTCCTGCAGGTGGCGACAGTCGGAAAGGTGCCCGAGATGCCGAAGGCCCAGAGCGGGCGGAAGGAACTGGCCGAGTGGGTGGCGAGCGGATCGAACCCGCTGACCGCCCGTGTGTACGTCAACCGCGTCTGGCACTGGCTGCTCGGCCGCGGGCTGGTCCGCACGCCCGACAACTTCGGTGTCACCGGCGAACTCCCCACCCACCCGGAGTTGTTGGACTTCCTGGCAGGCGAGTTCGTCCGCAATGGGTGGAGCACCAAGAAACTGGTGCGGGCGATCGTATTGAGCGACACCTACCGCCGAAGTTCCGCCGCGTCGCCCGAACTGACGAAGGCCGACCCGGAGAATAAGCTGTGGGGCCGGTCCAACCGTCGGCGAATGGAGGCCGAGCAGATCCGCGACACCCTGCTGAGCGTAAGCGGCCAACTGAAACTGGATACCGTCAGTGGGCCGACCTACCCGGCGAACGTGGCCAGCGATTACGGGTACAAAGCGAAGGAGCCGGTGCGGAGCGTGTACCTGCCGGTGTTCCGCAACTCGCTCCCCGAACTGTTCGAGGTGTTCGACTTCGCCGACACGAGCGTCGTGATGGGCCAGCGGAACAGCGGCACCATCGCCCCGCAGGCGCTCTACATGCTGAACAACCCGTTCCCCATCGAACAGGCGAAATTGAGCGCCGCCCGGCTGCTCGGCGAGAAGTTGAGCGAGAACGACCGCATCACCCGCGCCTACCGCCTGACCCTCGGCCGCGAGCCGACGCCGGGTGAACGCCAGGTGATGGCGAAGTTCCTCGGCAACAAGCCAGACGCCGACGCGTGGGCGGCGGTGTTCCAGGCGATGTTTGCCTCGGGCGACTTCCGGTACGTGGACTGAAGGCACGATTTCACCGCCGAGGGCGGGGACGAGCAGAGAAAAGACAATCTCACCGCAGAGGGCGCAGAGGGCGCGGAGAAAAGACGATGAGAGAGGAGATCAACTCCATCACCGAGGCCATCATCGGTGCCGCGATCGCGGTTCATCGTGAGTTGGGACCAGGGTTGTTGGAATCGGCCTACGAGGCGTGTTTAGAGTTTGAACTCAGGGACCGCGGGTTCGACGTGAAACGGCAACTCGAACTGCCGGTCAACTACCGCGGGGTTAAGGTGGACGCCGGGTTCCGCATCGACCTACTCGTGAACGGAATGGTCGTGGTGGAGTTGAAAGCGGTGGAGAAGTTGGAGCGGATTCACGAGGCCCAACTGCACACATACCTCCGCCTGACCGGACTTCACGCCGGATTGTTGATGAATTTCAACGTGGTGCGTCTGGTGGACGGTCTGAAACGAATCGTCCGCGATCTCCCCGAATAACACTGTTTTTCTCCGCGCTCTCTGCGCCCTCTGCGGTGAAACGATCATGCTGATACCTCTCTCCCGTCGCGACTGGCTCACCCGCACCGGCTGTGGGTTCGGCTCCCTCGCACTCGCCGGCCTCGCCACCCGTCAGGCAACTGCCGCGCCCGACCCGCTCGCCCCCAAAGAGCCGCACCACAAGCCGAAGGCCAAGCGAGTCATCTTCCTGTTCATGCAGGGGGGCGTGAGCCACGTCGATTCGTTCGACCACAAGCCACGGCTCGACAAAGACGA
>JALOQR010000371.1 GCA_025459365.1 Fimbriiglobus sp.
GGGTGACGGTGGCCGAGGGGGGGTATGTGCGTGGCAGGTGGCAGTGTGGCAGAGAGGGTGCCTATTCCCATGCCTTGGCCGACGGTTCTCCCCGAACCCAACGCCGTCACTCGTACTTCCGTCTCCACGTCATGGGTGCTACTCCGTTCCTCCCACCGACGCCTGACAGACCCCCGAACCGCGTAGCCACCAAGCCACCGCCCGTGAGCTATCCTTGTCCGCCGTTCGTTCGGACAGGGACGCCATCATGACACCCGCCGGGTTACTCGCCCCCGTCATTGCCCGACCGGACGACGACGGCCCACGGCTCATCTTCGCCGACTGGCTGGACGACCTGGGTGACCACCCGCGAGCCGAGTTCGTCCGCACCCAAATCGCCCTCGCCAGATTGCCAGAATCCGACCGCCGACGCCTGCCCCTCGCCGATGCCGAACAACAACTCCTGAGCCGGTTCGCCCCGGTGTGGGTCGCTCCGCTCGCCGGAGTGGCCACCGCGCCAGTCTTCCGCCGCGGGTTCATCCACGCCGTCAACCAGACCGCCCGCCAGTTCCTCACCCGCGCCGCCGAACTGTTCGCCCTCGCCCCGGTGCGGGAACTCCACCTACTCGACCTCGGCGGTCACCACGACGCCGTCTTCGACTCACCGTACCTGACCCGGCTCGCAACGCTCACCGTGTTCGCCCAGCACCAGGGTGAGCCGCTCGCCGCCGCGGTGGCCGATTGCCCCCACCTCCGCCAACTCCTTCGCCTCGACCTCGGCCGCAACGAGATTGGATGCGATGGCCTTCAGCGCCTCGCCGATTCACCACACCTCGTCTCCGTGGAAGAAATGGACCTGGCATCGAACGAGATCGATGGCCGCGGCGTGCGGTACGCGGCAGAACGGGCGGCGTGGCCCGAACTGCGACGACTGGAGTTGGCCGACAACATGCTTGGGGCGGCGGCGGTCGAACGGCTGGTGCAATCAGCCCGATTGCCGAAGTTGCACCACCTCGGCCTGTCGGGTAACCGGCTCTGGAGCTACCAGCGAGATGTGCTACCGGAACTCACCGGCCTTCTGCGGGTGCCGGTGCTCGACCTGCGAAACAATGGGCTGACGGCCGACGGACTGCGGGTGTTACTGCAAAGCCATGCAAGCGGTGTGCGGGAACTCGACCTGTGCCGCAACCACCTGCGAGACGACGGGGCAACACTCCTGGCCAACGCCGAGGTGCTACGCAACCTCCGAGTCTTGAAACTGGGGGCGAACCAGATCAGCGACGATGGTTTGCGAGCACTCGCGGCCTCGCCGTACCTGGGTCGGCTCTCCATTCTCGACGTGAACAACAATCCGGTTGGTGATGATGGAGTGCGGGCGGTGGTGGAATCTCGGCACCTGACCGCCCTGCGGCAGTTCATTTACCCCAGCCTCGGGTTGTCGTATCGCCTACGGGAAGCTCTCCGCGAGCGGTACGCCGACTGACTCACTTGCCGCCGAACGGCCCGGGCGTGTCGACCAGTTTCGGGGCGGTGCCCGTGGCGCCGGTCTTGCCGTCGTCGGTCTTTTTCAAGTCCTCCAGTTTCTGCCGACCCGCCTCGATGGCGGCTTGGCTATCAGCCTTGACCTTCCTTCCGTCCACCTCCACCGTCACTTTCTCATCGCTGTTGACGGCGAACTTGAACCACCCCTGCCAGATACCCACGCCGATGAGCAGCACCACCAACACGCCCACGAACGCGAAGAAGTTTTTCATGGCTGACTCCTGAGACCCGTTCCGGGTCGTACATCTCCAAGACGCTCTATGCCCGATCGCGTGCGCCACGTCCAGACCGATTCCGAAAGAGCGACCGCGTCGATTGATGCGATACGGCCAACCATTATAATCGGACGCCGTCGCCACCGACGATGACTTCGAATTCGCCAGCCGCTACCCGCACAACCGCTACAGCCTATTCATTTCATCGCCAGATCGCTCCCACCCCATCGGCACATTACAGGAGCAGCCGCCCCTGGGTCGTGCGGAAATACCCCGCGAACACGTTTCCCGAGAATCACTGGCCGGGTCCGGTTCGGAGGCAAGACTGGGCCTGGCCACCGAGTTGACTTGACAAAAGAGCGTGGGCGGAGCGGCCGGACCTGCCGGCTCACCCCGCCCACGCCCAACGACCCATCGAAGACGTCAAGGATTACCCAACGTACACTCCACCGTTGAAGGTCGCGTCGGCGGCGAAGAATTCTTGTAGCAGACCGAAGGTGCGGCCGTCGAACGCCTTCACATGAGGACCGCCACCCGGCCCTGCACCGGTCACCAGATCGGCGAAGCCATCACGGTTGACGTCCCGCACGGCCACGTCCACCCCGCCGGTGAAGGCGAGGTCGTAGGCCATGAAGCTGGCTCGCTCGGTCAGATCCTTGCCATCGAACACCTTGACGTGTGGCCCGCCGCCCGGCCCTGCCCCGGTGACAATCTCGCCACGGCCGTCACCGTCCAGGTCGCCGACGGCCACGTTGACACCACCTCGGAACGATGGGTCGAAGGCAAAGAAGCTGTGAATCTCGGCCCCAGTCTTCCCGTCGAACACCTTGACGTGTGGCCCGCCGCCTGCCCCTGCCCCGGTGACAATCTCGCCACGGCCGTCACCGTCCAGGTCACCGACGGCCACGTTGACACCACCCCGGAACGTCGGGTCGAAGGCAAAGAAGCTGTGGATCTCGGCCCCAGTCTTCCCGTCGAACGCCTTGACGTGCGGACCACCGCCCGCCCCAGCCCCGACGATGAGATCAGCGACGCCGTCGCCGTTGATGTCTCCCGAGGCGACGTTCACGCCGCCGGTGAAGGCGGGATCGAAGGCGAAGAAACTGGCCAGTTCGGCACCCGTGGCCCCGTCGAACACACGCACGTGTGGGCCGCCACCTGGGCCCGCACCAACCGCCAGGTCCATCACCCCGTCTCCGTTCATGTCGGCCGAAGTGGTCTGGATCGACCCCAGGAAGCCGGGGAACGGGATGATCGTGTTCGTCACCTGCCCCGTCTGGTCGAACAACTGGACGGTGTTGCCGCCGACACTGCTACCGACGACTACGCCAGTCGGAGTAGCGTTGTACCGCACCTCCGGAGAGGTGCCGGCGATGTTGCCGTTCCCCACCGCGTCGATGCCGCCAGCCTCGTTCACCCGGATGCCGACCATACCGTTGACGGTCAGCCCGCTGACCGTGACGGTGTAGTTGGTGCCGCTGCCAGTGACGCTCACCATTCCTCCGGCGGTGCCGGTGGTGGTCACATCGGTGGCGTCAAACCCGCTCACCGGCTCGCTAAAGGTGACGGTAAACAGGACCGTTCGCTGAGTGGTAATCGTGTTCTGACCGGGGGCCAGGGCGATCGTCGGAGTCGGCCGGGTGCGATCCGAGGTGCGCGAGAAGATGGCCGGGGTGCCGCTTGGGTTGCCGGCAGCGTCGGTGACCCCATCGAAGCCAATGACATCGACCGACACCGGCCCGTCGGTCGTCGGGGTGAGGTCGAAGGTGTACGTGCGGGCGTCCACCATCGTGAAGTTGCTCACCGTACCGTTGGTGGGCACTAGATCGGCGATGTCGAACCCGCTGACGCCCTCACTGAAAGTGAGGGTCACCGGGATAGGGCTGGCATTCGTGGCCGTCGGGGTGGCCGACGAGAATGCAGCCGTCGGGGCGATGCTGTCGAAGGTGCGGGTGAAGGTGGCCGCTGCCTGGCTCAGGTTGCCGAGCGAATCCGCTGCCACCCCGGCCGCCACATCCACCGACACCATGCCCTCGGTCGTTGGGATCAGGTCGAAGGTGTAGGTGCGGGCGTCTACGGCGGTGAAGTTCTCGGCGGTCGCGTTTACCAGCGTCAGGTCGGAGACGTCAAACCCGGTCACGTCGGCGGAGAAAATGACGGTCACCCGAATCGGGTTGGCATTCGTCGTGGTTGGGGTAGCCGAAGTCAGGCTGACCGTTGGGCCGGTTCGGTTGATGGTGTACGTCTGACCGGTGGTGAAGGTTGCGTTGGTGTTGCCCACTCGGTCGACAATGGTGCCATCGGCCAGCACATCGAGGCGGATCGTACCATCGCCGCTGCCCGTGTCCACCGTCACCGTGTAGAAGCTTCCCGACCCGCTCACGCTGACGATCGATGCACCGCTGACCGCCCCAGT
>JALOQR010000372.1 GCA_025459365.1 Fimbriiglobus sp.
CAAGGCGAGCCAGTACGGGTTCAAGAAGAACGAGGACTGGAAGCCGGGCAAAGC
The DNA here is from genome assembly GCA_025459365.1 of Fimbriiglobus sp. Taxonomy (GTDB): domain Bacteria; phylum Planctomycetota; class Planctomycetia; order Gemmatales; family Gemmataceae; genus JALHQU01. Next base: position 55 of record JALOQR010000372.1, read on the forward strand.
GCCGCAGGAGTACTTCAAGTAAAGTGTGGTGGGGCGGGTGGTGCCACGATGGGCACCACCCGCCGAGTGGGGATTACTTCTTGCTTTCCAGGTCGAAGTTGATCGTGTTCGGCTTCCCGGCTTCCATGTGTGGTGATCGGGTGGCAAGCATCGAGGCCGGGAGCGAGTTTTGATACCCGGCTTGCTCCTGGCAGTGCGGCATCGCTCGGAAGTGGTTGCACTCAGCCTGCCGGCGGCCCCGCGGATCCCGGTTTTGGCTTGGCCGGCTTCACTGGCTTTACCTTCGTTTTCGACTGCCGTGGGCGGTATGCCGGAATGCCGCCGGGATAGCTCTTGCTCAGTTCCCGCAGTTTTGCCCGTGCCCGGCTCAGCACGGCCCCGATGCTGTTCACTGGGATGTCGAGGTCGGTGCTGATCTCCTCGTAGGTTCGGCCTTCGAGGTAGAACAGCCGCACGATTTCGCGCTCCCGCCCCTTCAGCCGCCGCAGCAGTGCCTCCACGTCCTCCAGCTTGTCCATCGCCTTGGCCGCTGCCGGGTCGTCCGCTTCGTCCACTGCCACCGCTTTCGTTTCCCCTTTGCGGATCGACTCCCGCACCTGTTGCCGGCGGGTGATCTCATGGACGCAGATCCGCCGGGCGATGACCGTGAGGTAAGTACCGAGGCTGGCCGACCCCTTGAACTCCCGCAACGCCTTGTAATCGGCGGTGATGAGTTGCACCAGCACCTCGGATGCGATGTCCTCCACGTCCTCCGGGGTCAGGCGGGCGCTGCGGAGGTGGGCGGTGTGGTGGATGGCGTGGTAGATGAGGCTGAGGTAGCGGTCGACGAAGTCGTTCCACGAGCCGGGCTTCTTGGCCAGCAGGCGCTGGAGCAGGTCTTTGTCCAAGTCGGTGAGCGGCACGGCGGACCCCTCGTGGCGGGCGTGTCTTATCACCGTACCCGGCGGGGGCGGTCGGCTCAACCACCGGCGGCGGAATGTGGGCGAAGTGGGGCGGCCGTCCGGCGGAACAGGCGGACCGTCAGTCCAGTTCGGCGACCTCGCCCCCGCGGTGGGTGATGGCCGCGCAGAACAGGTCGGGCTGGAGACTTCCCCGGACCGTGCGCACGCCCCCGTCGAAGAACAGGCAAAGCATTCTTGAGCAATGCGGGGCCACCTGAATCACCGGGCCGGGCCGCGAACGTAATGCTCGGCGACCACCCGCGTGCCCGAGGCACCGTCGGTTCGCCGAATCACTGGCGTTCCCGGATGCGCGCTATGAGCCGTAGAGCGGGATGGTGACCGCTCGGGAGTGCGGGTCAGCGCGGAGCACGGGTCGTCGTGACGCCCGGTGCCAGCGGGTTGCCATGACCCCCGAATGGAGTGGCCCGCACCAGAACTGAGCTGTTGATGAAGGTACGGATTGTGTGGCAAAACTGCCTGCAAAATAGGCACAGCCGTTCCCACCAATGAGACCGCTGATTCCGACAAAAGGCATCAGATACTTACCAACGGCGGCCGATGATTTTCCGGCATCACCAGCTAGTCTGCCCACTCTCCCAATCCTGGCGAGGCGATGCCCGTTGATTCGTTCAGACCAAACCACGGGGCTGCTCGCCCCGCTCATCCGATAGGGAGATCTCCCGTGCTTGCCCGCGTACTCGTCCAGCGTTTCAAGAGCCTCGCTGCCGCTACGGTGTTGACTCTCGCCGCCACCGCCAACGCCCAGCAGCCGGCCCCCCTCCTGGGAGCCACCCCGGCGCCGGCCGTCTCTCTGACCACACCCCCGACGGTGACGCTGCCGACCACGGCCAACCCCTCGTTCCAGGATGTGCTGTCGGCCCCGCCGGTGGAGGAGGAGTCCGCGACCCAAACGCTCGTCGGCACTCCGTTCGCCGTCGGCTCGCCGGGCAAGAACAAGTTCTCCGGCTCGGTGACCTTCAACCAGGACAGTTTCTTCGGCTTCTACCCGATCCTGAGCGGGGCCTATGCGATCAACGACAAGGTCGCGTTCACCTTCTACGGCACCCTGTGGACCAACCCTGGGTTCACACCGAATGGCACCGGTGGTTCCGGCCTCTGGACCGAAGTGGGAGCGGGTCTGAACTTCTCGGTGCTGGATGGTGCGTTGAGCATCAACCCGCAGATTGGCGTTCTGAACGGAGCGCTTCTCTCGGGTGCTCAGCAGGTCGATCCGTTTGAAGGGCTGGTGACGCAGGTGAGCTTCACCCACGTCAGCAAGCACGTCGAGGCCCAAGTGTACGGGGCGTACTACCTGGGCACCCGTACCCCGGCCACCAACGACTTCTTCCACTGGTGGGCGACCGCTGGCGTGCGGCCCTTCGCCGACTCCACCGGGTTCGCACAAATCATCTCGACTGGTGCTCACTTCGAACAGTTGTACCGCACCCGGTTCGAAGGCGGGGCCAGTTCGAACATCTACTCCTGGCTCGGGCCATACGTGCAGTTCACCCTGCCGAACAACGTGTTCCTCCGCATGAGCGCCGGCTGGGACCTGCAAAACAGCGTCAACGACACCTTCTACAAGCTCACCATGGGCTACGCGTTCTAAGCATCCCTGCAATTCTCGACCGCGGCCCACGCTGGCAGTCGTTCGCCTCCCCACGGCGGACGACTGCCAGCGTGGGCTGCGGACTTTCTGTCAGCGCCCTCCCCGGATGGCGATCGCGGTATGTGCCGAACAAACACGGCGCGAATTTCTGAGGCGGATCGCCGCTTTCTCTCACCGCACGATCATGGTCATCTGGGTTAGCATGGTTGCAATCTGCCGAGGTTGCGACTCATGAATTGGCTTGTTGTCGTTATGACACTCGGGCTGTCGCCCGCTCAGCCCGCGTCCCCCGCCGTCGCCGCCGCACGCCAGCGGCAGGACGCACTGGCGTCGGTCGAGTTCACCTACTCGACCCGCTCCGTCCGCGACCCCCGCCACCTGCACGCCCTGCTTGCCGACCACGGCGAACCGCTCCCCCCACCGCCGAATGAACCGATCCGTTCGGAATCGACCGGCAACCGGCTGGTGTTCGCCGGCGGCAAGATGAAGTGGGAAAACAACCAGCCCATCTCCAGCCTCAGCCACGGTCGGGCGGTAGATCAGCGGCACGTCTGGGCGTTCACCGGAAATGCGATCAAGACGTACCGCCACCCGCCGGAGAACGTGACCGCTGGTCACGGGTTCTTCACCGACGCCCGTGAGGCAACACCCCCCGCCGAGCCGCTCTGGCCGTTCACCTTCGCCGTCCGCGGGCTGGACGACGTGCTCTGCCCGTACCCGGTGAACGAACTGGTGCCGGTCGGCACCGCCACCATCCGCGGGCGGGTGTGCGAACAGTTCCGGGTGAAGAAACACATGGGCATGGCCGAGCAGATTGCCTCACTCGACCCGGCGGCTGGGTACACCCTGCGGCGGTACCGCACCAGCCGGCCGGACGGCAGCACCATCACCCAGATCGACGTGGAGTCGTCGAACGCCAACGCCGCCGGCGTGTGGTTGCCGAAGCTCGTCGCGTGGCAGAGCTGCGACAAGGCCGGCAAGACGAAGTCCACCCACGAGTTCACCGTCGAGCGGGTGGAGGTGGGGACGGCGTACCCGGACGCCGAGTTCGACTTCCCGTGGCCGGCGGGCCTGCGGGTGGAGGACCAGAAGACGATGGTGGAGTACGTCGCCGACTCGAACGGGTCGCTGTGGCAGAGGCAGTGGCCCGGCGGTCCGCCGTCGGTGTGGTTGACGCGGCAGTGGTGGGTGTTCGCCCTTGGGCTGGCCGGGTGGTGGATCTACCGCCGCGTCCGCAAGCGACAGGCACGGAAAGCGGCGGCGGCAGCGGCCGCTCGCCCCGGCGTCACGCTCATCGAACTTCTGGTGGTGCTGGCGATCATCGCCGTGCTGGCCGGGCTGCTGTTGGCAGCCGTGCAGAAGGTGCGGCTGGCGTCGGCGCGGGTGGTGTGCCTGTCGCGGATGCAGCAGGTGGGCCTCGCCCTGCACCACCACCATGCCGCGAAGGGCGAGTTCCCGCCCGGTGTGTGGTTCTTGCCAACCGCCCCCCGCGACAACTCGCCCAGTCTGTCCTGGCAGACGGCATTGCT
>JALOQR010000090.1 GCA_025459365.1 Fimbriiglobus sp.
CGAGTGCATCACCCGCGCGGTGGTCGTGTAGTAGTTCTGCCGCGAGATGTCCGACCCGCCCTGCCCGGCCGCCACCGCTGGGTCTACAGTCGTGACGTTGATGTTGAACGCCGCGAATTTCTCGGCGGTGCGGGCCCAGATCTCGGTCATTTGGGCTGTGGTGCCGCCGTAGGCGGCCACGGTGCCAGGAGTGCCACCCGCCCATGTGCCGGTGTAGTTGAACCCGCCGAAGTTCATGTACATGGTGTACGCTGCCCCTGGCCGGCTACTCAGGGTGGGAATCTGGGCCACGACCGCTTGGGAAAGACTGACGACGGAGAACACCGCCAGTGCCAGAACACGTGGGGACATCACGACCTCCAGAAAGTGGATGGTAAAATGGGGGAAAGCTACCTGATGAGATGACCTGACACAAGCGAACCGGGCAGTCTCAGCAAGATTGGTTGCCCCAATCTGCCAGGACTGCCCGGTTTCCGGACATGTTGTTCAGAATGCGTCAGCCTCGGTACTTCTCGATGAGCACCTGGGCCGTTTCGGGTCGCATGATCCGCGGGTCGGGCAGTTCGCCGCGGCCGAGTTGTGCCCTCAAGTCGGTGCCGCTGATGCTCACCGGCTTCCACTCCTTCGGGCACTCGTCCACCAGCCGAACTCGGTTTGCTTCGGCGTAGAAGGCCGCGAACCCGACCTTCACTGGCTGGATCAGGAGTTCGCCGCGGAGTTGGTCGAACTTGCGGTGGGCGGCCAGTCCGTCCCAGATCTCGGTCTTGTCGTCGTAGGGGGCGTCGGCGTGCTTGCGGCCGATGACGATGTCGGTGAACCCGAAGTTCTGTCGGTAGATCGCGTGCATCACGGCTTCTTGCGGGCCGGCGTAGAACATTTTGATGTCCAGGCCGAGCAGGTGAACGCGGTCGGCACACTTCGCCCCCACCTTCGCCCACAGGTCGTCGTCGCTGTCGCCCACGCCGATCGCCTTGTTGTCGATGAGTGCCCGGTAGGTCTTCATCCGGGTGACGGCGTCCACGTCGTCGGATTTCGTCTCACCGACGAGCGGGTTGAGCACCGCCCCGGCGAAGTGCCCGGCCTTGGTGAGTCGCTCCAGCCCGCACACCAGGGCGTACTCGTGGGCCCGGTGGAGGGCGTTGCGGGTCTGGAACGCCACCACTCGCTGGTAGCCCATCTTGGCGAACAGGGCGCGGGTTTCTTTCGGGCTGAGCACCAGGTCGCCGAAGTGTGGGTTCTTCGGCTGTGGCAACACTTGCACGTCGCCGCCGACGAGGAAGGTCCGCGGGTCGTCGTTGGCGATGCGGGCGCCGGGGTGGTCGGTGCGGGTGGTGCGGTACACGGCGGCGTTGTACGCCGGCTTGTTCCAGGGGTAGACGTCCTTCAGTGCCAGGGTGCCGACGAACGTGCCGGCGGCATTGACGAGCGGGTAGGTGGTGCCGGTGGTGAGCGTCTTGGCGAGGCTCTCGTCCACCGGGAAGGCGAGGGGGATCGTCCAGGCCAGTTTCTTCCCACCGCGGACGACCACTTCCTCTTCCAGCACTTGCTGGTATTCGGCCTTGGTCATGGGGCCGGTGAGCGGGGAGAGGCCACCGTCGGCGATGCGGTAGAGCGTACTCAGGTCGGCGTCCGACACCGGGATGGGGGTGGTGTTCGGGCGATCGAGTTGGGCGGCGGTGCGGTGGATGAGTTCGCCGCCGTGCGGTGCGATGAGGTCGGCCATTGGGTTTCCGTGGCGTGAAGAGAAACAACTAACAGAGATAGGGACGGCGGCAGGGAACACCCAGAGCGTGTGACTTGCCGCCGGCGGCGTCATCAGATGCCGCTCCCCTCTTTCTCGTCGATGTGCAGCCCGCACTCCTTTTTCGCGGTGCCGGCCCATCGGCCGCTGCGTTCGTCGTGCCCAGGGAGTACGGCCTTGGTGCAGGGCCAACACCCGACGCTCGGGTAACCGCGGTCGTGCAGGTCGTTGTACGGGACGTCGTGTTTGGCGATGTGCGCCCACACCTCCCGCTTGGTCCAGCGCAGCAGTGGATTCACCTTCACCAATCCGAACTTTTTGTCCCACTGCACGACATCCGCCACCCCGCGGTCTTCGGTTTGGTCTTTGCGGATGGCACTGATCCACGCCAGCGGAGTGTGTCGTTCGAGAGCGGCCCGCAGCGGCACGATCTTGCGGTCGTGGCAGCACTGGGTGGGGTTCGTCTGGTGGACGGGCAGGCCGTGCGCCTTCTCGTACTCGCTGATGGTGGTGGCCGGCCGCACCAGTTCGACCTCGATGCCGTACTTCTGGCGAATCCGTTCCCGCACGTCGAGCGTTTCGGGGAACTGGTAGCCGGTATCGAGGTTGATGAGCGTGACGCCCGGCTCGATGCGGCTGAGCATATCGATCAGACAGCACCCCTCGGCGCCGAAGGCCGTGGCCATCAGCAGTTTCGGGTGGAAACGCTTCACCGCCCAGGCGAGCACTTCTTGCGGGGCAGCGTTGGCGAGCAGTTCGTTGGCAATCGCGATCTCGTCGCTCAGCATGGCAGCCGGCATGGGTGGGTTCGCTCGGAGTGTCCGAGTAATATTATCGACATTCTGGGGTAGAGGTCCATCAGTGGTAGTTCTTGGAAATGCGTGTCCGGAATCCGGACGATTTTTGTCGGTTAAGCGTGGCGAGCTGTGGCAAATCCGCTACATTTAGCGGAGCAGTCGCCTGGATGTACTTTCGTCGTACCCGCCATCGTTCGGCATCGGGTGCCCTGGCGGTGGCATCCAACCCAGCACTGCGGCCGGCCTTTCCGCAACCCCTTGTGGTGCCGCCCATGTCTGCCTCAAAGTGCATCGCCTGCGGTCTGGTGTCCGAAACACTCGCCCCGAGTGGAAGGTGCGAGACCTGCAATGCCCGCACGGGTGAGACTCGGCAACCAGTATCGTTCGCCCCGACCCGGACAGTGGTGGGGCCCGAGGGGGAAACACGCAGCCCCAACGGCCCGCTTGGGTTCCCCTGGCCGGATCGTGGCTATCAGTGCGGGCGGCAGTTGGGCCAGGGCGGTATCGGCATGGTGTATCAGGCCGTACTGTCGACCACCCAACAGGTGGTGGCGGTGAAGAAACTCCAGCCGGGGAGTTGCACCGCCACCGGCCTGCGGCGTTTCTTGCTAGAAGCCCAGGCGATGGCCAAGGTGGACCACTCGAACGTGGTACGGCTGCACTACTTCGACCCCGACCCCCGCGATCCGCACCTGGTGATGGAACTGGTGGACGGTCAGTCGCTCTCGCGGCGGATCAAGGAGGTCGGCCGACTCCCTCCACTGGTGGCCGCCCAGATGATCGCTGCCGCCGCTCGCGGGGTGCAGGCCGCCCACGATGCCGGGGTGATCCATCGCGACCTCAAGCCGAGCAACCTGTTGGTCACGGCCGACGACCGGGTGAAGGTTGCCGATTTCGGCCTCGGCAAACTCCTCGACGCGGCCGACGGCGAGACGGTGACCGCCACCGGGCAGATGGCCGGAGGGACGCCGGGGTACATGGCCCCGGAGCAGGTGGATGAATCGCTCGGCACTCCCGGCCCGGCAGCGGATGTGTGGGGGCTGGGCGCGTGCCTGTACAACGCGTTGACCGGCGAGACGCCATTCCCCGGCGGGCGGGCGAACATGCACTGGGTGCTCTCCGAGCCGCTGGTGCCGCCGCGGGCAAAGGCCCCTGCCGTACCGCCGGTACTCGATGCCATTGTGTGCAAGTGCCTGGAGAAAGAACCGGGGAAACGGTACGCGAGTGCCGCCTCCCTGGCCGACGATCTGGACGCCTTCGTGGCGGGCCGGTCGACCACCGCTCGCCCGCTGCCGTGGCCAACGAAAGCTTGGCGGCGGGCGCGGAACTGGCCGCGGGGGGTGGTGACGGCGTGGGCGGTCGCCCTGACGGTGGCCCTCGTCGCCGTCGGGATCTCGCTGGCGATGGTGCCGAAGGTTCAACCCCCACCCGACCCGGCGGCCGAACACGCCCGCCTCCGCGAGCAGTTCCTCACCGGTCAACCGGTGGAACTGGTGCCGGAGAAAGGTCTGCCGAAGTGGCACGAGTGGGTGATCGGCAAGGCAGACATCTCCGATTCGCCGTCGCGGGACGGGGCGGCGTACCTCCGCCCCTTCGGGCTAGGTGTCGTGAAGTTGTTCGACCCGCCGAAGAACAGCTACCGGGTGAGCGTCGATCTCCAACATTTCTCTGCCCAGGACGAAGCCGACGAAGACCTGACCTGGGTGGGGCTTGTGGTCTGCCTCCAGAGAGCACAAGGGCCAGATGGAGACTGGGCGGATACCTACGTTAGTCTCGGCTACCGCGACTGGGACGTGGGAGCGACGCGTGGGCGTGGGCCAACCCCACAACGAGTGCGGACGAACTTTGCATGGCTCTACGCCACCGGACCTGGCGGACGATACGGTACCGGCGGCGCCCCATTGATCGGCCCACCGTTTACCTTCACCGCCGGACTGGCCCCACCAGGGCGGTGGCGGCGACTGGCGGCGGAGGTGACGCCCGACCGCCTGAAACTGTTCTGGGGAGACGCAAACGACGGTGATCAAGGGCTACGCTTGGTCGCGGACCGATCGGCCGACGAAATGAGTGGCCTGTACGCAGCAAGCCAGAAGAACATCGGCCTGATCGCGGCCAACCCACCCCCTCCCATGGCTGGCGCTGTGGTCGCCAATCCAGCGTTGTTCCCGCCGAACTGGTCGGCCAGCGGTGGGTGCGGGTTGTTCGCCAACCGCTCGGGGCTGGCATTCCGCAACATGAGCGTTCGTTCGATTCCCTTTCCCCCTCAGGAGTGATCGCCCGTGTCCGAAATCAAGTTCACCAACCCAGATCCCAACGCCACCCCGCCGCGAACCTTTCCGAGCGTCATCACTGGCACCTATCGCCTGTTCTCGCTCTTGATCACCCCGCTCGCGGCCAGTCAGCCATCCCCGATGGCCGAGGGGGATCCACCGCCGGTCCCAACGCCGGTTCCGCCACCAGGGCCAACGCCGGTTCCTCCGCCAGTTCCACTCCCCGCACAGTATCCGGCGGTCAACGTCTGGTTCCGAGCGTCCGACAACTCCTACCAATCCGGGCCGCACTCCGCCGTGGTCCTGGCAGACACCTCCGACGATGGCACCGTCAGCATTACCAAGGGAACATGGGCATTGAACGATCCCGGAGTGCCTACGGGGAAGACCTACACCATCGTCGCGACTGTGAGTCACAACTCCTACCCGAGCGACACAAAGTCGGTGGACCAGGTGCAGAAGTGATTTGATCGTAGTACCCCGGGCGAACTCGACAGACGACTCGTCGGTCGGTGGGGGGGGTATGTGTGTGGCAGGTGGCAGTGTGGCAGAGTGGGGAGGGGGCGCCGCACACCTGCCCGACCGTCATCAACCCGTCAGGGCCGCCTTGCGGTAGCGGTATCCGGCGTCCACCTGCTCGTCAGTCCCGTTTCGCGAGGCCGACATCAATTACGCGTACCGTTGCCGCGTCCCGGTCGACGTGGAAGTAGAGGCCAAGAACGTCCGAGTACCACACGCGGAACCGCTCTGAGGCCCTCGACTCGCCCATGTCGGTTGGGGTGCGGCGGAGAGTGTAATCCGCCCACTGGGCGGCCGTGCGGATGCGAGTGGGGTCGTCGGCCGTTGCTTCCAGGTGGGCCAACCGTTGTACCGCCGCACCGGACCAGGTGACGGCAAACATCACACCCACCCCAGTTTCTGCTGCACTTCCTCGAACGTGAATCCGGGTTCGGCCAACCGCCGCTGGACCTCCTCCTCGGTGATGGATGGGTCCCACGGCACGATTGGCTCGCGCGGGGCGTACTCTCCCCGTGGGCGACCGTCGTCGTCGCGCAACTCGACCCGCACGGTGCAGCGGAGCAATCGCGGGCCGAGTTCCGCCTCGCTCACCCGGTCGATCACCTGGCCGTTCGCCCAAAGCACTACCATGTCGCGTTCTCCGCGTTGTATGCCCCCATGTTACCCCGTCGGGGCCGCCTTGCGGTAGCGGTATCCGGCGTCCACCTGCTCGAAGCCCAGGGAGTTGCAGATGCCGATGCCGGCCGGGTCGTCGCCCCACACCTGGAGTTCGACGACCGAGTAAAACTGCTCTTGCAACAACTTGAGTACGCTGGCCAGGAGGAACTTGGCCAACCCCTGTCGCCGCAGGTGGGCGCGGATCTCCACGTCGAAGATGCCCGTCGCCGCCCGCCCCCACGCCCCGCTGAAGCCTTCCAGGTCCCAGTTCACCAGCCGCCCGGCCGGGGTGCCGGTCATTTTGTCGATCAACCGGAATTCGGTCGGCTCCAGGGTGCCCCACTGGCATTCCTCCCACCAGTTCTGGCTGACCGTCGGCCGCACCATCTGGATGTCGTACCGCCGCCGTAGGCCGATGAACCGCCCATCGGCGACCTCGACCGCCGCTTCTAGCCTGCGCTGGAAGACGATATGCTCCTCCCCCCGCACGTATCCCATTGCTCGCAGGAAGGTGTCGGCGGTCGGCTCGCTCGCCAGCACCCCCGGCGAGTTCGCCCCGCCGTAAAGCCCGAAGAGGTACGGGTTGTATGGCCGCTGCGACCCGACCACGGTCACAACTGCACCACGGGAGGTGAGGTATTCCTCTGCCCGCCGCAGTAGTTCCCGCCCGATCCCTCGCCGACGATGGCTTGGCCGCACCACCACTGCACACACCACACCGCCGGCGTCCAGCCCGCTACGGTCGTCGCGTGGGCCAAATCCCGCGAGCGAGAACCCGACGATCTTGCCCCCATCGGCCGGGTCGGTGGCGACGATCAGGGCCGCCGGGTCGAAGTAGGGCTTGGGAAACAGCCAACGGTCGAATGCGGCTGGCGAGCGGAGGGGGTACGCCCCACGGCAGCCGGCCATCCCTTCGTTCCACACCTGCATGAGGGCTGGCGGGTCGGAATTGCGGAATGGTCGGTAGTGCATGACGGGCGGGCCGAGCGGAAGGGGGTGGGGCTAATATAACCCGGTCGGTCGGTGGAGCAACCGACCGTGGGGCGGCGAACCGCCCAGCCACTCCCGACGGACAACACCCATGCCCCGCTTGAGCCTATTCGCCCTGCTACTGACCGCTCCGGCGATCGCGGCCGACTGGCCGCAGTTTCTCGGCCCGACCCGCGATGGGAAGAGCACCGAAACCAAGCTGAACTGGGGATGGGACAAACAAAACCAGCCGGCGGTGGCGTGGTCGGCCGAGGTGGGTACTGGAAACGCCGGGCCGGTCGTGGCGGGGGGCGTCGTGTATCTGTGGCACCGGGTGGGCGAGGACGACGTACTCACCGCGTTCGACGCCGACACCGGCAAGCCGAAGTGGAACTACAAGATCCCAGGGGCGGGGCGGGAAGGGCCACAGTCGGCTCCACTGGTCGCCGGCGACGCCGTGTTCGTACTCAACTACGCCGGCAAACTGCACGCCGTGTCGGCCAAAACCGGCGAGAAAATCTGGGCGAAAGACGTGGTAAAGGAGTATGCCCCGCCGGAGGGGTATTTCGGCGTCGGGGCTGGGTTGCTCTTCGCCGACGGCAAACTCATCCTCAACGTCGGCGGCAAGGGAGCGGGCATCGTGGCATTCGATGCGGCCACCGGCAAGGAAGTATGGAAAGCGACCGACGACCCGCCGAGCTACAGCACTCCGACGCTGGCCGACGTGGGCGGCCAACTCCATGCGGTGGTGTTCACCCGCACCGGGCTGGTAGTGCTGAACGCCGCCGATGGAAAAGTGAAGTACACCGTTCGGCACCGGGCGCAGATCGACGCCAGTGTGAACGCCGCCACCCCGCTCATCGCCGAGGGCCACCTCTTCGCCACCGCCAGCTACGGCACGGGGGGTGCTCTGTGGGCGATGGGGAAAACGGAATTGGAGGAGGTGTGGGCGAACGATACCAGCCTGAGTTGCCAGTATGACACGCCGGTGAAGGTGGGCGACTACCTGTACGGCGTTCACGGCCGACAAGACACCGGTGCAGCGGCCCTGGTGTGCGTGGAGTGGAAGACGGGAGCGGTGAAGTGGAGCCAGAAGCGGTTCGGTGTGTCGCACCTCATCGCCGTGGACGGCGGTATTCTGGCGCTCACCGAGTCGGGCGAACTGGTACGGTTCGCGGCGAGTGCGAAGGGGTACGAAGAAACGGGCCGAGCGAAGGTACTCGGCGGGTTGACGCGGGCGGCCCCGGCCCTCGCCGACGGCCGGCTGTACCTGCGAAACGAGAATAAGCTGGTGTGCGTGACGCTGAAGTAGGGTGGGTCGAGCGGGCATCCGCCCGCGATGACCCACGGACAGAACCCATCCTCAACGTGGGTCATCACGGGCGGACGCCCGCTCGACCCACCCTACGGGTGATCTCGTGCGAACCGCCGTCGTCCCCCAGTTCGGCCTGGATCACCTCGCCGTCATTGAACGCCCGGAGCCGACTCCTGGCCCTGGTCAGGTGGTGGTGGCGGTCAAGGCCGTGTCGCTCAACTACCGCGACCTGATGGTGGTCAGGGGGCAGTACAACCCGCGGATGCCTCTCCCCCGCGTCCCCTGTTCCGACTGTGCCGGCGAGGTGTTGGCCGTCGGTGACGACGTGCTGTCAGTGAAGCCGGGCGATCGCGTGTGCGGCACCTTCATGCAAAATTGGGCGGATGGCTCACTGAGCGAATCCGCGGCGAAGTCGGCTCTTGGTGGAGCGATCGACGGCGTGCTGGCCGAAAAGGTGGTACTGAACGCCGGTGGGGTGGTGCCGGTGCCACCGCACTTGAGCTTCGCGGAGGCTGCGACGCTGCCGTGCGCCGCCGTCACCGCCTGGAACGCCCTCACTACCGATTTCAACCCGGCCGGCAAAACCGTACTGCTGCAGGGCACTGGCGGGGTGTCGGTATTCGCATTGCAGTTCGCCACAGCGCTCGGGGCGAAGGTGCTCATCACCTCGGGCCGCGACGACAAACTAAAACGGGCACTCGACATGGGTGCCGCTGCCGGGGTGAACTATCAGCAAACGCCCGACTGGGACAAGTGGGCACGGCAGCAGACCGGCGGCGTGGGTGTCGATCTGGTGGTGGAGGTGGGTGGGGCAGGCACGCTGGAGCGGAGCGTGAAGGCGACCCGTCATGGCGGGCGGGTGGCGCTCATCGGCGTGCTGAGCGGCGCTGGCACCTTCGACCCGCTACCGTTGCTGATGAAGGGGATCACGCTGCGGGGCATCTTCGTCGGCAGCCGGGCGATGTTCGAGGCGATGAACACGACGATCACGAGGCACGCGATTCGCCCCGTGATCGACCGTGTGTTCGGATGGGATGAGGTGAAGGAAGCATTCCGGCACCTGGAAGGTGCCGGGCACTTCGGCAAGGTGGTGGTAAACGTTGGTTAGCCGGGAGGCACTGGCGAGCCAGATGGCACGCTCGCCGGTGGCTCCCGGCTAATCGCAGCACGTCACTTCTTCTTCGCCGGTGGCAGATACAACTCGGGCAGCTTGGCCTTCTTCGCGGCTTCGTTGACCTTCGCCATCTCCTCGCCGGTCAGTTTGTCGAACTCGCCGACGTACCCCGCGAGCGTCTTCGCCAATTCGCCTTCCAGTTCCGTCTGAGCTTTCGTCGGCTGACCTTCGCCGTCGATGGCGTTGCCGAGCAGCCACGTCAGTTGCGAGTACAGCATGGCCCCCGGCTTGGCGGCGAACACGTCGTACACCACCTTCGCCTTCGGGTTGTGCAGCTTCTCCTCCAGCGTGGCAAGCTTCTTGGCGAAGGCGGCTTCGTCCTTGAGTTGCTGCTCGGCGGCCTTGTCGTCCTTGAACAACTCCTTCCGCACGCCGATCTGCTTCTGGATCGCCCGCAGCCGCGTCACGGTGTCGGTGAGTTGTTGGATGTGGTCACGTACTTTCAGGCCGAAGGCTTCTTGCTCAGTGCCAGAGGAATTCAGCGACAGGTTTGCACCCTTGAGGACAACACCCCCCTTGCCGTCGCCGGCCCCTTCGGCCTGCAATACCAGGGTCATCCCGCCGCTGGCCGATTGCCGACCGTCTGGCTTTACCTCCACCAACTTCGTTTCGCTCTGCTTGCCGACGGTCAGTTTGACCGTGTACTTGCCCGGTGCGGCGGGGATGCTCATGCCGGGGTTGCCGGCGTCCACCTTCGCGCCGGGGATGGTGTCGGCCCCGTCGTGGGTGAAGTCCCACACGAACTTGTTCAGCCCCTTCTCGGCGGGCATCTTGCGGGCCTTCTTCTCCTGGTTCTCGTCGTCCTCGTCGTCGTCGGACTCAGGGGCCTCGCGGCCCCCGCTCGCCTTGTCCTTCTTCGCTTTCTTCTCGGCGGTGGCGATCACCTTGCCGGCGGCGTTGAGCACTTCCAGTGTCACATCTTCTTTTGGCTCGTCCTTGAGGTGATACCACACCACAGCGCCGTAGTCGGGGTTGCGGGTGCTGGTGGCCCGGTTCGGGAAGATGCCGCCGCTGCCGAGCATCCACTTGATGGCTGGCTGCACATCGTACAGGTGGAACGCCTTCTCGGCGTTTGCCGGCTTCCAGTTCCGGACCACGGTCAGGTCGTCGAGGATCCAGATGCTACGGCCGTGGGTGCCGACCACCAGGTCGTTGTCCTTGACTTGCAGGTCGGCCACCGGCACCGTTGGCAGGTTGAGTTGCAGGCTTTGCCACGTCGCCCCGGCGTCGGTACTGAACTGGATGCCCCGTTCGGTGGCGAGGTAAAGCTGGCCCTTCTTCTTGGGGTCTTCGCGGACGGCGTTGAGGTGAACGCCTGCGTCCAGGCCCGCCGTGATCTTCGTCCACGTCTTGCCGAAGTCGGTCGTCTTCCACAGGTGCGGGCGGTAGTCGTCCATGCGGTGGTTATCGACCACCAGATACGCGGTGCCGGCGTCGTGCGGACTTGGCTCGATGCACTCCACCGTCCCCCAGTCCGGCAGTTCGGGCACGTTGGCGGTGAGGTCGGTCCAAGTCTTGCAGTCGTCCTGGCTGACCCACACTTTGCCGTCGTCGGTGCCGGCCCAGAACAGCCCTCTTTGCTTCGGCGACTCGGCGAAGGCGAAGATGGTGCAGTAAGTTTCCGCCCCGGTGTTGTCGCCGGTGATCGGTCCGCCACTCCACTGCTGTTTCTGCTTGTCGTCGCGGGTGAGGTCTTTGCTCACCGCCGCCCATGTCTGCCCGCCGTCGGTTGTCTTCAGCACCACGTTGGCGCAGTGATACACCGCGCCGGTGTGCGGCGACACGAAGATGGGGGCAGTCCACTGGAAGCGGTACTTGTGTTTGGCCGGCTCGATGCCGCTCGGGTTATATTGCGCCGCCGAGATGTTGCGGGCCTGATTCGTTCGCCGGTCGAAGCGGGTCATGATGCCGCCGTACTCGCCGGCGTACACGATGTTCGGGTCTTTCGGGTCGCTCACTGCGTGCCCGGCCTCGCCGCCGCCGACGCGGCCCCACATGCCGAGTTCGATCGCCCCGGTCAGGCTGTTGCTCGGCCCGCTGCTGCTGCCGAGGTCTTGCATGCATCCCATCACACGGTAGGGCACGGCGTTGTCGGCATGCACGTGGTAGAACTGCGTGATCGGCAGCGGTGGAGCGAACCACGTCTTCCCGCCGTCGGTGCTGATGTCCACGCCGCCGTCGTTGGCGTTGATCATCCGCTTCGGGTTGGTTGGGTCGATCCACAGGTCGTGGTGGTCGCCGTGGTGAAACCCACGGACGCTGGAGAACGACTTCCCGCCATTGCTCGATTTCAGCATCGGCACCTGCGGCGCCCAGATTTCATCCGGATTCTTCGGATGGACCGTGAGCGTGCTGTAGTACCACGCCCGCTGCCTCAGGTTGCGGTCGTCGGTGGCGAGGCTCCAGTTCTCACCGCCGTCGTCTGAGCGGAACAGCCCGCCCTTCTCGGCCTCGATGAGGGCGTACACCCGGCTTGAATCCGACGGCGCGACGACCACGCCCACCTTGCCCCAGATGCCCTCAGGCAGGCCGTTCTTCTTCTTGCCCTTCGCGGGGTCGTCGGCCGACAACGTCTTCAGCGACTGCCACGACTCGCCGCCATCCCGCGAAACGTACAGATCGCTCCCCGGCCCGCCGCTGGTCATCTCCCACGGCCGTCGGCGGGTCTGCCAGAAACCAGCGAAGATCACTCGCGGGTTGTTGGGGTCAATGGCCACGTCCGAGCAACCGGTTTCGTCGTTCTTGTACAGCACCTTTTGCCAGGTCTTGCCGCCGTCGGTGGTGCGGTACACCCCGCGTTCCTGGTTCGGGCCGAAGGCGTGCCCGAGTACCGCCGCGAAGCAGACATCGGGATTGGTCGGGTGGACTACGATCGTGCCGATCTGCCCGATTTCTTTCCACACGTGCTTCCACGTCTTGCCGGCGTCGGTGCTCTTGAAAATCCCCGCCCCTGGCGACACGTTCCCGCGGATGTTGGCCTCGCCGCTACCGACGTACACCACGTTGGCATCACTCGGGGCAACGGCGATGCTGCCGATGCTGGCAGTCGGTTGGTCGTCGAAGATCGGTTTCCACGTCAGCCCGCCATCAGACGACTTCCACACCCCGCCCGAGGCCGTGGCGGCATAATACGTGAGCGGGTCGCCCGGCACCCCACAGGCACGGCTCACCCGCCCGCCGGCGTGTGGGCCGACCATCCGGTATTTGATGGCAGCGAACTCGGGCGGACCTTTCGGCTCGTCGGCCGACGACAGGGCACTGGCACTGAACGCGATCAGTAACGCGGCGAACACCCGCAGATGCATGGTGCGACTCTCGGTGCGAGGAAATGGCGGGGAGAGTGAGTTAGTTTAAAATAGGTAATCTGTTTGGAAAGGATCGAGAGCAACGGTTCAGCCGAAGAAGTGGGTGCAACAGCCGGCAGAACTGCACCTGCCACCGGGGAACGAAGCCACTGGCTGATGGCTCGACCACACGCACAGAGCCTTTCCAGTTGCATCCGAACTGAACCGGTGAGGCTCCCACGCGATTCAATTGTCAACCCCGCCGGAACTTCCGACTCGCGCTAAGGTCGGTTCGCGCTGCTCCTCAAACCGCCGATGGAATTGGTAGTGACCGAGTTCCCCGGACCCGACACAATCAAGCGTCCCCCGAGTCGCCGCCCATGACCACCCGCTTCCAACTCGAACGCCTCGACGACCGGCTGAATCCATCGGCTTTTCGCGGCACGCCCGGCGACGATGTCTTCCTCGTGTTTGGTATCTCGCCCACCCAGACCGCGGTCGAACTGTACTCTTCGGCGGGCCGCGCCTGGGCGGTCGTTTCCGACGACGTGACCATCGACGCCGGCAGCGGGAACGATCAGTTCTGGGTGATCGGTGCTCCGCCGAGGAACGTCTCCTTCACCGGCAGCGGTGGCTCCGATGGCGTGCGGCTGTTCAATTTCCCTTCGGCCAGCGTGCTCGAGGACGGCCCGCGCACGAGTGTGCGGCCGAGCAATGGCGGGGCGGGGGTATCCTTCGATGCCGCGACGATCGGCTGGCTGAACATCGCCGGCACCGCAGGGACCGACACGTATCGCGTGTCGTCCGGAGCGCTGCGAACGCCGACCCATATCGACACCGGCAACGGCACCGACAACATCCTGCTCGGTGGGTTGACCAACGCCACCGTCACCACGGCCGGCGGGGTCGGGCGGGTGGGCAACCTCAGCTTTACCGAGGCGTCGCTGGAGTGGCTGTATCTCTTTGGAACCAACGGAGACGACACCCTGACCGTGGGGGCGGGTGTCACGCGTGGGGTCTATCTGAGCGGCCTGGGCGGAGACGACACGCTCTACGGCGGGGCAGGGCACGACGTAATCGACGGTGGAGCAGGGAATGATGGACTGTTCGGCGGGCGGGGCACCAACCGCCTGCTGGGTGGGGCGGGAGCCGACCGCTTTCTCGACTGGACGGGTGGGAACACCCTGAGTACCGACGCCGACACCGGCGACGTGGTGGTACGGTTCACTCCGGGCACCGCGGCCAACCGGCAGGCGAACGCAGTCGCCCAGGATTGGCGAGAAGACGAGATCACCACGATCGACACCGCGCTCGCTCACCTGCACCGGCTCACCGCCAACACGAAGTTACTGAAGACGGCAACTGGGCAGCCGATGGCGTTCGAGCGGTGGGGGGCGGCGACCCTCCCCGACGGCAGCGCGGTGCTCGGATGGAACAACAACGCTGGAGTGCTGTCGTTCACCAGCACGGCGTTCAACCGCGGGGCGGTGAGCGTGTGGGCGACGGTGTATCACGAGTTCGCGCACAACTGGGACACACCCGCCGAGAACCCCTTCATCCCGGCGTTCCGCGATCT
The DNA here is from genome assembly GCA_025459365.1 of Fimbriiglobus sp. GTDB lineage: Bacteria > Planctomycetota > Planctomycetia > Gemmatales > Gemmataceae > JALHQU01. The sequence continues at coordinate 14,303 of JALOQR010000090.1, forward strand.
CAGCGGGTGGACGCAAAACCCACCAACGAACGCAGTCGGCTACAGCGTGAACAACCCCGCACTCACCGAGCGTGGGCAGGTCTGGTTCTTCCGCACCACGGCGGGGTTTGCCCGGAGCTATGGTTGGCAGGGTGGCCCGGCGGAAGACTACGCGACGACCTGGGAGACGCTGTTCACCCAGCATTTCCACGGGGTGCTGCCGATCATCGAGAACAGCACGCCGAATCTGCTCGTGCCAGTGAAGGCCGCCAACGTGTGGGCGTTGGTGAACAGCCTGCGTTAAGGGGGTCCGCTCTTTCCGGAGCGGATGCCGGAACTCCGCTCCGGAAAGAGCGGACCATCCTAACGGGCATACCCGACCACCGCCGCCACCGCCTTCCGCCAGGCGGTCAGTTTCGCCTCTCGCTCCGCCTTGCCCATTGCTGGCTCGAAACACCGGGCCGTTCCGAGTACCGCCTTCAACGCCGTTTCACCCGGCACGACGCCACAGCCCAATCCGGCCAGG
>JALOQR010000373.1 GCA_025459365.1 Fimbriiglobus sp.
AACGCGGCCTTCTGTTGCTCGGTCAGCCAGTCGGCGAACCGTTCCAGGATCGGGAGGGCGTGTTCCCGGCGGTACTGTGACAGCCGGGTGTCACTCAGCCCCAACCCCTTCGCGGCCCGCTCGACGGCGTACAGGGTGCGGATGACCGCCAGGGCGTCGACCGCCCGCGGGTCCTGCTCCCGCACGTCGTGGAAGCCGCGGCGGGCGTGCATCCAGCAGCCGACGTGTCGGTCGCCGGCGTGGACGCCGGTGTACCCGGCGTAGGCGTCGGCGTGGACGAACCCGGTGAACCCGGCCAACAGCCGTTCGGGGTGCTCCTGCCCGCGGCCGGGGGTGAGGTGGAACAGCGTGTACGGGTTCGCCCCGTCCCCGAGGACCACCCAGGCGTAGGCCGTCCGCCGCGGGGCGAGCAGGGTCACCGGGGTGTCGTCGACGTGAATGGCGTGCGACGTCTTCGCCCGCGTGAGCATCAGCCGGTACAGCGGGTCGAGCACAGCCGTACACCCGCGGAGCCAGTCGCACATGGTCGAGCGGGAGACGCTCAACCCGTGGCGGGCGAGGATGGCCTGCTGGCGGTTCAGCGGCAGGTGGTCGGCGAATTTCGAGACGATCACCTGGGCGAGCAGGCCGGGGGCGGCGGACGAGCGGGGGAGCGGTTCGGGCGGCAACGGCGGGCGGGCGAACTGCGGGTCGGAGCCGGTACGCTCACAGCGTCGGCAGGCGTAGCTCACCCGCACCGTCTCGCGGACGAACACCGCCGCCGGGCGGTAATCGTACCGGCGGGACGGCTCGCCCAACCCCACCCACACGCGATCCCCGCCACAGCACGGGCACGATCGCTCGCCGTCGGGCAGGTCGATCACCACCCGCTCGACGGGCAGTTCGGCCGGCGTCCGCCGTCGCCCGTGTCGCCCGCGGCGGGGTGGGCCGGCGGCCGACTCGTCGGGCGGTGGGGCCTCCGCTGACGCCGTGTAAACGCCGGTCGAGAAGTGCAGCGCCCGCCGGGGTCGCGGGCACCAGTTGAGATGTGCAGCGCTTCGTTTCATGTCCGGACGTAGAGTGGGGTGACACCCGTCATCCCCACCGCCTACGGCCGGAGGACGGAGTGTTCACACGCATGGAGACCTGGACCGAGATCCGCCGCCGCGTACTCACCGGCGAGATCAGCAAACGTCAAGCGTGCCGCGAGTACGGCATCCACTGGCAGACCCTGGCGAAGATCCTGCGGCAGACCGAGCCGGCCCCGTTCCGCCTGCGGCAGCCGCGTCGCCGCCCCAAGCTCGACCCGTTCCTGCCCGTCATCCATCACATCCTGGAGGCCGACCGCTCGGCCCCGAAGAAGCAGCGGCACACGGCCGAGCGGATCTACCAACGCCTCCGCGACGAGCACGGGTACACCGGCGGCCGCACCATCGTGCGGAACGCGGTGGCCGAGTGGAAGCGATCCCAGGCCGAGGTGTTCGTGCCCCTGGCCCAGCCGCCGGGCGAAGCCCAGGTGGACTTCGGCGAGGCCCAGGTGGTGGTGGGCGGGGAGCCGACCACGGCGGCGGTGTTCGTCCTCACCCTGCCGCACTCGGACGCGTTCTTCGTGGCCGCCTTCCCGGCCGAGTGCACGGAGACGTTCCAGGAGGGGCACGCCCGAGCGTTCGAGCACTTCGGCGGGGTGCCCACCCGCATCAGCTACGACAACTCCCGCATCGCCGTGGCCGCCATCGTCGGCCAGCGGGGGCGGACGCCGACCCGCGAGTTCCTCCGCCTGCAGAGCCACTTCCTGTTCGAGCACCACTTCTGCCGGGTGCGGCGGGCGAACGAGAAGGGGCACGTCGAGGCGATGGTCGGGTTCGCCCGGCGGAACTTCCTCGTCCCCATCCCCGAGGCCGACTCGTGGGAGGGCCTGAACGCCGAGTTGGTCCGGCGGTGTGAGGCCGACCTGACCCGGCGGGTGCGAGGCGAGGCGGAGACGAAGGCGGACCGGCTGGGGCGGGACCGGGCAGCGTTGCGGCCGCTACCGGCCGAGCGGTTCGAGGCCCGGCGGGTGGAGTTGAGCACGGCCAACACCCTGTCGCTGGTGCGGTTCGACCGCAACGACTACTCGGTGCCGACGGCCTTCGCCCACCACCCGATCACCGCCGTCGGCGGCATCGACGTGGTGCGGCTGCTGTGCCGGGACGAGGTGGTGGCCACCCACCGTCGGCACTGGGGCCGTGAGCAGACCGTCTTCGACCCGGTCCACTACCTGGCCCTGCTGGAACGCAAGCCGGGGGCGTTCGACCACGCCCGCCCGCTCGCCGAGTGGGTGTTGCCCGAGTGCTTCGCGGTGTTGCGGCGGCGGTTCGAAGCCGCGTGGGGGAGGCCCGGGCTGCGGCACTTCATCCGCGTCCTGCGGCTGCTCGAGCACGCCACCCTGACCGAGTTGGCCGCGGCCGTCGAGCGGTCACTGGACTTCGGGGTGACGACGGCCGACGGGGTGCGGGTGGTGCTCGAGCAGACCCGCGAGACGCCGGTCCCGCTGTTCCCCCTGGACGGCCGCCCGCACCTGGCCGGGGTGAGCGTGCCCGCCCCGGACCTGAGTGCCTACCACGCCGTGCGGGCGGGAGGTGGGGCGTGAAGAAGACCGAGACCAAGAGCACGGTCCTCCTCCAGCACCACCTGAAAGCCCTGCGGCTGCCGACCATCGCAGCCGAGTGCGAGGCCATCGCCGCCCGGTGCGCCACCGACAACGTGGACCACCTGGGGTTCCTGCTGCAACTGTGCGAGCGGGAGTTGCTCGACCGCGAGCGGCGGGCGGCCGACCGGCGGCTGAAGGCGGCCAAGTTCCCCACCCTCAAAACCCTCGACGACTTCGACTTCGCCGCCCAGCCGTCACTCAACCGGGTGCTGGTGGCCGAGCTCCTGCGGGGCGAGTTCGTCGACCGCCGCGAGTCGGTCATCCTGGTCGGCAACCCGGGCACCGGGAAGACGCACGTCGCCACCGCCCTGGCCGCCCAGGCCTGTCGGCGGGGGAAGAAGGTGCGGTTCTACCGGGTGACCGAGCTGGTGACGCAACTGCTCGAGGCCCGCGAGGAGCGACTGCTGTTGCGGCTGAAGGGGCAACTGAGCCGGCTCGACCTGCTGGTGCTGGACGAGTTGGGGTACGTGCCGGCGAGCAAGACCGGGGCCGAGCTGCTGTTCGACGTGATCAGCACCGCCTACGAGCGGACGAGCGTGGTGATCACGACGAACCTGCCGTTCGAGCAGTGGACGGAGGTGCTGGGGAGCGAGCGGCTGGTCGGGGCGACGCTCGACCGGCTCACCCACCGCTGCCACATCCTGGAGGCGACCGGCGAGAGCTACCGCCTGCGGGACGCCAAGCGGCGGGCCGGGCGGGCCGTCCGGCGGGAACCCGCCGACTCGGACGACACCTGAACTGGACCCTGAATCGCCCTCCCCGCCCGGAACCGGGCGGATAAGCTGCCCTTCCCGCGCTGCACTTCTCAACCGGCGGGCGCTGCACATCTCGGCCGGCGTTTACACGCCGGGCTGTCATTCGTCACGGGTGGTTCGCCGACGGTCGGGCCGGGCAGGCGTTCGCTCGTCCGCCCGAAGGCGGTGCGGGTCAGCCGGTCGAGGGTCAGTTGCTGGCGGTCGAGCTGGCGGCGGAGGTCGGCGACGAGCGAACGCAACTCGTCCACCGTCGCCCGCAGGCGGGTGTTGTCGGCGTCCAACTCTCGCTCGCGGGCGGTCACACCCCGTCCGACGCCGGCCGGGGGGAAAAAGTTGCGCGATCAGGCGGAATGGGCCGGGCGGGCGTAGCGGGTGCGTTGGCGGGCGGCGGCCGGGTCGAGGCCGCCGAGGATCATGGCCAACTGGGTCGGGGTGACAGCCAGCTCCGCCCCGCTCGCCGGCGGGAAGGCGAACGTGCCGCGTTCCAGGCGGCGGAGGTACAAGGCGAACCCGTCCCCCTCCCAGGCGAGGATCTTCAGCCGGTCCCCCTTGCGGTTGAGGAACACGAACCGGTCCCCCGACAGGGGGTCGCGGCCGAGGGCGGCGGCCACCACCCCGGCCAGCCCGTCGATCCCCTTCCGCCCGTCCACCGGGACGACGGCCAGGTAGATGTGGTGAGTGGTGCCCAGGGTCAGCACGGC
>JALOQR010000374.1 GCA_025459365.1 Fimbriiglobus sp.
CTGGCGGCGGCAGAGGTGAGTTTCAGCCGCCAGGGGGAACAGCTTCGAGTCCATCGAGGTGTTCTACAATCGCGAACGATTGCACTCGTCGCTGAACTCCGTCCGCCCGGCGACGTTCGAATCCCAACCACCCACCCACACCGTCAACACAAAGTGGGGAAGTCCACGAACCTCTCCCCCCCGGCCGTTGTCTCCTCCGCAACCTCACATCCGGAAGGGGGTGTTCCATGCGACCGATTCATTTCAGCCACTTTGGCGTGTGTCTGTGCAAGAATCCTCTTTCCTGGAGTTATTCCAACACATGAGCCGGAAGCGATCACGAGGCCAGGAGCTGCTCAGCAGCGCGGCCGAGGTCGGACCGGAGGATGGCAGCGACCCCCGGCGGTTTCACGATCGCCGCGGGCAGCATGGTCCATCCCAGGGCCGCAAGGCTCATCAATTGTGCGGGCAGGTCCATCAGGCATTGTTGGTCATCCTGCCCGGTTTGGCGGACGAGGTGCTGCGAGACCTCACGGTGGTGTCGGTCGAGCCAGCCCCGCATTCGGGACGGCTCCTGGTGACAGTCGCCGGACCCGCGCCGGCAGACGCCACCGACCAACACCTCCGTCAGGCCGCTGGCCTGCTCCGCACCGAAGTCGCGAGCATGGTGAACCGCCGCAAGGCACCAGAGTTGGTGTTCGCCATTCGGTCGCTCGAAGCGAGAGTGAGGCGAGCCAGATCACCCTACCGGGGGTTCATCCCTCACTCTTGTGCCGGGCGAACTGCTCCGCGACCTGTTCCGCCGAAAGGTTGAACACCACCCGTTCGGCGGTCCACCGCCGGCGGGTATACCGAAACACGGCGACCACTCCCCGCGGCCCATTCGCTTGTGAAACGTCTGCCAGCGGGCCATCGGCGGTTGGCTCGAACAACACCATCACCTCCACAACCGCCCAGCCGTTCCCGACGATCGGCCTGCCGAGTGACTCATACTGCACCCACGTCAGGCCTTTTGGTTTGCCGGCCTGCCTCCTCTGTGTGAACCACTCGGCGAGCAAAGCGGGCAGTTGTGCCCGTAGCTCGGCCGGCGGATCGGAGCGGCGGAACAGTCGCTGGAGCCACGGTAGCACTTGTCAGACTCGGGGCGGGTGGTAACGTAATCACTCTATTTCCGTTCCCACCGACCACACCGATACGGAGCTCTCGGGGCCATGATCGAACGCCAAATGGAGCTAGGCCGCCGGCAACACCGCAAGAAAAAGATGCGGAAGCTGAAGGCCAAACTCGCCGCCACCACCGGGGCTGACCGGGAGAAGGTGCTGTACAAGATCAAGCGGCTCAGCCCGTGGTGGACGGAAGCGAGCCTGACCCAGAAACAGAACAGCCCGAAGGCGGCCACCTCCGGCGAGAAGAAGGAACGCCCGGCCAAGAAGGAAGGCGGCAGTGACCGCCCCGGCCCGAAAGGCCCGCCCAAGCCGAAGGCAGACAAGAAGTGACATCCTGACGAACCCGGCCCGGCCGGGCCGCGGGTGCGAACCGCTCCGGCGGCTGGCACTCACGGCCCTGCCGGGCCGGGTTCGCTGGATCGTTTCGGTCGGTTGCGGATATCAAACAGCCCGAAGATCTCGTCTTCGCTCAGCCCCATCGCCGCCGGCTTCTCCGCGTTCGCAATCAGTTCGTTGAACATCGCTCGTTTGGCGTCCAGAATACTCGCGATGCGGGTTTCGATCGTGTTCTCGGCCAGGAACCGGGTCACCGTCACGGGGTAGCGTTGCCCGATGCGGTGCGCACGATTGATGGCTTGGTCCTCGATCGCCGGGTTCCACCAACGGTCGAACAGGAACACATAGTTGGTGAACTGCAGGTTCAGGCCGACGCTCCCGCTGCCGTAGCTCATGAGCAGAACGCGGCGGTCGGGGTTTGCCTTGAACTCGTCGAGGATGGGGGTGCGTTCGTTCTGCGGGATGCGGCCGTGGTACTGGAGCGGGCGGTGTTCGGGCATGGCGTCGGCGAGCATCTGGAGCGGTTCCACCCACTGGCTGAAGATGATCGCCTTCCGCCCGTTCGCCGCCACCTCTTCCATGTCGGTCAGCAACTGCTGGAGTTTGGCGCTCTCGCCGGTGAGTGGGTCGAAGTTGCAGATCTGCTTGAGTCGCATCACGAGCTGAAACACGTGCTGCACGCTGATGGTGTCGCCGAGTTCGTTGAGCTGAATGACGCCCTCGTTCTCGGCCCGCTCGTAGGCGTACTGCTGGGCGGGAGTAAGCTCCAGGTTCAGGTCGCGGAAGATCCTCGGCGGCATGTCCGACTGCACCACATCCTTCGTGCGGCGGAGGATGCAGTCGGAGGTGAGTTGGGCCACACGCCGGGCCGGAGTGTCGGGCGGAATCCGCCCCGGATCGACGAAGGCGAAGATGTTGACGAGGTCTTCGACCGAGTTTTCGATGGGAGTGCCGGTGAGCGCCCAACTGCGGGCGCGGTGGAGGCCCCTCACCGCTTGAGCGGTCTTGGATTCGCTGTTCTTGACTCGCTGAGCCTCATCGATCACGACCACGTCGAAGAACACATTCGGGTCGGCCGCCAGTTCGGCGTCGCGGGTCAGCGACTCGTAGTTGACAATCTTGACCGGGCAGTTCGACACCTTCCAGGCGGTGCGGCGGAGTTCCGGATCAGTCGGGAACACCTCGAAGGGCACATCCGGCGCCCACATCTTCAGCTCACGGCACCAGTTGTGGACAAGCGGCTTCGGGCAGACGATCAGGGTGTGGCGGATCATCCCCTGGTGAAATAGTAATCGTAAAGACAAAATGGTCTGAGCGGTTTTCCCCAACCCCATTTCATCGGCGAGCAGAGCGGCGTGGCGCGGGAGGAAGAAGGCGATGCCTTCGAGCTGGTACGGGAACGGCTCGAACGGCACCTCCATCTGTCGGCCGTCGAACAAGCCGTCGAGCGGTGGTTGCAGGAGGTACAGCAACCGGTCCTTCACCAACACTGTGTCGGCGGTCGGGCGGGTGCGGATACGGGGTTTCTTGGGGTCCGGGGCGGCGTCGGGGAGCGGCGGTGCGGTGGCCGACTCGTTCCGGGAGTCAGAATCTGATGCCGCTCTCGGAGAGAGCGTGCCACCCTCCCGACTGGCCGGCGGGCGGTCGAGTTCGGGCGGCGGGGCGGGGAACTTCCATCCCTCGGTCTGGACCGTCATCTCCAACTTGCCGAGCGATCGCACCCACGGAGCTTGGTTGAGCAATCGCCCTTCGCGGACGTTGGCGGTGAGTGCCGCCTCAAACCGAGGGAACGGCACGGCATCGGGCGAGGCGAGGAGGTCGATGACCTCGAACGGCTCCGACTCCGGCGAGCGGGGAGCATCAGCCCCCTGGTTCTCACCACCGAAATCTTCCATGATCTCTGGCACCCGAGGGCTAACGCCCCCTGCCCGCCAGTCGGTGTCAGGCCGCACGATTGGTTACCCCCATCCGTCGGGCCTCGTTCACCGCCTCGCGGATGCGGGAGAACGGCTCGGCCAAATCCACTGCCGGGTCAACGCGGTCGAGAAGCCCTTCCAACAGAGTTCGGTCGGCGGCATCGCGTGCCGCATACAGCAGCAGTGTCGAACACCGCGGGTGTGGCAAGGGGAGCACATCGGCGGCACTCAACTCCAACCCCTCCGGCCGCACCGCCACCGTTGGCACATTCAGCTTGTTGCGGAGTGCCAGGGCCGCCACGCTGTCGGTCACGATCAAGGCCGGTGGGGCACTCGTCTTTTCGATGAGCGTCTTGCCGATCAGTTCGGCGTGCAAGTACTCCGTCAGCGTCGGGCCATACAGGATTTGCTGCACGCGGTTCGGCTGAACAGCGGTGCTCAGCCGGAATTCCAGCGGGCGGCCCCACGAGTTCGTCAGCAGGTATCCGCCAAGTACACCCGAGTTGTCGGTAAGCAAGGTGAGAAAGCCGAGGGTGAGGGCGGATGGCTGTTGTGTAGCATGGCTGGCAACGGGAGTGGGAGGGTTCGTCGGGGTGTCGGGCACGGCGAACGGTCCTGGTGGTCCACGTCAACCGACTTCGGCCGCAGCCGGGAGGTCGGCAACGGCATTGATCGGCCGACCGACCGGAGATGAAACATGGGGAATCGGCCGGAAATTGTTGAAGT